>NZ_CP123990.1:2413333-2715000 GCF_029919115.1 Variovorax paradoxus
TTCGCGGCTGTCGACCACCACCGTGCCCTTCAAACCGGAGAAAGCCAGCCGGGTCATTGCAAGGCGGTCTTGCGCCGGCGTGAGCGCGCGGCTCTTGTGCCAGGCCTGCCCGGTGGGAATGACGTGCAGCTCGGCCAGGCCGAGCTGCGAAAGCGCTGCTTCGGCCAAAGCCACGTGGGCGTTGTGAGGCGGATCGAATGCGCCGCCGAAAACGCCGATGCGGGGAGCGCCGGAGGGGCTCACAACCAGTCGCGCCGCACGATGAAGTCGCTGGACAGAGCCGCCTCGGGGCTGCCGGGCTCGGGCTGCTGGCGGTAGGCCCAGCTTGCAAGGGGCGGCATCGAAAGCAGGATCGACTCCGTGCGCCCGCCGGACTGCAACCCGAAGTGCGTGCCGCGGTCCCACACGAGGTTGAACTCGACGTAGCGCCCGCGCCGGTACAGTTGAAACGCCCGTTCGCGCTCGCCCCATGGCATGCCGCGGCGGCGCTGGACAATTGGGAGGTACGCCGGCAAGAAGGCATTGCCCACCGAACGCAGCATGGCAAACGCGTTTTCGAAACCGCCCTCGGCGAAGTCGTCGAAAAAGATGCCGCCCACGCCGCGCTGTTCGTTGCGGTGCTTCAGGAAGAAATACTCGTCGCACCAGGTCTTGAAGCGCGGGTATTTGTCGTCGCCGAAGGCAGCGAGTGCGTCGCGGCATACGGTGTGAAAGTGCACCGCGTCTTCCTCGAAGCCGTAGCAAGGCGTCAGGTCCATGCCGCCGCCGAACCAGCACACCGGCTCCTTGCCCTCGGGCAGCGCGGCCAGCATGCGCACATTCATGTGAACGATGGGCACATAAGGGTTGCGCGGGTGGAACACCAGGGACACGCCCATGGCCTCGAAGGGCGCCCCGGCAAGTTCAGGCCGGTTCTGCGTGGCCGAAGGCGGCAGCTTGGGGCCACGCACTTGCGAGAAACCGCAGCCTGCGCGCTCGAACAGTTCGCCGCCTTCGAGAATGCAGGTGAGGCCGTTGCCCTGCAGAACCTCTCCGGGTTCCTTTTGCCATGCGTCGCGCGTGCAGGCGCCGCCGTCCGCCGCTTCTACCGCCGCGACGATCTCCTGCTGGAGCCTCCGCAGGTAGTCGCCCACCGCTGCCGGATTGGTCTGCTGCATCAAGCCTGGGGGTTGCGCGCATGAACCGCGCGATGCCCGATGTCCTTGCGGTACTGCGCGCCATCGAAGTTGATGCGCGCCGCAACCTCATACGCGCGCTGCTGCGCGAGCTTCACGCTGTCGGCCAGCACGGTCACGCAAAGCACGCGGCCGCCGCTGGTTTTCAGTTCGCCGTCTTGCTGCGTGGTGCCGGCATGGAACACCACGGCATCGGGCGCCTCGGCCGGAATGCCGGTAATGCGGTCGCCCTTGCGCGGCGACAGCGGATAGCCATGCGCCGCCATCACCACGCCCAAGGCCACGCGCCGGTCCCATTGCAGCTCGACCTGGTCGAGCGTGCCGTCGGTCGCGTGCCAGAACACCTCGAACAGATCGGACTTGAGCCGCATCATGATCGGCTGCGTCTCGGGATCGCCCATGCGGCAGTTGAACTCGAGCGTCTTCGGATGGCCCGACGGATCGATCATGAGGCCGGCGTAGAGAAAGCCGGTGTATGGAATGCCGTCTTTTTCCATGCCGCGAATCGTCGGCAGGATGATTTCGCGCATGGCGCGCGCGTGCACCTCGGCCGTGACCACCGGCGCGGGCGAATAGGCACCCATGCCGCCGGTGTTGGGGCCTTCGTCGTTGTCCAGCAGGCGCTTGTGGTCCTGGCTGGTGGCCAGCGCGGTCACGTTCTTGCCGTCGCACAGCACGATGAAGCTGGCTTCCTCGCCCTGCAAAAATTCTTCGATGACGACGCGCGCGCCGCCGTCGTTGTGCGACACGCCGAACTTGTTGTCGACCAGCATGAAGTCAACCGCCTCGTGCGCTTCTTCTGCCGTCATGGCCACCACCACGCCCTTGCCCGCGGCCAGGCCGTCGGCCTTGACGACGATGGGCGCGCCCTTGGCATCGATGTACGCATGGGCTGCGGCCGCATCGGTGAAGGCCTCGTATTCGGCGGTCGGGATCTTGTGGCGCTTCATGAACGCCTTGGAAAACGCCTTGGAGCTTTCGAGCTGCGCCGCGGCCTGCGTGGGGCCGAAGATGCGCAAGCCGTGCGCGCGGAATTCATCGACCACGCCGGCAGCCAGCGGCGCCTCGGGGCCCACCACTGTGAGCGCGATCTTTTCCTTCATGGCCCATTCGCGCAGCGCGGCGGGCTCGGTGATGTCGATGCAGTCGTAGCGCTCGTCGCTCACGGTGCCGCCATTGCCCGGCGCCACGTACACGCGGCTGACCCGGTTGGCCTGCGCCAGGCGCCACGCCAAGGCGTGTTCGCGGCCCCCTCCTCCAATTACCAGTACCTTCATTCGCAGGCCTTCATTCGCTGTGTGTCGTTCATTCGGAAAGCGCCGCGTTGTGATAGACCTCCTGGACGTCGTCCAGGTCTTCGAGCACATCGAGCAGCTTTTGCATCTTGGCCGCGTCTTCGCCGGTTATTTCGACGGTGTTTTCGGGCCGCATGGTGACCTCGGCCACCTCGGGCTTCAGGCCGGCGGCCTCCAGCGCATTCTTGACGGCTTCGAAGTCGCCGACGGCGGTGAGCACTTCGATGGCGCCGTCGTCATCGGTCACCACGTCTTCGGCGCCGGCCTCGAGTGCAAGCTCCATCACCTTGTCTTCATCGGTGCCGGGCGCAAAGATGATCTGGCCGCAGTGCTTGAACTGGAAAGCCACCGACCCTTCGGTGCCCATGTTGCCGCCGTGCTTGGAAAATGCGTGGCGCACTTCGGCCACGGTGCGCACGCGGTTGTCGGTCATGGTGTCGACGATGATCGCCGCGCCGCCGATTCCGTACCCCTCGTAACGAATTTCTTCGTAATTCACGCCTTCGAGGTTTCCGGTGGCCTTGTCGATGTTGCGCTTGACGGTGTCGATCGGCAGGTTGACTGCCTTGGCTTTTTCGACCGCCAGCCGCAACCGGGGGTTACCGCTGAGGTCGCCCCCGCCAGCACGTGCGGCCACCATGATTTCGCGAATGGCGCGCGTCCAGAGCTTTCCGCGCTTCTCGTCCTGGCGGCCCTTCCGGTGCTGAATGTTTGCCCATTTGCTATGTCCGGCCATGACTTTTCTCTCGCAATCCTGTGTTTTCAAAGCAGGCTCCGAGTTTACTGTCCGGCGCACGCAACGGCCGGGCCGCCGAGCCGAAGCGGCCATGTCTTTTGGTGATAATCCCTCGATGACGCCATCGCCTTCTGTCGCTCCCGGGAATCCGGCCATCCTTCCGCCGCACACCCCCCTGCCGCTGTATTACAAGAACGAGGCGGAGCACCAGGCGTTTCTGCGCCGCATCTTCGACAGCACCGCCGCCGACTACGACCGCATCGAAAGCGTGCTCGCCTTCGGCACCGGCCCGGCCTACCGGCGGGCCGCCCTGACGCAAGCCGGGCTCTGTGCGGGCGCGCAGGTGCTCGACGTGGGCATCGGCACCGGGCTGGTCGCACGCGAGGCGCTCAAGATCATCGGCCCGACGGGCAAGCTGGTGGGCGTGGATCCCAGCGTGGGCATGATGGAACAGATCAACCTGCCGGGCGTCGAACTGGTGCCGGGCGTGGCGGAAGCCCTGCCCCGGCCCGATGCCAGCTGCGACTTTGTGAGCATGGGCTATGCCATGCGCCACATCAGCGACGTGGCCGCCGCTTTCAGCGAGTTCCACCGCGTGCTGCGCCCTGGCGGACGCCTCGTGGTGCTCGAAATAACCAAGCCCGAAGGCCGCATTGCCACCGCCCTGCTCAAGGGCTACATGCGTGCGGTGGTGCCGCTGATTGCCCGCGTCGTCGGCCGCCGCAGCAACACTTCGGAACTGTGGCGCTACTACTGGGACACCATCGAGGCCTGCATTGCGCCCGAGCGCGTGCTGGAAGCCTTGCGCGCCGCCGGCTTTACCGATGTACGCCGGCACGCGAGCCTTGGCGTTTTTTCCGAATACATGGCCCGCAAGCCAGAAAACACCGTCGAGGCCGGCTGACCGTGCGAGTACAGGGCGAAATTTCCCATCTGCGCGTCGAGCGCCTTTCACTGTCCGACAGCCTCGCGCTGGCCGCCAACGGCAACGCGCCTTTTGCCGCGCTGGGCTACGGCACGCCGCACGGCGTGGCGTGGATGCCCACCGTCAACGCACGCGTGCTTTCGGCGCATGGCGCCATGGCGGACGTGTGGCACGTGAACAATGGGCACGTCCAATCAGGCACCACCGGCATTGCCCGCTGGCGCAGCAACGGCCAGTGGCTTCTGGGCGCCATCGACATCGACGAATCCGCGGAAAAACAGAACCTGGCCGAAATTGCGCACAGTGCCTATCGCGACCTGTTCAAGACGCTCGACCAGGCGGCAACACCGCACTTGCTGCGCATCTGGAACTACCTGCCGCAAATCAATGCCGACGGCGGCGGGCTGGAGCGCTACCGCCAGTTCAATCTAGGGCGCCAAGAGGCGTTTTTCGAAGCCGGCCGCGCCGCGTTCGAAGGCGCTCCGGCGGCTTGCGCGCTGGGCATTCACCAAGGCGCGCTGTCGATACGGTTCCTGGCCGGACAAACAGCCCCTGTGCCGGTCGAAAACCCGCGCCAGGTTTCCGCCTACCGCTATCCCGAAACCTACGGCCCGCGCTCGCCCACCTTTTCGCGAGCCGCGCTGGCCGATGTCGGCAACGGCGACGTGGCGCTTTTCATCTCGGGCACCGCAAGCATCGTGGGCCACGAAACAGTTCACCAGGGAGACGTGCTGGAGCAAACGCGCGAAACGCTGCGCAACCTCGAAGCGGTGATCGCGGCGGCCAACAGCCAGGTCACGGCCACGTTTTCGCTTGCCATGCTCGACTGCGTGGTCTATGTGCGCCACCCGTCGGACACCGACGCGGTGCGCAGCGTGCTCGAGAACGCGCTCGGCGCCAACGCGCCGATGATCCGCCATGCGGTCTACCTGGAGGCGGACATCTGCCGAAGCGACTTGCTGGTGGAAATCGAGGCCCATGCTGTCGCCCCGGGCCGCCTGCTGGCTTGACCCGTCGTTGCGATCCGACCAGACCGGCAAGACGTCGATGACCCGCGTGCTGCGCATTCTCACGACCATTCCGCTCGCGTTGATGCTCTACGCGCTGCTGCTGTTCCTGGGCCTGATTTCGCTGGTCTGGAATTTTGTTGCCATGCTGCTTTATCCGGTCATGCCGGAAGCACCCGCCCGCAAGCTGGGCCGCCTGACCATTGCCTTTGCGTACCGCATGTTCTGGGGCCTGGCCTCCATAACCGGAATGATGCGCATCGACGCGAGCTGCCTCGACCCGATGCGCAGCGAGCCCGGCGTGATCTTTGTTGCCAATCACCCCACGATGCTCGATGCGTTGCTGCTGGTGGCGCGGCTGCCGCGCAGCGCCTGCATCATGAAGGCCGACCTGCTGCGCAACATTTTTCTGGGCGCGGGGGCGCGGCTTGCGCGCTACATCAGCAACGAATCGGCGCGCACCATGGTGCGCCTGGCAGTGGCAGACCTCCGCAACGGTGGGCAGCTGGTCATTTTTCCGGAAGGCACGCGCACGGTAACGCCGCCGCTCAACCCGTTCGGACACGGCGTGACGCTGATCGCCAAGCTTGCGCAGGCACCCATCCAGACCGTGTTCATCGAAACCGACTCGCCGTATCTCAGCAAGGGATGGCCGCTGTGGCGTGTGCCGCCGCTGCCCATCGTCTTCACGCTCCGCCTGGGCCAGCGTT
Organism: Variovorax paradoxus; assembly: GCF_029919115.1. Taxonomy (NCBI): domain Bacteria; kingdom Pseudomonadati; phylum Pseudomonadota; class Betaproteobacteria; order Burkholderiales; family Comamonadaceae; genus Variovorax; species Variovorax paradoxus. The sequence continues at coordinate 2,419,182 of NZ_CP123990.1, forward strand.
TTGCGCCCATGCAGGACAGCCACGTGCTGCAATCGGAGCTGGAACAATACTTTCGCCAAAATATGGAACAGCGCGCCACCGACGCGTCCCCCGCATGCCAGACGCCTCGCGCACACACCTTGTCCTGATTCCCAGCTACAACACGGGCGAGCGCCTGTTCTCGACCGTCGAAGCGGCCCGCGCGCAATGGAACCCCGTGTGGGTGGTGGTGGACGGCAGCACCGACGGCACCGGCGAACGCCTTCAGCAAATGGCCGCCGGCGACCCGAGCCTGCGGGTCTGGCTGCTGCCGCAAAACCAGGGCAAGGGCGCGGCCGTGCTGCACGGCCTGCGAGCGGCACGCGAGGCCGGCTTCACGCATGCGCTGACCATGGATTCCGATGGCCAGCATCCGGCAGACCTCATTCCTTCGTTCATGGCCGCATCAGAGGCGCGGCCCGAAACCATGGTGCTCGGCCGCCCGGTGTTCGACGCCTCCGCCCCGCTGCTGCGCGTGCGCGGAAGGCGCGTGTCCAACGGCTGGACCCAACTCGAAACCCTGTTCGCCGGCGTGGGCGATTCGCTCTACGGATTTCGCGTGTACCCGGTGGCCGACCTGATCGCCGTGATGGCGCGGCAGCCCTGGATGCGCCGCTTCGACTTCGACACCGAAGCCGTCGTGCGGCTGGCGTGGCGCGGCGTCAAGCCGGTGAACATCGATGCGCCGGTGAAGTACCTGAGCGCCGAGGAAGGCGGGGTTTCGCACTTTCGCTACGGGCGCGACAACGTGCTGCTGACTTGGATGCACACGCGGTTGATGGTCGAATTCGTGCTGCGGCTACCTGGGCTGGTTTATCGCAAGCTGCGCGGGATTCCGCCGTTTCAGGCATAGCGCTTCTTTGTTGGCGCGCCCGGCAGCAAGACTCAGATCATTCCGCCGTTGATCGAAATCACCTGCCCCGTGATGTAGGCCGCCTCGTCGCTGGCCAGGAACGAGGCCAGTGCCGCCACTTCCTGTGGCGTTCCGGCGCGCTTCATGGGGACCATCTGGTTGACCATGGCGGGGTCGAAGGTGGCATCGGCCATGGGCGAGGCGATGATGCCCGGCGCAATGGCGTTGACCGTGACACCGCGCGACGCCACTTCGAGCGACAACGCCTTGGTCGCGCTGTTGAGCGCACCCTTGGCAGCCGCATAGTTGACCTGCCCGCGGTTGCCGGTCAGCGCCGAGACGGACGAGATATTGAGCACGCGGCCCCAGCGGGTGCGCATCATCGGCAACAGCAACGGCTGCGTCACCCGGAAGAAGCCGTTGAGCGAAATGTCGATGACCTTGTGCCACTGCTCGGCGCGCATGCCGGGCAGCACCGCATCGTCGTGCACACCCGCGTTGTTGACAATGATTTGGACCGGCCCGCCCTCGAGCATGCGCTCGCACGCCACGCGGCAAGCCTCGTCGCTGCGCAGGTCGAACACGTGGCACTCGGCCTTGCCGCCTGCGGCTGCAATCGTGGCTTCCAACTGCTCCACCGCTTCGGGCCGCGAATTGGCGTGCAGCAGCACCGTGGCGCCGTCGCGTGCCAGGCGCTCGGCCATGGCGGTGCCCAGTGCGCCGCTCGCGCCGGTGATCAATGCGCGTTTTCCTTCGAGGTTCATGCGATGGTCGCTCCGGTTGCAAGCGGTGTGTTCAGCACCACCACGGCGCGGCCTTCGGCCAGCATGAGGCCGTCGCTGTCCTTCACCGCGAATTCATAAAGAATCTGGTTGGTATCGCCCGAAAGGCGCCGCGCCTGCACCTGCAGTGCGCCCGCAATGTCGTCGAGGCGAGCAACCGAGAAACGCACATTGCGCGCGCTCGCCAGGAAGCCGGCTGAGGGCGTGCTTCCCTCGGCAGCCAACAGGCCCCCGTGCAGCGCCATGGCCTGTGCTGCGTATTCGATGGCATTGGGCGCAAGCAGGCCGTCCGCCGTCCGCAACGGGTTGTCCGGCTGCGCATGCGTGCGGGTGCTGCAATGGATGGATTCGGTGTCCCAACGCTCGAGCCGGTCGAGCAGGCACATGCTGCCGCTGTGCGGAATGCGCTGCGCAATGCCTGCGCGGTCGAGCGTTTGCGGGCTCGTCGTCACGCAGAGGGCTCCAGGTCGGCCACCAGCAGCACGTTGGCAAAGGGTGTGCCTTCGCTCATCGGAATGCTCTGCACACTGAAACCCAGCCGCTGCAGCACCGCGATCCAGTCGGCCAGCGGACGGCCCCAGGTGGGCGACACCTTGTGGCCGCGGATGCGCGTTACCGTGCGGTCGACCCACTGGCTGATGGCAAAGCCTCGCTTGCTCGATGCGTCGCCCACGCGCAGCAGCAGCCGTGCGTTCGGCTTGCCGCCGCGCTGCAATGCATCCCGCACGCGCTGCAGAACGCCGTCTTGCGCGTCGATGTTCACGTAGTGCAGCACGTCGAGAATCACGACCAGGTCGCACTCCGGCAGCGGCGCCGTACACATGTCGGCGCAGACCAGCTTCGGCGCGGGCTGCAAATGCCCGATGGAAGCTTCGGCACGCGCCACGTCCTTGGGCATGAGTTCGATCCCCGTGTAGTCGGCGGCCGGCGGCGTGGCCTTCCAGGACGAGGGCCAGCGGCCCTGCGCCTGCATGCGGCTCATCGATGCGAGCAGGCTGGCAAACAGCCCCTGCCCGCAGCCGATGTCGACCACGCGCCGATGCTCCGGCCCGATCAGCCCGCGCTCGAGCAACCCGCGAAAGACCGGATCGCGCCCCAGCTTGCCGCGCGCGAAATGCCACGCAAAGCTGCCGCCCTTCTTGTAGGGAATGGTGGCGGCCTCATGCAGTTCGCGCCATGCGCTGTCGGTCGTGCCGGTTGAAGAAGGCAGCACCGCACTCATGGCTTCAGGCCCTCGGGCAAGGTGACGGCGCTGAGGCCATCGGCGCGCAGGCGTTCGAGCAGCAAGGGCAATACCTCCAACAAAACGGGGTTTCCTTCGGGGGTGCGCGCGGCGTTGCCGTCGTGCAGAAGCAAGATGTCGCGCGCCTGCAGATTGCGGGCAAGGCGCGCCATGACCTTGGCGGGATTTCCTTCGCGCGTGTCGAAGCCGCGGCGGGTCCAGCTTACGAGCGAAAGACCGAGGCGATGCAGCACCGGCTCCAGGAACGGGTTGCGCAAGCCTGCCGGCGCACGAAAACAGGTGGGACGCTGGCCGATGGTTTCAGCCAGGATGTCTTGCGCCCGCGCTATTTCGCTGGCAAAGCCGCGAGGGCCGAGAAAGGAAAAATTGTGCCGGTGCCGCGCTGTGTGGTTCTGGATGCTGTGGCCCCGCGCCACGATCTCGCGCGCGAGAGCCGGGTGCGCAAGCACGCGCTCGGCAATGCAGAAGAAAGTTGCGCGCTGCCCATGGGCGTCCAGCAGGTCGAGCACGCGCGGCGTTACCTCGGGCTCGGGGCCATCGTCGATGGTGATGGCCACTTCGCGCCTGGCGCCGGCTGCATCGGGCAAGCGCGTAACGTTCGGGCCCAGAAGACTGCTGCGCGGCGTGAGCCCCGCGCCGGTAATGAGCGCGTGGTTCAGCACGACCGCACCGATGGCCCAGGGCATCGCCCCTGGCACCAGCGCGCCCGCGCCGATGGCAGCCATGTGCACGACCGCACTCGCGCGGATGGCCGGAGGCAAGGGCCAGGGTCCGGAAGTGGCGGCGGATGCGGAAGACATGGCGCAGGATTCTCCCATCAGCCGCGCGCGGTCGGCGGCGTCACCCGGCTCGCGAAGGCGGCCGAGAGCAGCAACGCGAGCAAGGCGCCGGGTGCGACCACGCGGCCGATCGACGAAAGCGCCGGAATATCCGAAATCGCGATCAGCCCGAAGGAGACCACCGTGGTCACATTGGCCAGCATCAGCGAGGCCAGTGTGTCTTCATCGGCTCGGCCGGAAACACGCAACTGGTCGAAAAAGAGCGCGTAATTGGAGCCAACCGCCACGATCAACAGCAGCCCCACCAAGTGCAAGATGCCCAACGGCACCTGGAGCACAGCCATGCCGCCAAGGGTGAGCACCACCGCGACCACCAGCGGCTGGCACACCGCAAGCAGGCGCCGGCCCGAACGCAGGTAGATGCCGAGCAGCACCACGACGGCCAAGGCGCCGAGCAGCACTTGCACGAAGGCTTCGTGCAGGTAGCGCTGGTAGAGGCCGGCCAGTTCGCGGCCTACGTCGACCACCTGCACTTCGGGTACCCCCGCAAGAGCCGCCTCGAGCCGCTCTGCGTTGAATTTCGGGCCCGGGTGCAGAACCACCAGCGTCGACCAGCCGCCGCCCGGCCGTTGGTACATGAGCGTGTTGACGACCGAACCGAGCGGTCCATCCTTCAGGTCCGCACGCCGCACAGGCGCCAGCTTGCGCGCGGCTTCGACTTCGGCCAGGAAGGGCCCCAGGCGCGTGGCCGGCAACGGCGACCCCTGCGTGGCCTCGGCAAGGCGGGTTCGCAGCGCTTCGCCATCGGGCAGGCTGGCCAGGCGTGCCGCCTGGGTTGCCATGCTCGGCAGCACGCGCGTCACGGTTTCGAAGCCGCCCAGTTCGCCCTTGTCGACCAGCGCCTCGAGCCGTGCCGCGGCCGCCTCGGTATTGCGCAAAGCGGCCTCTTCGTCGGCACCGTAGACCACCACCAGCGTGCTGCCGTCTCCGGTGCCGATATCGGCGCGCAGCATTTCGTCGAGCTGCTGGGCCGACTTGGGCACCGGGCTCATCGCACCGAGATCGGCGCGCCACAGATGGCCGCCCTGCCAGACAACCAGCGCCAGTGCGGCAACGCCCAGGCCGGCCAGCACCCAGCGAAGGCGCGGCAGGCCGCGAACCAGCAGGCCGGCTCCGCGCGCCATGTATTTGCGCATGCCCATGCCGGTGGCGCCGTCCGGCGCGAGCATTGGCAAGACGTAGCGCGTGGCAAGTGCAGCTGCCACGAGCCCCGCGATGGAGAAAACGCCGAGCTGCGCGAGACCAGGAAAGCCGGAAAACACCAGCGCCGCAAAGCCGCACACCGATGTGAGCAGCCCGAGCCGCACCGTGGGCCAATGCACGTCGCGCCACCTCGCCCAACCAGTGCCCGCAACAGCGGCGCCGCGCGCCTGGATGAGGTAATAGATGGCGTAGTCGACCGTCTCTCCGATCAGCGTGCTGCCAAAGCCCAGCGTCATGCCGTGCACGGAGCCAAACACCACGCTCACCGCGGCCGTACCGATGACCACGCCCGTGGCCACGGGCAAGAATGCGATGACCAGCGCACGCGGCGACGCGAACGCCAGCAGCAGCAACCCGCCCATCACGATGCCGCCCACGATGGCGAGATGGGTCGCTTCGGTCTTGATCTTGTCGCGGCTCAGCACCGAGAACACCGGCGGGCCGCTGAGCAGCAGCTTGGGCTTGGCCTCGCCCATGTCGCGCGTTGCGGCGTCGAAGGCCGCATGCACGCGTGCAATGGCAACAGCCTGAGCATCGAGATCGCTGCCCGCTGCGCGCGTGGTGGCAATCATGAGCGCACGCGGCGCCGAGCGGGACATCCACACGCCGTCCTCGCTGCGCGGTGCGCTGGCCGGGGCCAGGTCGACTGCAATGCGCTGCGTTTCTCCGGTCGGATCGCGGTCGAGCAAGGGCTTGATCACGTTGCCCGCCGGCGTACCGAGCATCGACAGCGTTTCGTTGATTGCGTCGCGCAACCCATCGACGGTGAACTGTTCGGGTTTGACGCCCGGCGAAAGCTGATAGCGGTGCTCGAACACCCAGGTGCCGGCTTCGGACCAGTCGCCCGTGTCGCCGTTCTGGATCAGGTCGAACAGCCGGCTTTCGCGCATGGCCTTGGCCACGGCGCGCGACACCGCGGCGCGCTGCTCCACGCTCGCTCCGCCTTCGATACCGAGCAGCAGCGTGCGCGAAGCCACGCCGCTTTGCAATTGCTCGATGAGCACCTGCTGCCGCACGTCGGGGCTCTTGGGCAGGAAAGCCGAAAGGTCGGCGCTGAAATGCGTTCGCGCAATCTGCAATGCGCCTGCCAGCAGGACGAGCGCCCACACCAGCAGCACCAACGCGCGGCGCTGCCAGCTCGGCGGGCCGCCCGCGGTGTCGCCTTCGGTCACGGCGTGGTGCGCCCGGCAGCGCCCGCCGGCGCAGCGGGAGCGGCGCCCGCGCGCTCGGGCGTGATGTTCATTACCGAGCGGTCGCCGCCGACGAATTCCATTTCAAGGCCGAGCACTTCGCTGGCGCGGCCGGAGATGCGGATGCTGCGCATCTGCGCCGCAAGGCGGCTGTCAATAGGGGTGAGGTCGAGCGTCCAGCTTCCGGCCGAGCCGCCCACGGTGCTGCGGAAATAGCGCTGCAGCGTGGTGCCGTCGCCGGTGAGCGTGCCGCGCATGGCTTCGACCAGGCCGAGCAGCTCGGGCATGCTGTCGAGCGTGAGCGTTCGGTTGCGGCCGCCGCGCGAAAGCGTGAGCGTGTTGCCTTCGACCGCCATGGTTTCGACACGCGGCGACAGGGTGCGCCGCACCAGCTTGTCGGGTGCCTCGAAGCTCAGCGTGCCGCGGGCATCGAGCGGGCCTTCAAGGCCATGGACGAAGCGCTGTTCGGTGAAACGCGCCTCGCCGCTTTTCTGCTTGGACAGAAGACCCATCAGTTCGGACAGGTCGAAAGCCCACGCCGGTGCGGCGCAGCAGGCCAGTGCCAGCAGCAGGCTCCTGCAAAGCCAGTCAAACCGAATCTTCGAGCCAGAAATCATGAAAGTTGAACCAGTTGTAGGGGTAGGCGCGGCACAGCGCTTCGAGGTGCACCACGTAGGCTTCGACCGCCGCGCGGATGCGGCGTTCCCGCTCCGCGGGGTCGGAGGCCCGTTCGCTGAAGTCGGCCAGCAAATCGAACTGGACATCGTAGCGCGCACCGCCGCCGTAGAGGCCCGCCATGAAGAACACCTTGCGCCGCAGCAGCGCCGCAAGGCGGAACGGACCGTCGTTGAAGCTGGCGGGCTGGCCCAGGAAAGGCAGCACGATGTTGTTGCCGCGCTGCTGCGCGGGCTGGTCCTCGCTGCCCGGCAGCGTGCGGTCGGCAAGCATGCCGCCCAAGCCGCCGTTGTCCAGCCAGTCGCGCAGGTCGAGCATCGAATGCGGGCGGCCCAGCGCGATCACGTGGGGCCGCGCTTCGGGCAGGCTGATGGCATTGAGAATGGCCGTGATGCGCTGCGCGTTGTCGGGGTACATCAGCATTGCGAGCCGCAGCGCCTGCTTGTGCTGGCTGTGGTGCTTGCAGGCGCCCAGCGCCTCGAAGCTGCCGACGTGCGCCCCCAGCAAGAAGGCGCCCCGCCCTTTCAGGGCCTCGGCCTCCAGCGGAAGGTTGCCCTTGACCTTTACGTCGAACAGATCCATGCGCCCGCGCAGAAAGTACACGCGGTCGAGCACCGTCGAGGCAAAGGCGTGCAGCAGGCGATAGCCGTCGATCCACCCCGCGCGCGGGCCGATGGCCCTGAACAGGTAGCGCTTGATGTGGCGGCGCGGCGTTGGCGCGAACAACAGAAAGTACAGGCTGATCGGCGGCAGCAGCAGCCGGGTAACGTGGCGCCCGAAAACCAGCGCCATCATGCAGATGAAGCGCAGCGCAAGCATGTTGCTGCGCTCGGGCGCGCGCGCCCAGTCGCCGCGCTGCCCGGTCTGCGCCGCCTCTTTCACGGCGTGCGTCTCGGCTTCGGTGTGCTTCATCACGCGGAGCCTGGCGCTGCGGTCCAGCGGCCGGTGACGGCCACCACGCCGTCGCAGCGCACGTCGAAACGCACGCCGCGCGCGGCGCCGGCCTCGGGTTGCAGTTCGATGGAGAGCATGCTCCCTGGCCGTACGGGCGCCAGAAACTTGGCTGCCGCGAGCGTGGGATGGGTGCCCAGGCGGGCAACCAGCGCAGGCACGCGCTGCACAGCCTGCATGACCTCGGCCAGTATCAGTGCCCCGGGCAGCAGCGGCTGGCCGGGAAAGTGGCCCGCAAACGCCGGATGATCGACCGGCACCGCGTGGGCAAGCTGCACCGGCGTGTCGTCGCCCGCCATTTGCGCAAGCGCAAATTCACGAAGCGCGCGCACCGTGAGCTTGCCCGTGCCTTCGCGTGGAAAAGACTTGACCTGCACCACCCGGCGCGGAACGAACACCGGCTCGAGCCGCTGCCGCAGCGCGGCAATGATTTCGCCGGCCGAGAGCGTGGGGGCCACGACAAAAGCGACCGGACGCACCACGCCGTCGGCCACTTCATCGGGTAGCCAGAACGCGCCGTCTTCGACACCGGCGATGCTGTTGAGGTGGTAGTTCAGATGCGCGAGCGAACTGCGCCGCCCCGCCACGTGAATCAGGTCGTTGGCCCGGCCGAAGAGACGGAAGCGGCGCGCATCGAGCAGCTCGAGCACGTCGGCCATGGGGGTGGGCTCGGGCAAAAAGTCGCCGCTGAAAATAAACCGTTCGGGCCCGTCGCCCTCGCCCGGTTCGGCATGCACGCGAATGTTGCCGAAGTTCTCCCACACCTCGCTTTGCGTCGTGCGGCGGGTGGCAACCTGGCCGGACTCTGTGCTGCCGTAGATTTCGATCAGGACGCCGCCGAGCGCCTGCTCGGCCTGGGCGGCCAATTGCGGCGAGAGCGGTGCGGTGGCCGAAAGAATCAGGTCGACCGGCGGCAGCTCGATGCCCGAGAGCAGCAAGGTCTTCAGGTGGAAAGGCGTGGTGACCAGCGCACGCGGGCGCGGCACGGAGGACAGCGCCTTGACCACATCGGCGGGAAAGAACGGCCGCCCGCTGTCGAATGCGGCGCCGCCGAGCATTGCCAGCAACACCGACGATTCGAGCCCGTAGCTGTGCTGCACCGGCACGGTCGCGACCAGCGTCAGGCCGGCAAGCGACGGCCGGCCGAGCAGGCTGGAGAGCCGCTCTACCGCCACGGCCACATCGCCCACCAGCGTTTCCCAGCGCTTTGCATGCGGCTGCGGCACGCCGGTCGAGCCCGACGTCAGCAGGCTTACCGCATGCATGCCGCCATCGACAGCCGGCACATCGAGGCCAGCGCCGCCTTCGGGGCTGGAACGGTCCTCGATGAGAACGCGCGGTATGCCGGGCGTAGCCAGCCCGGCGTCGTCGGCCAGTGCGAAAAGATTGGGCCCGCCTGATTCGACCAGGCGCGCGAGCGTGTCGGGCCGCGCGTCGGGCGGCAGCAGGCTTGCATGGCCTCGCACCAGCGCCGCGGCCAGGCTGACGGCAAAGGCGTAGCGATCGACGCACAGGTTGACGGCCTTGCCCTCTGCGGGGAGCAGCGGCGCGAACCGGGCGACGTCGGCCAGGAACTGGCGCGTGCTTACCGGCACGCCAGCGCGCCAGGCCAGCGGCGCGTCGAGGTCGCGGTTGGTAATGAGCGGCAGCAGGCGGGTTTCGGCGGTCACGCGGGTGCCCTGCTTTATCGGCTGCCGGTGCCGTTGTCGATGGTCGATGTTCCCTGGAAGGCGCGCACCGCATCGATGAGCCGCGTGCGCTCGAACTCGGGGTGCAGACGGTAGCGCACCAGGTGCTCGCCCACGAAAAGAAGAGTCACCGAAAGCGGCGTCAGCACGTTCGCCAGCAGCGACCACGCCGAGAACGGCAAGGTCAGGTACACGACGATGGACGACGCCACCACGAGCGCGAAATATGCAGTCCAGATGCGGGTGAGCTGCGTCGTATAGGCCAGCATGTGTCCCTTGAGCGGATGCACGCGCTGGGCAAACTGGGTGATCAGCGGCAGGCCGGGCCCGCGCAGCGAAGCGCCGAACCAGCCGCACAAGAGGCCGTTGATGGCCACATGCTGGAACACGTAGAGCCGGTTGGTATCGCCCGCCTCACCCAGGAACACGAGCGCAAAGCCCGCGATACCGAGCAGCATGGCCGCAACGAAGCCCCAGCGGCCGAGCTTGCTGGCGGCAAAACCCATGGCGGCCAGCCAGAGCGGGCCGAGCAAGACCACCACCGCCCACGGTTCGGTGGGGTGGAACAGCATCATCCAGTGAGAGAGGCCGGCATAGGCCACCCCCACCAGCAGCAGGAGCGCCAGTCGCCATCGAGACATGGATCAGGAGGCGCTGCGGTGCTGGGCGACGTGGGTCGCGAGCGTGCGCAGCGACTGGAAGATCTGTTGGTTGCGTTCGTCGTCCGAACGCAGCTGAAAGCCGTAGCGCCGGGACACTTCGAGTGCAACCTCGAGGATGTCGATGGAATCAAGGCCCAGGCCTTCGCCGTAAAGCGGATCGGTCGGCACGATGTCTTCGGGGGCGACTTCCAGATTGAGCGCGTTCACCAGCAAGACGGCCAACTCTTTTTCAATCGGCGACTGTTCAGGTGAATCGCCAACGGCGGGAATGGGGGGCTGAGCAGTCGATGACAAAAAAACCTCCTGAAACTTTTTCCGTAACTACCTCGGGGGCCGTGGATTATAGGAGCGCCGCTTGATTAGACTGCCCGCTTCGATACGACCCGGAGCCCTCAATGGCCGACCCCCTCCTGATAGCGCGCCACGACGCCACCGAATGCGCCCTGCTGCCCAGCCTGGCCAACCGCCACGGACTGATCACTGGCGCCACCGGCACCGGCAAGACGGTCACCCTGCAGACCATTGCCGAAAAGCTCTCGGGCATCGGTGTTCCGGTGTTCATGGCCGACGTCAAGGGCGACCTGACCGGCATGAGCCAGAAAGGCAGCATCGGCGAAAAGATGGCCGCCACGCTGAAGGAACGCGGTATCGATTTGCCGGAACCGGCCGCCTGCCCCGTCACGCTGTGGGACGTGTTCGGCGAACAGGGCCATCCGGTGCGGGCCACGGTTTCAGACATGGGCCCGCTGCTCCTGGGCCGCATGCTCGACGTGAACGAAACCCAGGCCGGCGTGCTGAACCTGGTGTTCAAGATTGCGGACGACAACGGCCTGCTGCTGCTCGACCTGAAAGACCTGCGCGCCATGTTGCAGTACGTGGGCGAAAACGGGAGCCAGTTCACTACCGAATACGGCAACATCAGCGCGGCCAGCGTGGGCGCCATCCAGCGCGGCCTGCTGCAGATCGAAACCCAGGGAGGCGACAAGTTCTTCGGCGAGCCGATGCTCAACATTGCCGACTTCATGCAAACGGTGGGCGGCAAGGGCGTGGTGAACATTCTGGCCGCGGACAAGCTCATGAACTCCCCGCGGCTGTACGCCACGTTCCTGCTCTGGATGCTGTCTGAATTGTTCGAGCAGCTGCCCGAAATCGGCGACCCCGACCAGCCTAAGCTGGCCTTCTTCTTCGATGAGGCCCATCTGCTGTTCAACGAAGCGCCCAAGGCGCTGGTCGAACGCATCGAACTGGTGGTGCGGCTGGTTCGCTCCAAGGGCGTGGGCGTCTATTTCGTGACGCAGAACCCGCTCGACATTCCGGATTCGGTGCTGGCGCAGCTGGGCAACCGCGTGCAGCATGCGCTGCGCGCGTTCACCCCGCGCGACCAGAAGGCCGTAAAGGCCACGGCCACCACCATGCGCCAGAAGCCGGGCCTGGACATCGAAACCGCCATCACCGAGCTTGCCGTGGGCGAGGCGCTGGTGAGTTTTCTCGACGCCAAGGGCCGCCCGAGCGTGACGGAACGCGTGTTCGTGGTGCCGCCGGGCAGCCAGATCGGCCCCGTCACACCGGCGCAGCGCCAGGCCGTGATCGCCAATTCGCTTGTCGCCGGCGTGTACGAGAAGACGGTGGACCGCGAATCGGCCTACGAAAAGCTCAAGGGCCGCGCTGAAACGGCGCCCGATGCACCGGCAGCCAAGCCGGGCGCCAAGGGTGCGGCGGAATCTTCCGAGGGTGGCAGCAGCATGCTGAACGACCTGCTCTTCGGCAGCACCGGCCCGCGCGGCGGCAAGCGCGATGGCCTGGTGCAGACGATGGCCAAGTCGGCCGTACGCACCATGGGCACTTCGGTCGGCAAAGAGATCTTGCGGGGCGTGCTGGGCAGTATCTTCGGCGCCAAGAAACGCTGAGGCCGGGCCGGCTCGCCCGGCCACCTGCGTTACCAGCGCAACAGGCGCGGCCCGAGCACGGCGCCCAGCACCACGGGCACCGCAATGCCGCTGACATACCAGACCGCGAGGAACGGTGCTGTCAGTTCCATGCAATGCAGCGCGTACACGGCGGCGCCCACGCCACCGGCCAGCCCGCCTGCGGCCGCACCTGCCAACGCAGGGCGGGTAGGTGCCAAGCCTTTGAGCACCAGCAGCGCCGCCGCAAAAACCGGCAGCGCCATGAGCCCGATGCTGATCGCGCAAATACGCCACGACTCCCCCATGAGCAGCGGCATGCGCGCTCCGGCCGGCGCGTTGAACCACGACATCGCCCCCAGCACCCACACCACGAGCACCGGAACCGCAATGCCGACCCAGGCACGCTGCACCGGAACACCGGGTCGCGCCAGGCGTTGCAGCATCACGAAGGCCGCCGCAGCAATGCACAGCGGAAACAGCACCTTCACCCAGAACATCGGCCAGAACATGGCCTGCACCAGATCGCGGCGAACACCGTATTCAGCGAACAGGATGGCGAACGAAAGCGGTGCGCCGACCAGCAGGGCCAGCGCCAGCCGCCGGCCCGCGGCACGGCGCGGCACGGGCGCGGCGCCGGTGGCCAGCATGGCCACGAGATCGTCGGTCTTCATGGCGTGTTGCTCCTGAGCCGGGCGGCAAGTGCCTTGAGGCCGCGGTGAATGCCGACCTTCACGGCCGATTCCGACATGCCGGTCAGGCTGGCCGTTTCGGCCACCGAAAGGCCTTCGAGCTTCACGTGCACGATGGGCAGGCGCTGGCGCTCCGGCAGGGTCTGCAGCAGGCCGCCGATGTCGCGGCGCGCATCGCTGGCGTCGGTGGCCGATTCGGCGAACACGGCAAGCTCGTCGTCCAGCGGGTCATGCAGGGCTTCGCGTGCCGACTTGGCGCGCAGCAGGTCGATCATCTTGTAGCGTGCAATCGCATGCACCCACGCCGTCAGCGGCTGGTCGCTCTGGTAGGTATGGCGCTGGTTGTGCATGGCGAGCAGGCATTCCTGGACAAGGTCTTCCACTTCGTCGGGCCAGCCGAAAAGGCGCTTGCCCAGAAATGCGCGCAAGTGCGCGCTGAGTTTTTGCAGGAATTCGCGATAAGCCGCTGCGTCGCCGGCAAGGCCGCGCAGAAACAGGCTCCGCAGCGCCGCTTCGGCGTCGCTCAATCGCGCCCTGCTGTCCATAGTGTTTCGTGCCATCGGACCGGCTGGTTACAGCCCTTTCAAGAAAAAGGTTCCGGCGGATTGTGCCGCCATGGCGCGGCACCGCATCGCGTCCTCGGCTAAGCTCGCCCGAACCATGGAAGGAGCGCCCGTGCCACCCGTTGCCGACTGCCCTTTGGACTGCTCTTCGGCCCCCAAGCGGGCCACGGCCCGGACCTGAGGCGCGCCGATGCTGGCCGGCCTTGCTTCGCATCCCTGGGCCTATCCGGCACTGGAGGTTGTGCATATCGTGGGCATTGCCATGCTGTTCGGCGGGCTGCTTGTCTTCGAACTGCGCGTGCTCGGCGTGGGCAAGGAACTGTCGCAAAGCCAGCTGGCTCGGCTCACGCTGCTGCCGGCGCTGGCGGGTTTTGGCCTGTGCGCCGCCAGCGGCCTCACGATGTTCGCGAGCCAGCCCGGCGAGTTGCTCTCCAACTCCGCATTCCGCATCAAGCTGTTCCTGATCTGCATGGCCGGCGCCAACGCCGCTTGGTTCCATGCACGCGGTGGCCTTGCGGCCAGCGGCGCCATACCCAGGCTGCAATGCCTGCTGTCGTTGGGGTTTTGGCTCGCTGTCATCATCTGCGGGCGTTGGATCGCTTACATCTGAAGAAGGAGTCCGAGATGATGCACAGGCGCATGTTCGTTGCCGGTTCGCTGGGCCTGGCCCTGCCGGTGTGGGCTCACCATGGTTGGAGCAGTTTCGATCAGGACCGCCCGCTCTACCTGGAGGGGCGCGCAACCAAGGTCATGTGGCGCAACCCGCATGGCGAACTGGAACTGGAACTGGCCGAAAACCCGACGCTGCCGCCGGACCTGAAGCAACGCCCGCTGCCCAAGCAGAGCACGGCCGTCGATGGCCCCGGGCTGCTGGCCAAGGCCCAGCTGCCGACCCGGCGCGACCGCAAATGGCTGGTCGAGCTGGCGCCTCTCACGCGCTTGCAGGCCTGGGGGGTCGAAGAGATCAAGCCCGGCACCCCGGTCGCGGTGCTGGGCTTCACCTACACCGGCGAGAAGGGCGATGCGGTGCTGCGGGCCGAATATCTCTTCGTCGGCGGCAAGGCCTACGGCCTTCGCTCCTCGCCTGCCTGAAGCCCGCCTGGGTAGGCCGCCGCATCCGCGAGTGCAATAGACGAGTGCAAGAGCCATGAACGCGCCCTGCTTGCCAGCGGCGCGGCTCATCGGTACATTGCATTTTTTGAGGGCCTCCAATGTCCGCAGATAGCACAGCGACCCGTTCCTCCATCTCGGCGCCTCCCGCGACCCCTGGCATTCCCGCGGATCCGGCGATCTCCGTCTCTCCCCTTCCCGCGCTCCATCCTTCGTCGTCGACCGGGCATATCCGGCTGACCTCCCATGCCGGCGGCTTCGGCGCGCTGCCGATCCGATGGGGCGCAGCGACAGCCACCGAACGCGGCCCGGTGGTCGGCACCACGACCAAGCGGGCGCACCGCAATGTCATCGGCACGCACAGCGGCTCCTACAGCGTCTACCGTGCGCTTGCCGTGGCGGCCGGAGCCCTCAAGCGCGAACACAAGGCCGACCTCACCAATACCGCGCCCACCGACGTCATCGGCCCCTACCCGCAGTGGACCGAACCGGGCCGCATTGTTTCGCTCGATCCGTGGGGCGCGTTGGTGGCCGATGTGTTTTCCGCCGAGCTTGCGGCCGGCTACGACATTCGCCCGACCATTGCCATTACCAAGGCGCACGTGATCCTGCCCGAGGTGATCGAGGCCCTGCAGAGCGGCCGGCTCAAGGCCGACGGCCACTTTCTTACGGCCGGCGGCGCCGCAATGGTCACCAAGGCCGCCATCGAACCCGTGTGGTACCTGCCTGAAGTGGCGCGGCGATTCGGCTGCTCCGAAACCGACCTGCGCCGCACGCTGTTCGAGGAAACCGGGGGCATGTACCCCGAGCTTGTCACGCGCTCCGACCTGGAAGTGTTCCTGCCGCCCATCGGCGGGCAGACGCTCTACATCTTCGGCAACCCGCGCGACCTGGCCAACCCGGAGGTGGAGCTCACCGCGCGCATCCACGACGAGTGCAACGGCTCCGACGTGTTCGGCTCCGACATCTGCACCTGCCGCCCGTATCTGACGCACGCCATCGAGGAATGCATCCAGGGCGCGCAACGCGGCGGCGTCGGCCTGATCGCCTATTCGCGCAAGGAAGGCCGCGCGCTCGGCGAGGTGACCAAGTTCCTGGTCTACAACGCGCGCAAGCGGCAGGTGGGCGGCGACACCGCCGACCAGTATTTCGCGCGCACCGAATGCGTGGCCGGCGTGCAGGACATGCGCTTCCAGGAACTGATGCCAGACGTCTTCCACTGGCTCGGCATCAAGAAGATCCATCGGCTCGTGTCGATGAGCAACATGAAGTTCGACGCCATCACCGGCTCCGGCATCGAGATCGGCGAGCGCGTGAACATTCCAGATGAACTGATTCCGGCCGACGCCCGGGTCGAGATGGACGCGAAGATGGCCGCCGGCTACTTCACGCCCGGCCCGGTGCCGACCGCCGAAGAACTCAAGAAGGCCAAAGGCCGGGGATTGAGCGAATGAGCGACAACAAGGAACACAGCAACAACTACCTGCCCGCCGACGGTTCGGGCAACCTGCCGGACGGCAGCGCGGGCGACATCGATCCGGCGATCGAATTCGCGCCCGACACCAGCCGCCCCGCGGGCGCCGCCACCCTCTTGCGCACCACCGGTGCCATTCGCGAGCGCGCGGCCGCGCTGCTCGCTCGCGCACGCAGCGGCGAGTCGCGATGGTTTCGCATCGGCGGCGACGATGCAGCGGACGACGCGGCCCGCGCCGTGGCCGAGGTCACGCGCGAGCGCTACCCATGGGACACCATTCCGTATCACAGCCGCTGGCGCCACTTCGAAGCTGGCGGCGTCGACCGGCTGAAGCAGCTCGATGCGCTGCTCGGCAAGGGCATCGATGCGCGGCAGCGTGCCCGCGCGCACATCGACCTGGTGCTGGTGAGCGTGCTGCTCGATGCCGGCGCCGGCCCCCACTGGCACTACACCGAGCCGGCCACGGGCCAGCGTTTCACGCGATCCGAAGGCCTGGGCGTGGCGAGCTTCCATGCCTTCACGAGCGGGCTTTTCTCGTCCGACCCCGACCATCCGCTGCAAGCCGACGCGGCGGGATTGCGCGGCCTGGTCACCGACCGGCTCGGCGATGCCTTCCAGGTGAGCGACGTCAATCCGCTGGTGGGCCTTGCCGGCCGCACCGTGCTGCTGCGCCGGCTGGGCGAAGCGATGAGCGAACAGCCCGAAACCTTCGGCGACGACGGACGGCCAGCCGGCATGTTCGACGCGCTGGTCGCTCCTTTCGGCGCTGCCGCACCGCCCACAGCAGAAATCACCGCGCACCAGATCCTGTCGCTGCTGCTCGAAACGCTGTCGCGTATCTGGCCCTCGGCCAACTCCATCGACAGCATTGCCGTCGACGGCAGCGACACCACGGGCGGCATCGGTTCGAGCGACCCGGCCCTTGCGCTTGGCGACTGCTGGCGCCACAGCGCGGTGCGCGGGCCCGGCCTCACCAACGGATGGATGCCGTTCCACAAACTCTCGCAATGGCTCACCTATTCGCTGCTCGAGCCCTTCGAGTGGGCGGGCGTGAAGGTGCGCCAGCTCGATGCACTCACCGCCCTGCCCGAATACCGCAACGGCGGCCTCCTGATCGACAGCGGCGTGATCGTGCCGAAAGACCCGGCTTCTCTTGCGCGCACCTGGAAAGCCGGAGACGAGTTCATCGTCGAATGGCGTGCACTCACCGTGGCGCTGCTCGACGAGCTGGCGCCCCGCGTGCGCAAGATGCTCGACCGCACCGAGGAGGAACTGCCGCTGGCCTGCGTGCTCGAGGGCGGCACCTGGGCGGCGGGCCGCGTGCTGGCACAGCGCTTGCGTGACGGAGCGCCACCGCTCCTGATCGAAAGCGACGGCACCGTCTTTTAGACTCGCGGGTCCAGCAACGGCAGAAAAATCAAATGAGCAACGTCCATCTCGTCGACCACCCCCTCGTCCAGCACAAGCTCACGCTGATGCGCCGCAAGGACGCTTCCACCAACAGCTTTCGGCGGCTCCTGAACGAAATCAGCATGCTCATGGCCTACGAGGTCACGCGCGACATGCCGATGCAGGACATCGAAGTGGAGACCCCACTCGAGACCATGCAGGCCAAGGTCATCGACGGCAAGAAGCTGGTGCTGGTGTCCATCCTCCGCGCGGGCACCGGCATCCTGGACGGCATGCTCACCGTGGTGCCGGGCGCGCGCGTCGGCCACATCGGCCTGTACCGCGATCCCAAGACGCTCACGGCCGTCGAGTACTACTTCAAGATGCCGGGCGAAATGGAGAACCGCGACGTGATCGTGGTCGACCCGATGCTGGCCACCGGCAACTCGGCGGTGGCTGCGGTCGAGCGCCTGAAAGAGCTGAACCCGAAATCGATCAAGTTCGTCTGCCTGCTGACCTGCCCCGAAGGCGTGGCGACCATGCAGAAGGCCCACCCCGACGTGCCGATCTACACCGCCGCAATCGACCGCGAGCTGAACAGCCACGGCTACATCCTGCCGGGCCTTGGCGACGCTGGCGACCGCATATTCGGCACGAAGTAAAGCCGATGCCTCAGGCGGCGGCTGCCGCGATTCGGTCGGCAACAAGAAGATTTTCATACCTCGAGGAGAAGCACCGTGACAGCACGCCGTCAGTTGATCATTCGTTCCGCCGCCATTGCCGCGGCCCTTGCGGCGGGCGCACCCGGCCTTGCGCTGGCGCAGGCCAAGCTCAAGGTGGCGGCGGTGTACACCGTGCCCTTCGAGCAGCAATGGGTGGGCCGCATCCACAAGGCGCTCAAGGCTGCCGAGGCGCGCGGCGAGATCGAATACAAGGCGACCGAGAACGTCAGCAATGCCGACTACGAGCGCGTGATGCGCGAGTACGCCACGGGCGGCAACCAGCTGATCCTTGGCGAAGTGTTCGGCGTGGAAGCGGCGGCACGCAAGGTGGCCAAAGACTTTCCCAAGGTCGCCTTCCTGATGGGCTCGTCGCTCAAGCCGCAGGCGCCCAACTTCAGCGTGTTCGACAACTACATTCAGGAGCCGGCGTACCTGAGCGGCATGGTGGCGGGCGGCATGACCAAGAGCAACCGCATCGGCATGGTTGGCGGCTTTCCGATTCCCGAGGTGAACCGGCTCATGAACGCGTTCATGGCCGGCGCGAAGGAAACCAACCCCAAAGTCGAATTCAGCGTGAGCTTCATCAACAGCTGGTTCGATCCGCCGAAGGCCAAGGAAGCGGCTTTCGCAATGATCGACAAGGGTGCCGACGTGATGTACGCCGAGCGCTTTGGCGTCTCTGACGCGGCCAAGGAAAAAGGCAAGCTCGCCATCGGCAACGTGATCGACACGCAGGCGCAGTACCCGGACACGGTGGTTGCCTCGGCCCTGTGGAATTTCGAGCCCTCGGCCGACCGCGCCATCAAGCTCGTGAAGGAAGGCAAGTTCACCGCCGAAGACTACGGCGTTTACTCGACCATGAAGCACAAGGGCTCCGAACTCGCGCCGCTCGGCACTTTCGAGAAGAAGGTTCCGGCCGACATCGTGGCCAAGGTCAAGGCGAAGCAGGCTGACATCCTGGCCGGCAAGTTCACCGTGAAGGTCGACGACTCGCAGCCCAAATCGACCGCCAAGTGAAGGGCTTGTTGACGATGCGCTGGCGTTCTCTTCTTGCGGCTGGCGCGCTGGCCATCGGTCTTGCGGGCTGTGCCGCCGTCTACAAACCCGGCGGTGCCACCGCCAGCGGCATCCGGCTGGACGACACCCCCCGCATTGCCGTGATCTCGGCCTTCGAGCCCGAGCTCAAGCTGTTGCTGAACCGCTTGCAGGGGCCGGCCAGGCACAGCGTCAACGGCGTCGAGTTCACCACCGGCACGCTTGAAGGCAAGCCGGTGGTGCTGTTCCTCTCTGGCATCAGCATGACCAATGCCACGATGAACACGCAGTTGGTGCTCGATCGCTTTCGCGTGTCCAGCATCGTGTTCAGCGGCATCGCGGGTGGCGTGAATCCGCAACTGCACGTCGGTGACGTGACGGTGCCGGCGCAATGGGGACAGTACCTCGAAGTGCTGATGGCGCGCGAAACCGCGCCGGGCAAGTTCACCGCTCCGCCATTCATCAAAGATGCCACGATGCCCAACTTCGGCATGATGCATCCACGCCCGGTCGAGGTGCGCTCGGCCGCAAAGCCAGGCATCGAGCGCAAGTTCTGGTTCGAAGCCGATCCGAAAATGCTCGAAGTGGCGCGCAGCATCCGCAACGTCGACCTCGCGAACTGCAGCGCCGGCAAGTGCCTGGCGCGCAAGCCCCAGCTGGTCGTCGGTGGCAATGGCGTCTCGGGCCAGGCCTTCATGGACAACAAGGCGTATCGCGAATACACCTTCAAGACCTTCCAGGCCAACGTGCTCGACATGGAAACCGCAGCCGTGGGCATGGTGGCCTACAGCAACGGCGTGCCGTACATCGCCTTCCGCTCGCTCAGCGACCTTGCCGGCGGCGGCGAAGGCGCCAACGAGATGGGCACCTTCATGGGCATTGCGGCCGACAACTCGGCCAAGGTCATGTTGGCGTTCCTGGCTGCATGGAAGTGATCCTGCCTTCACTCCCTCCCCTTCCGGGGGAGGGTTGGGGTGGGGGCATGCGGCGCTCGCTCGATCGCGGCGGTGTGGCAGGTGCCGCTTGCCCCCATCCCAGCCTTCCCCCGAAAGGGGAAGGAGCAAGACCTTCATGAACAACGCCACGGTTCTCCGCCTCCAGGGCATCACCAAGCGCTTCGGCTCCCTCGTCGCCAACGACGACATCTCTCTCGACCTGCAGGCGGGCGAGGTGCTCGCGCTGCTGGGCGAGAACGGCGCAGGCAAGTCGACGCTGATGTCCATCCTTTTCGGGCACTACGTGGCCGACGAAGGGAGCATCGAGGCCTTCGGCGCGCCCTTGCCTCCGGGCAACCCCAAGGCGGCGCTGGCTGCGGGCGTGGGCATGGTGCACCAGCACTTCACGCTGGCCGACAACCTGAGCGTGCTCGACAACGTGATGATGGGCACGGAGCCGCTCTGGCGCGTGTTCTCGCGCCGCGCAGCCGCGCGCACCCGGCTGCTCGAAGTGGCGCAGCGCTTCGGCCTGCCGGTTCAGCCCGACGCAAAGATCGGCAGCCTCTCCGTCGGCGAGCGGCAGCGCGTCGAGATACTGAAGGCGCTGTACCGCGGCGCGCGCATCCTGATCCTCGACGAGCCGACTGCCGTGCTGACGCCGCAGGAAAGCGAAGCCTTGTTCGCCACGCTCGCACAGATGGTGGCGCAGGGGCTCTCGGTGATCTTCATCAGCCACAAGCTGGGCGAGGTGCTGCGGGTTTCGCGGCGCATTGCCGTGTTGCGCGGTGGCAAGCTGGTGGCCGAGGCGCGCACGGCGGACACCACGCACGCGCAACTCGCGTTGTGGATGGTCGGTCACGCGGTCGAAGCGCCGCAGCGGCGGCCCGCCGGTACTGTCAGCGATGCGGTCTGCGTGCTCGACCGTGTGAGCACCGCATCCGCCAAGAGCGGTGCGCAAGACCATTCAAGCCCGCTTCGCGAGGTGTCGCTCACGCTGCGCGGCGGGGAGATCACCGCCATTGCCGGCGTCTCCGGCAACGGACAGGTCGCGTTGGCCGAACTGCTGTGCGGCACGCGCCGCGCCACTTCCGGTACGGCCCTGCTGATGGGCCGCGCGCTGCCGCCCTCGCCCTCTCGTCTGGTACAGCGCGGGGTGGCGCGCATTCCCGAAGACCGGCACGCAGTCGGCGTGGTCGGCGACCTGCCGGTGTGGGAGAACGCGGTGTCGGAACGGCTGCGCAGCCCGGTCTTTTCGCGCTGGTCCGTGTTCGTGCGGCGTGCCGCCGCGCGGGTGCATGCGCGGCGCATCGAAAAAGCATTCGACGTGCGCGGCGCGGGGCTGATGGCACCGGCCCGTTCGCTCTCTGGCGGCAACATGCAAAAACTGATTCTCGGCCGGGCACTGCTCGCGCCCGAACAGGTCGAAGACGCCGACAACAAGAAGTACCCGACCCGCGCACCGCGCCTCATCGTCGCGCACCAGCCGACCTGGGGACTCGACATCGGCGCCGTGGCCTACGTGCAGCAGCAACTCATCGCCGCGCGCGATGCCGGCGCGGCGGTGCTGGTAATTTCCGATGACCTCGACGAAGTGCTGGCGCTCGGCGACCGGGTGGCCGTGATGCATGGCGGCCACTTGGGCGAGGCCCGCCCGGCATCGGCATGGACACGTGAAGCCATCGGCCTTGCAATGGCCGGCGCGACCGACGCCTTGCGCGGAAAGGCGCGGCCATGATGCGGCTCGAAAGACGCCACGAAACATCACGTGCCGCACTGGTGTTGGCGCCCGTCGGCGCGGTGCTGTTCACCATGCTGGTGAGCGCGCTGCTCGTGCTTTGGGCCGGCGCACCAGTCGGCCGCACCTACGCGCTGCTGCTGCAAGGCGGCTTCGGCTCTGTGTTCGCCTGGAGCGAGACGCTCACGCGCGCGATCCCGCTCATTCTTACCGGCCTCGCCGCGACGGTCGCGTTCAAGGCGCGGCTTTTCAACATCGGCGCCGAGGGCCAACTGTTCGCCGGCGCTCTTGCCGCCGTGGTCGTGGGCGGTATGCACGGCGGCACGGGTTTCGAGCTTCAGCCGTGGCTGCTGTTTCCGCTGATGATGCTGGCCGCCGCCGTGGCCGGCGCCCTGCTGCTGCTCGGCCCGGCGCTGATGAAGAACAAGCTCGGCGTCGACGAGGTAGTGACCACGCTGCTGATCAACTTCATCGTGCTGCTCGGCGTGTCGGCACTGCTCGATGGGCCGATGAAGGACCCGACTGCCATGGGCTGGCCGCAGAGCGTATCGCTGCAGCCTGACCTGGAGCTCGGCAAGCTCATCGAGCAGGCGCGCGTGCACACCGGCCTGCTCTGGGCGGCGGCGCTGGCGGTGATCGTCTGGGCAATTTTCAAGTACACGGTGCTGGGCTTCGACATCCGCGCGGTCGGCGCGAACGCGCGCGCGGCAGAATTTGCGGGCGTGCCGGTGACGCGCACCGTGGTCATGGTGGCACTGCTTTCGGGCGCGCTGGCGGGGCTGGCCGGCGCCATCGAGGTGGCGGGCCGCACCAGCTACGTCACGCTCGACATGTCGCCGGGCTACGGCTACACCGGCATCGTGATTGCGATGCTGGCCGGGCTGCACCCGCTGGGCGTGATTGCCGCGGGCGTGTTCGTGGCGGGCGTGCTGGTCGGTGCGGACACCATGAGCCGCGCAGTGGGGGTGCCGACCTACATCGCCGACGTGATCGTCGCCGCCTCGCTGATCGCGGTGCTGGTGGCAATGCTGCTGACGCAATACCGGGTGCGACTCAAATGACAACGCGCTGCTCCCCGGTCTTGCTCCTTCCCCCGCTGGGGGAAGGCTGGGATGGGGGCATCAGCGCCCACTGCGAGCGCCGCGTGCCCCCACCCCGGCCCTCCCCCGAAAGGGGAGGGAGAAATACGCGATGACCGATTTGCTCGACATCCTCGCCAACCCCGCCTTCTGGGTCGCGGTGCTGCGCATCGCAACACCGCTCATCCTCGGCACGCTGGGCGTGCTGCTGTGCGAACGCGCGGGCGTGCTCAACCTCGGCATCGAAGGAATCATGGTCGCGGGCGCATTCACCGGATGGCTCGCGGTGTATGCCGGCGCGCCGCTGTGGGCCGGCGTGGGGGTGGCTGCGCTCACGGGCATGGTGTTCGGGCTGTTGCATGCCTTTCTCACCGTCGGACTCGCCCTGTCGCAGCATGTCTCGGGGCTTGGCATCACGCTGCTGGCGACCGCACTCAGCTACTTCGGCTATCGCGTGAGTTTTCCGAAAGTGAACACGCCGCCGACCATCACGCCTTTCGCGCCCATGGACTGGCTGCCGCTGCCCATCCTGAATGCGCAGACATCGCTCACCCTGTTCGCGCTGCTGCTGGTGCCTGCCATTGCGTGGGTGCTGTACCGCACGCCGCTCGGCTTGGCGCTGCGCATGGTCGGTGAGAACCCGCAGGCGGCCGAAAGCCAGGGCGTATCGGTCGCGGGCACGCGCACCGGGGCGATCGTCGCGGGTTCGGCGCTGATGGGCATGGCCGGCTCGTTTCTCACGCTTTCCGCGTTCAACGCTTTTTTCTTCAACATGGTGAACGGCCGCGGCTGGATCTGCGTGGCGCTGGTGGTGTTTGCTTCATGGCGGCCCGGCAAGGCCCTGCTGGGGGCGCTGCTGTTCGCTTTCTTCGACGCGCTGCAGCTTCGGCTGCAACAATCGGGTGATGCCGTGCTGCCCTACCAGATCTACCTGATGCTGCCGTACCTGCTCTCGATCCTCGCGCTGGTGCTGGTGGCGCGCAAGGCCAGCTACCCGCAGGCGCTGATGAAGCCTTATCGCAAGGGGGAGCGCTGATGCCGCGCGCTGCCCCAGTGCGAAAGATGCTGCTCACCGCGCTGGTGGCCTGGTGCAGCGCCGGCGCGCATGCGCTGGGCAGCGACCTCGGCTATGAAACCTTCAAGACGCCCGACCCGGTCAGCTGGGTTCAGCTGTGCGGCACCTGGGGCAAAGACCACCAGGGCACCTACCGCGTGGTTCACGCCGAGCAGTACGCACAGTCCTTCCTCTATGTGCAGTGGATGGCGCGCGACGCCAACGGCAGCCTGCATGCCGAGCACACGCTGGCGATTGGAGAGCTCGACAACGACCATGCCGAAGTCGCGCTCACCGATCTCACCTGCCGCGCCACACCGCGCGGCATCGTGGTAACTGCAAAAGCCGCATCGGGCCACGACGACAAGCTGCGCCGCGTCACCATCGAGGTCGGCCCGGCGCCGGGGCAATACCGCTACCGGGCGCAGCGCACGCGCTGAACGCCCGCCTAGCGACCGACAAGAAGATCTTCACGATGCTCGACCTGCTCATCACCAACGCCACCCTCCCCGACGGCCGTACCGGAATGTCTGTTGCCGTACAGGGAGGCCGCATCGCCGAAGTGACGGCAGGCCTCGACGCGCCCGCCCATGAAAAGCTCGACGCCCAAGGCCTGCTGCTCTCGCCGCACTTCGTCGATCCGCATTTCCACATGGACGCAACGCTGAGCTACGGCCTGCCGCGCGTCAACGAAAGCGGCACGCTGCTCGAAGGCATTGCACTGTGGGGCGAGCTCAAGCCGCTGCTCAAGGCCGAGGCGCTGATCGAACGTGCGCTGGCGTACTGCGACTGGGCGGTGGCCAAGGGGCTGCTGGCCGTGCGGTCGCATGTGGACACGAGCGACCCGAGCCTTCTTGCGGTCGACGCGCTGCTGGATGTCAAGCGCCAGGTCGCGCCGTATCTCGATCTGCAGCTCGTGGCCTTTCCGCAGGACGGTGTGCTGCGCTCGGCCGGCGGCGTCGACAACCTGACGCGCGCGCTCGACAAGGGCGTGGACGTGGTCGGCGGCATTCCGCATTTCGAGCGCACCATGGCCGATGGCGCGGCCAGCGTCACGCTGCTGATGGAGCTTGCGGCCGAGCGCGGCAAGCTGGTCGACATGCATTGCGACGAGTCGGACGATCCGCTCTCGCGCCACATCGAAACCCTGTCCGCCGAAACCTGGCGCCTGGGCATGCAGGGCCGCGTGACGGGCTCGCATTGCACGTCGATGCACTCGATGGACAACTACTACGTGAGCAAGCTGCTGCCGCTCATTGCGCAGAGCGGCGTCAGCGTCGTTTCCAACCCGCTGATCAACATCACCCTGCAGGGCCGCCACGACACCTACCCCAAGCGCCGCGGCATGACCCGCGTGCCCGAGCTCATGGCCGCGGGCGTGAACGTCGCCTTCGGCCACGACTGCGTGATGGACCCGTGGTACGGCATGGGCTCAGGCGACATGCTCGAGGTGGCGCACATGGGGCTGCACGTGGCGCAGATGACCAGCCAGGCCGGCATCCGACAGTGCTACGAGGCGGTAACCACCAATGCTGCGCGCGTGATGCACCTTGAAGGCTACGGCATCGCGGCAGGCTGCGACGCGAGCTTTGTGCTCTTGCAGGCGCGCGATGCGGTCGAAGCGATCCGGCTGCGTGCCACCCGGCTCAAGGTATTCCGTAAAGGAAAGCTGCTGGCGGAAACGCCGGCCGCCACGGCCGCGCTGCACCTTCCGGGCCGCGGGCAGACCACCAGCTGGATGATTCGAAAACCCTAGCGTTGGCCGCGCAGGCTCACTGCGGCGGTGCGCCCCTGAGATCGCACCACATGTGCACCTTGGCCAGCAACGCGCCATCGACCGCAATGGCCAGCGGTTCGACGCCGAAAACCTGGAATCCGCAGCGCTCGTAGAGCACCTGGGCAGTGCTGTTGCCTTCGGTCACGGTGAGCTGAACCAGACGCAGCGTCTCGAGCGAGCGTGCATGCGCCAGCACCGCAAGCACCAGCCGGCGGCCAAAGCCGGCGCGGCGCGCAGTGGTTGCCACGGTCATGCCGAAGAGCGTGGCCTTGTGCCGGGCGCGTTGCCTTGCTTCAAAGCTCAAGCCCGCCGCGCCCACCAGCATGGCCGCTTCGTCGAACGCACCAAAGACCACGCTGGCCTCGCCTGTATTGGCACCCAGCCGCTCTTCCCACCAGCGAAGCGGCAGCCCGGCGCGCTCGTCCACCGTGGTGGTGAAGGCACTCGGGTGCGTGGCGTAGGCCTCGAGCATCAAGGCGCGGTAGGCCGCGGCGTCGGCTGTTGTCAGGCGGCGAACGGCGCCTCGGTCGTTTTCAGAAGCGGACAAAGGACACCTCAGGCTTCGGGCGCGATGGCTTCGGCGTATTCGTAGAGCGCGCCCAGGATTTCCTCGCCCCGCTCGTCCGCGGTTTCGGACAGCGCATCGACTTCGCTGAACAGCATTTCGATGGTGCGAGCCCCACCCTCGCCCTTGAAGAGCCGCGCGACACGAAGCGCCTCCCAGCGCTCGGTTTCCTCGGGGCTGAGCAGATCGGGCCAGTTCCGCGCCCGGTATCTGAAGAGTATTTCTTCGAGGCGGCCATCGTCGAAACCCGTGCGGTCCTTTGCGAGTTCCTCGGGCGACAGTGCGCGCAGCTGGTTCAGGCGGCGCCTGTCCGCGTTGCCGACGAAGCCGCCGTACAAATCTTCGTCCACGTCTGGCGTGGCCTCCTTGGGCCGGGCGTACACCTGCGACCAGATGGCGCTCATGTCGGGCAGGTCGCGCGCGATGGCGGCGTGCCGCATGGCCGCATCGAGATCGACGTTCCAGCGCTCGGCCATGGCCGGAGCGAGCGTGCGCAGGTTGCCGACGACCATCGGCGACTTGTTGAGGTGAATGCCCTTCACCGGCAGACGCACCACGCCTTCGGGCAGGTCTGCGGTGCGCGTGAAAAGTCGCAGGCGCAGGGTTTCCAAGTCGATGTCGCGCAACTCGCTCGGGTCATGGGCCAGGTCCCAGGCGAGGAGTTCGTTCTTGTTCGTCGGATGGCTCGCAAGCGGCCACATCACGCCGAGGCACCCGCGCTCGACAGGGAACATGCCCGAGACGTGCAGGAAAGGCCTGGCCGTTTCCCGCATCGCTGGCAGGCCGAGTTCGCTGGCCACGCGGTCTTTCTTGTGCAGGCCGAAGGCGAATTCGAAGAGCTTGGGCTGGCGGTCGCGAATCAGCCGCGCCAGCGCAATGGTGGCGCGCACATCGGACAGCGCATCGTGCGCCGATTCATGCAGCAATCCGTTGGCGCGCGCCAGGTCTTCGAGCTTGAAGCTGGGCTTGCCGTCTTCCTTCTTCGGCCACTCGATGCCGTCGGGCCGCAGCGCGTAGGTCAGGCGCACCACGTCGAGCAGGTCCCACCGGCCGCAGTCGTTCTGCCATTCACGTGCGTAGGGGTCGATGAGGTTGCGCCAGAACAGGAAGCGCGTCACCTCGTCGTCGAAGCGGATGGTGTTGTAGCCCACGCCGATGGTGCCGGGCTGCGAAAACGCCTTTTCGATCTGCGCCGCAAAGGCATGTTCGGGAATGCCGCGCTCCAGGCAGACTTGCGGCGTGATGCCGGTGATGAGGCAGGCCTCGGGGCTGGGCAGGTAGTCGGGCGCCGGCTTGCAATAGATCATCAGCGGCTCGCCGATTTCGTTCAGCTCTGCGTCGGTGCGAATGGCGGCGAACTGCGAAGGCCGGTCGCGGCGCGGCACGGCGCCGAAGGTTTCGTAGTCGTGCCAGAGAAAGGTGTGGTTCATTCAGAGCAAGGGAGAAAACAATCGTGCAAGGGCATCGCCAAGGCGGCGCCAGAAACTCTGCGGACGGTTGGCGCGCACCGCACCGGAGCTGTGAAGGTCGGTTTCGAACTGCGCCGCCAAGGGCCGCGCCAATTCCGGCCCATAGACCACCGCGCTCACCTCGAAGTTGAGCCTGAAGCTGCGGTTGTCGAAATTCGCGGTACCGATCATCGCGCAATGGTCATCGACCACCAACGTCTTGGAGTGCAGCATGCGTGCCTTGTACTCCCACACCTTCACGCCGGCTGCAATCAGCTCGTCGAAATAGGAGCGCGCGGCGGCGCTCACAATGGCCGAGTCGCTGCGGCGCGGCACCAGCAGGCGCACGTCGACGCCGCGCAGCGCCGCACTGGTGAGCGCCATCATGGCGGGCTCGCCGGGCACGAAGTACGGGGTGGTGAGCCAGGCGCGTTCGCTGGCCGAGTGAATGGCCTCCACGTGCATGCGATGGATGGGCTCCAGCATGTTGTCGGGGCCGCTGGTCACAATTTGCACAGGAATGTCGCCCGCCTCCACCTGCGGCAGCATGGCCTCCATCAGATGGTCCATGTTGCGAAGGTCTTCGCCGGTGGCATAGGCCCAGTCTTCGAGAAAGGTGGTCTGGAGCCAGCGTACCGCGCTCCCTTCGATGCGCAGGTGCACGTCGTGGTAGGCGTCGGGCCGGGTGCGCTTGTCTTCCTCGTCGGTAATGTTGACGCCGCCGGTAAAGCCCACGCGGCCGTCGCACACCACGATCTTGCGGTGGGTGCGGTAGTTGGTTACCGGCCGCAGGCGCCGGCCGATGCGCGTGTCGTGGAACAGCGCAATCTCCACGCCAGCGGCAGAAAGCGGCGCCATGAACTTGCGGCCGATGCGCTTGGAACCCAGTGCGTCGAGCAGAAGGCGCACCGCCACGCCCTGCCTGGCGCGTTCCGCCAAGAGGTCACGCAGCGCAGTGCCGATCTTGTCGGGCTCGAAGATGTAGTACTCGAGATGAATGTGGTCGCGTGCGGCGCGCACCGCATCGAAGATGGCGTCGAAGGTGCGCGCGCCGCCCGACAGCAGTTCCACGCCCGTGGCGCTGGAAACCGGCAACCCGCAAGCTGCGGTGCCGAGCCGAGCCATCTGCTGCAGCGCCGGCGGCGCATTCTGTGCCGCGTCACGCAGCCGGGCCAGTTCGCCCTGCGTGTGAGCCTTGGCGCGGCTCCGCAAACGCTTGACCCGCTGTTTGCGCAAACGCTGCGGCCCAAGGAAGTAATAGATGACGAAGCCCGCAAACGGCAACAGCGCGAGCGACAGGATCCAGCTCATCGTGGACACCGGCGCGCGCTTCTGCATCACGATCCATACCGAGAGCACGGCGATATAGCCGCTCCAAGCCAAAGAGAGGCCGGTTTTCCATTCCTGGCTGAGCTCGGGAAGAATCAAGGTGAAGCTTGTGTGCGGGTAATTTCCGGCCCAAGAAAAAAGGCCGGCAGCGAATGCTACCGGCCTTTTCAGTGTTGCCAGGAATACCGCGGAAGCGGCGCTGCCGGCTCCCGCTTTATCCTGCCGCAGCCTCTTCGGCTTCAGGCTTGGACTTGCCTTCCTTCTTGGGCAGCGGCTGGATGTCCAGCTGCACCTCGCCCTTGTCGTCGATGTCGACCGACAGGCGGCCTCCATCGATGAGGCGACCGAACAGCAGCTCGTCGGCCAGTGCACGACGGATCGTGTCCTGGATCAGGCGCTGCATCGGGCGGGCACCCATCAGCGGGTCAAAGCCCTTCTTTGCCAGGTGCTTGCGCAAACCGTCGCTGAACGTGACGTCGACCTTCTTCTCGGCCAGCTGCGTTTCGAGCTGGAGCAGGAACTTGTCGACGACGCGCAGGATGATCTGCTCGTCCAGCGCCTTGAAGCTCACGGTCGCGTCCAGGCGGTTGCGGAACTCCGGCGTGAACAGGCGCTTGATATCGGCCATTTCGTCGCCCGCCTGACGCGGGTTGGTAAAGCCGATGGTCGCCTTGTTCATGGTCTCGGCACCCGCATTGGTGGTCATCACGATGATCACGTTGCGGAAGTCGGCCTTGCGTCCGTTGTTGTCCGTCAGGGTGCCGTGGTCCATGACCTGCAGCAGCACGTTGAAGATGTCCGGGTGCGCCTTCTCGATTTCGTCGAGCAGCAGCACCGCATGCGGCTTCTTCGTGATGGCTTCGGTCAGGAGGCCGCCCTGGTCGAACCCGACGTAGCCCGGAGGCGCGCCGATCAACCGGCTCACCGCATGGCGCTCCATGTACTCCGACATGTCGAAGCGGATCAGCTCGATGCCCATGATGTAGGCGAGCTGCTTGGCCGCTTCGGTCTTGCCGACGCCCGTGGGGCCGCTGAACAGGAACGAGCCGATCGGCTTGTCTTCGCGGCCAAGGCCCGAACGCGCCATCTTCACGGCGGAAGCCAGCACCTCAAGCGCCTTGTCCTGGCCGAACACCACGCTCTTCAGGTCGCGCTCGATGGTCTGCAGCTTGCCGCGGTCGTCGTTGCTGACGTTGGCCGGGGGAATGCGCGCGATCTTCGCGACGATGTCCTCGACCTCGGACTTGCTGATGGTCTTCTTGCGCTTGCTCGCGGGCAGGATGCGCTGTGCGGCGCCGGCCTCGTCGATCACGTCGATGGCCTTGTCGGGCAGATGGCGGTCGTTGATGTACTTGGCGCTCAGTTCGGCCGCGGCCTGCAGGGCCGCAACCGCGTACTTGACGCCATGGTGCTCTTCGAAGCGCGACTTCAGTCCCTTCAGGATGTCGACGGTTTCCTGCACGGTCGGCTCGACCACGTCGACCTTCTGGAAGCGACGCGACAGGGCCGCATCCTTCTCGAAGATGCCGCGGTATTCGCTGAACGTGGTGGCGCCAATGCACTTGAGCTGGCCGCTAGAGAGCGCCGGCTTGAGCAGGTTGGACGCGTCCAGCGTGCCGCCCGAGGCCGCGCCCGCACCGATGAGGGTGTGGATCTCGTCGATGAACAGGATGGCATTCGGCTTGTCCTTCAGCGACTTGAGCACGCCCTTCAGGCGCTGCTCGAAATCGCCGCGGTACTTGGTGCCGGCCAGCAACGCGCCCATGTCGAGCGAGTAGACCTGCGCCTCGGCGAGGATTTCAGGCACGTCGGTCTGCGTGATGCGCCATGCCAGGCCTTCTGCAATGGCGGTCTTGCCCACGCCGGCCTCACCCACCAGCAGCGGGTTGTTCTTGCGCCGGCGGCAGAGAATCTGGATGACGCGCTCCACCTCGTATTCGCGGCCGATCAGCGGATCGATCTTGCCGTCCTTCGCGAGCTGGTTGAGGTTTTGCGTGAACTGCTCGAGAGGCGAAGCCTTCTCGTTCTTTTCTCCGCCGCCCTCTTCGCCCTCGCCCGAAGACGACTCGCTGCTGCCCTTGACGGCCTCAGGCGGATCGCTCTTCTTGATGCCGTGGGCAATGAAGTTCACCACGTCGAGGCGGGTCACGCCCTGCTGGTGGAGGTAGTACACCGCATGCGAATCCTTCTCGCCGAAGATCGCAACCAGCACGTTGGCGCCGGTGACTTCCTTCTTGCCGTTGCCGGTGGACTGCACATGCATGATGGCGCGCTGGATCACGCGCTGGAAACCCAGCGTGGGCTGGGTGTCGACATCGTCGGTACCCGCCACTTGCGGCGTGTTGTCCTTGATGAAGTTGGTGAGCGACGCCCGCAGGTCGTCGACGTTGGCCGAGCAGGCGCGCAGAACTTCTGCGGCGCTCGGGTTGTCCAGCAAAGCGAGCAACAGATGCTCCACGGTGATGAACTCGTGGCGCTGCTGCCTGGCCTCGACGAAGGCCATGTGCAAGCTGACTTCCAGTTCCTGGGCAATCATGTGATTTCCTTTTGCCTTGCTGTAAATAAGTTCTCAGATGGGTTGGAGCTTGCGCAATTCAACTGGTTCACGCAACAGGCTCACTCACGCACTGCAGCGGATGTCCGGCCTGGTGCGCCGCCTCCATCACCTGGTTGACCTTGGTGGCCGCGAGATCGCGGGAATAAACCCCACAAACGCCGCGGCCATCAAGATGAATCTTTAGCATGATCTGGGTCGCGGTTTCGCGATCCTTGTTGAAATATTCTTGCAGGACGACGATTACGAACTCCATGGGGGTGTAGTCGTCGTTCAGCATGACCACTTGGTACATCTGGGGCGGCGCGGTTTTTTGCGGCCGCCGCTCCAGAACGACCGAATCTCCGTCATCCCCTGCCGGTTTCTGGGCCGGCGGAGTGCTGGGAGTCTTGGGAATTCTCGTTGCCATAAAAAAGATTCTATAGAGCGTGCAAGCACCGTGCCGGCGCAAGAAGACTTGGTGGCGCGTAATCGACAAATCAAGGGGCTTGCGTCGTGTGCGACACCACAAACGACGCAAAAAACTCTGCCGTTTGCACATGCTGCACGCGTAAATACTACGCGTCGCGCACTTCGAAAAAAATGGGTATTTGGAGCAGGGTGTGCCATTTCTCCAACTGGTGCGGCTGCGGCGTGCTAAAAGAAGAAAAGCCCTCGAGACCGCAAAGATCTCGAGGGCCTTGGCTCACGGCGTCCGCGGACGCCAAAGCGCTATTGCTCGCGCAATTTACATGTGGTCGATCATGACCTGGCCGAAGCCCGAGCAGCTCACCTGCGTGGCGCCGTCCATCAGGCGCGCGAAGTCATAGGTGACCTTCTTGCTGGCAATGGACTTTTCCATCGAGCTGATGATCAGGTCGGCGGCTTCGGTCCAGCCCATGTGGCGCAGCATCATTTCGGCCGAGAGAATTTCGGAACCGGGGTTCACGTAGTCCTTGCCGGCGTACTTGGGAGCGGTGCCATGGGTGGCTTCGAACATGGCGACGGTGTCGCTCAGGTTGGCGCCCGGGGCAATGCCGATACCGCCGACTTGCGCGGCCAGGGCGTCGGACACGTAGTCGCCGTTGAGGTTGAGCGTGGCAATCACGCTGTACTCGGCGGGGCGCAGGAGAATCTGCTGCAGGAAAGCGTCGGCAATGCTGTCCTTGACGGTGATTTCCTTGCCCGTCTTGGGGTTCTTGAACTTCATCCACGGGCCGCCGTCGATCAGCTCGGCGCCGAACTCCTTGGCGGCCAGTGCGTAGGCCCAGTCACGGAAGCCACCTTCGGTGAACTTCATGATGTTGCCCTTGTGCACGATGGTCACGCTGGGCTTGTCGTTGTCGACCGCGTACTGCAGCGCCTTGCGCACGAGGCGCTCGGTGCCTTCCTTGGACACGGGCTTGACACCGATGCCGGAGGTGTTGGGGAAGCGGATCTTCTTGACGCCCAGTTCGTCCTGCAGGAACTTGATGAGCTTCTTGGCCTTGTCGCTTTCGGCTTCGAACTCGATGCCGGCGTAGATGTCTTCCGAGTTCTCGCGGAAGATGACCATGTTGGTCTTGTGCGGCTCGCGCACCGGGCTTGGCACGCCTTCGAAGTACTGGATGGGGCGCAGGCACACGTACAGGTCGAGTTCCTGGCGCAGCGCCACGTTCAGCGAGCGGATGCCGCCGCCTACGGGCGTGGTCAGCGGGCCCTTGATGGAAACCACGTAGTCGCGCACGGCGTGCAGCGTTTCTTCGGGCAGCCAGACGTCGGGGCCGTAGACCTTGGTCGACTTTTCACCGGCATAGACTTCCATCCAGTGGATCTTCTTCTTGCCGCCGTAGGCCTTGGCAACCGCCGCATCCACCACCTTCAGCATCACGGGGGTGATGTCCAGGCCCGTGCCGTCGCCTTCGATGAAGGGAATGATCGGCTGATCAGGCACATTGAGCGAGTTGTCGGCGTTGACCGTGATCTTCTGGCCTTCGGCCGGGACTTTGATGTGCTGGTAGCTGGACATGAGGGGGAATGACTCCGGGAGTGACGTAATTCGGACGACTGTCTGCGAATTCAGACAGCGACGGGGAATCGCTGTACAGCCCGCGAACAAATCGCTGTACATTTTAGACGCAACCCATCAGCGAGCGTTTGTCAACCTGCGAGCCAATGGCTTCGTTAGTGGCTGACCTTCTGCTCGCCGGGAGGCGTTTCCAACCAATTCTCGAATAGAGGAATCACAATGAGCAAAATTCTCGCAGTCATGATCGCTGGCTTGTTCGCCGCTGGCGCTTACGCCCAGAACCCCACCGGCACCACGCCCGAGCAAGGCAACGCTACCAACAGCAAGCCGCAAGCCCGTGCGGAAGCCAAGAAGGAAGCAAAGCCTGCAGGTCAAGTGGCTGCTCCCGCCGGCGACATCGCCAAGACGCCCGAAGGCGGTGCCATCGGCGCCGACAAGGCTGCGGCTTCCGGCGAAAAGCGCGCTGAAACGCGCGACCAGCGCCGTCGCAACAAGGACGGCAGCGTCAAGCGCAAGTCGACCCAAGGCAGCACCCCGAAGTAATTCGGCGAGCTTCCACGAAAAAGCGCTCTTCGGAGCGCTTTTTTTTCGCCGCCGATTGCCGAACGGCTGTCAACCGGGGCGTGCGACTGGCGCGTTGATTGATGACCTCTCGCAAGGAGGTGGTCCATATCAACAATGTCAAAGGATTTCTCCATGAACAAGCTGCTCGCAGCCCTGGTCGCCGGTCTCTTCGCAGCCGGTGCATTTGCCCAACAGGCCGAACCCGCACCCAAGACAGACGCGCCCATGGCCGCCGCCACGCACAAGGCCAAGCAGCCTGCAAAGCACGCCGTGAAGAAGCACAAGGTGCGCCATCACGCAGCCAAGGCCCACGCGACCGCAGCCAAGAAGGTGTAAGCTGCCGAGATCACCGGCAATGCCTGCCAATGCCCGCATCAGCGGGCATTTTTCTTGGCCGCACGCCTTTGAACCTGCGTCCTTGAACCCGCCTTGAAAGAAGCTCCGATGTTTCAGCGTTTCGCCGCACTGCTCCTGCTCGCCGCCTCTCTGGTTGGCCCGGCACAGGCACAACAGCAACCCCAGACCGGCCTCGCACGCACCAAGTTGTCGCTCGGCTTGTACAAGATCGACGCGCAAGTGGCGCAAACCCCTCGCGAGCGGGAAATCGGCTTGATGTTCCGCAAGGAAATGCCGCAGTCCGAGGGCATGATCTTTGTTTTCGAGCAGCCGGCCACCCAGTGCTTCTGGATGAGAAACACCTTGCTGCCGTTGACCGCCGCCTTCGTGGCCGACGACGGCCGCATCGTCAACCTGGTCGATATGCAGCCCATGACCGAAAACTCGCACTGCTCCGAAGAGCCGGTGCGCTATGTACTCGAAATGAACCAGGGCTGGTTCGCCAAGAAGAACATCAAGAAAGGCGCCAAGCTGGGCGGCGAGCTGTTTGCGGCCTCCAGGCGCTGAGTCCAGTCCGCCTGCGCCGCCAATAAAAAAAGCCGACCCTAGGGTCGGCTTTTTTACTGGGAAAACCCGGTTCAGCCGAAGTTCTTGGCCGCGAAGTCCCAGTTGACCAGCTTGGCCAGGAAGGTCTCGACGAACTTGGGGCGCAGGTTGCGGTAGTCGATGTAATAGGCGTGTTCCCACACGTCCACCGTCAGCACCGGGGTGTCGCCCGTGGTCAGCGGCGTGCCGGCGGCGCCCATGTTCACGATGTCCACCGAACCGTCGGCCTTCTTCACCAGCCACGTCCAGCCCGAGCCGAAGTTGCCCACGGCCGACTTCACGAACGCTTCCTTGAACGCGTCGTAGCTGCCCCACTTGGCATCGATGGCCTTGGCCAGCGCGCCGGTAGGGGTGCCCCCGCCCTGGGGCTTCATGCAGTTCCAGAAGAAGGTGTGGTTCCAGATTTGCGCGGCGTTGTTGTAGATGCCGCCGCTGGACTTCTTGACGATCTCCTCGAGCGTCATCGATTCGAACTCGGTGCCCTTTTGCAGGTTGTTCAGGTTCACCACGTAGGCGTTGTGGTGCTTGCCGTAGTGGTACTCGAGGGTTTCCTTCGAGTACTCGGGTGCCAGCGCGTCGAGCGCATACGGCAGGGGTGGGAGCACATGTTCCATGGTTTTTTCTCGTGGGTTGGTTGCGGGGAATAAAGGATTCTAGAAAGGTATCTAGACCATATCTTTACGGGCCTTTCCCTAGCTACGGATTTCGTTCGATTTCATTGGGCAGCATAGGCAAATCAGGTAGAAACGGGAATAACGTTGCTTCCCGTTCCTTAGTTCCCTTCCTAGCGATAGGATAGCTATGACAGACCAAGCGAAGAAACCAGAGAAGGTCCAGGCTCTGACCGAAAGGCTAGCACGAACGCTGCCGCCCGGTGAGTATCAGGACAAGGATACGAAAGCCCTGCGGTTCTACGTGTCGGACAAGGGCGTGCGGTCCTTCGGCGTTTACAAATGGTCGCCCACCGCCGGGAAGGGTGGCAAGGGAGCCCCGGTCCGCATCGCCATCGGCCGGCATCCAGAGCGGACGGTGGAGGCGGCACGAAAGCTAGCGCGGGACTACAGCGCCAAGCTGGCGGATGGAGAAGACCCTCGGCTCAAGCCAAAGGTCCGATCCCAAGACCCGACGTTGCGAGAAATCACCCGAACCTACACCGCCGAACTCGAACAGGAAGGCAGAAAGCGCTGGTATTGGGTTGAGCGCATCGTTATGGGGTACAGAGGCTATCCGGGGTCATACGAGGATTGGCTGGACCTCCCCCTTTCGGCCATCACCCGGACCATGGTTGATGAGCGCCATAGACGAATCGCCTTCGGCGACAAGGAGCATGAAAAACGCGGCCCGGAGGCGGCCAACGCCTCGCTGAAGGCTTTGCGCGCCATCTTCGCGTTCGCCGAGAAAAAGGAGCTGTATACGGGCAAGAACGTCGCCAAGCTCGTGGACAAGGAAAAGTCAGCCTCCCGGGAGCGGGTCCTGTCGAATGCCGAATATGAGGCGATCATCGCGGCGCTGGACGCCCCCCAATTCCTACCCTACGTGCGGCCCTACTTCCGCCTGTTGATGCTCACGGGAGCCCGGAAATCGAACATGGCGGCAGCGCGCTGGGCTGACATAGACCTCGAGCAGGCAGTCTGGACGATCCCCCCGGGCAGCAGCAAAAACGGACGGGAAATGCGGGTGCACCTGCGCCAGGAGGCCGTCGACCTGTTCGAGGCTCAGCTCAAAACTCAGGCTGGCAACCCCTCCGAATGGGTATTTCCGACTCCGAGCGGCGCTGACAGTGGGCATATCGAGGAAGTCTGGCCCGTGTGGAAGACCGTCCTAAGGGTGGCCGGGGTCAAAAACGACATCACGATCCACGACCTCCGGCGCACCTTCGGCTCACGCCTTCTGAATGACGATACCCCGATGGAGGTGGTCGCCAAGCTGCTCGGCCATCGCAACGCGGCTACGACAGCGAAGCACTACGCATTTCTCGAAGACGCCACCGTGAAGGGCCATCTGAATCGAGTCAGGGGCTAGATCAGCTTTTCAGCTTGCACGCAGCTATGGAAGTGAAGACTGGACGGCCATAGTTCGCGTCTTTTATCTTGAGAAGCTCAGCGAGGGTATTGAGGCACCGCAGTTCGGTCTTGGAAGAGACGACCACTGCTTCGCCGAAAAGCTCGTCCCGCAGCACGCCCTCATACGGGAGCATCGACGCTACGTTCGTCTCCGAGCAACTGAACTTAATCCCGTTGGAGGGCGCGCCCTCCGCTATCTGCTTCTTCGAGGCATCGTCATAGGCTCGGCATAGCTCGGGCGTAGCGAAACCAACTTGAACAATCGGGTCCGTGCCCATTACGAATCTCATGTATCTGGCCCCCTCGTTCGTCTGAGCCGCAAGACCTCCGCTCGCGAGCGAAACAAGCACCGCAAGAATCAACTTTGTCATTGCCTTCTCCTTTGTTAGTCGCGGATCGTAAGTTGAGGGCATTGGATGACGCTAGCCCAAGCAAGGACTCTTCCCGATTGCGGGGGCGCTCGGCTCGTGTCATAAATCGTTACCAACTACGAGGAGCGACAGTGGCCGACTTGATCAGCAAGAATGACCTTCAGTTCAAAGACTATGCTTGGAAAGCGATCCCGCCTGATGACGCTCGCGTTACAGGCAAGCCCGATTCGACACTGCTCAATCGCGGGGAGGGCTATGAAGTTCTCGCCTTCCTCAATCGCATCTCGAAGACAAAAGAGAGTGCGCTGAAGGGAGAGCGCCTGATCAAGAACAATCTTCCGGGCGATGTACGCAGTCACAGGAACGTGCACCAATGGCTCGTCGATAACTGGAGCAAGCACGCTTAATCACGTCAGACGCCGGTCTGCCCCCATCAAATCCGCTCTAATTCGCATCGGGTTTACTTCGCCCCGCAGGTATTTGACCTTGACCTGAAGCGCTACGTCCGGGTCCAGCCCCACGTAGAGAAGATGGTGGATGAAGGTGGGGCTCACGACATAGGCTAGGTCGTCGTCGGCGAGCCCTTGCGCCACGATGGCGAGCATCAGTTCCTGGCATGCCTCGATGGGCGTGTACGGCAGGCCAGGTCGCAGCGGCGGGAGGTAGGGGCCGACCGATCCGGCGTACCCCGTCGCCTTCGGCAGGGCGAGCCCCGTAAACGCGCCGACCGGCCCGGGCGCTACCCGAGTACCCTCCCCGCTCGCCGCCGTTGTCTGCGTCGATCTGCCAGCTTGCACGAGGCATTGATCCGGGGGCGCTACGGGCGAAACTTCCGAGCTACCGTCCGCGCGCGCTTCTACATTTGTGCAGAACAGCGTTGAATTCACCATTCGCCCCTAGTGTTTGGTGGCTCCAGCGCTCTCTTCACGAATCCGCTGCGCCTCCGCAACGATGGCGAGGCACACCTGATCCAGATCGAGGCCGGGAACCGATGCGGGGTGGACCGTGACTAGATCGCCAATGTCGATGCCGACCGACAGCATGTACTCCAACATTTGCAGCAGCGCCCACGTGACCGCCGTGTCGAACTGCCCGAACCGCCCGCGCATGGTGGCCACCATCTGATTGCCCTCGGCGTCCACTGATCGCACGCTCATTGAGTAGGCATCGGGGCCGACCTCCGGGTGATCGAACAGATGGCCGATGTAGACCTGATCCTCGATGGCGAGCGTGCCGAGATACGCGACATGCCTGAGAGGGTTAGAAGCCACGGGGACTCCTGTCACGTTGAGCGAGACGCTCCACCAGCTGAGCCGCGATGGCGTCGGTGTTCGCCGGGCGATCCTGCGACCCGAGCGTGGCGGATGGAGAGCCTGTCTGCCCCATGATCGTGACGGGCGGGTTGGGGCGAACTGTCGAGCGCCGAGCTTCGATCAGGCGGTTCGCCTCGTCGGCCATCCACTTTTGGCGCTGCCTCATCTGCTCGGGCGACAACTTGTAGGAAGGCTGCCCCGAAAACGGCATTACGTTTGGGTCCATAAAGCTCATTGCGCCTCCTGTGTCGAGTTGTTCTGGGTCGCCAAAGCTCGGCCTACCTGCGGCACGAGTTCTCGCAACCGAGCCCCCACGGCGGGAATTTGAGCCGCGAGCTGTTCGAGCGCGGTGCGTTGGCCGGCTGGCGGGAGCGAGGCGATATGGCTGATGACCTTGTCCGGAACGACACCGCGCAGACCGTTCACCAGGAACGACATGCCGGGGCCTGAATACAGCGCTGCCGCGGCGGCGGCAGGGAGCGCCTGGCCGGTGAGCGCCGCGCCACCACCGAGCAGGCTCCCTCCAAGCAGGGCTCGGCCCGCTGTACCGCTGTCGGGCACGGTGTTCGGCAGAACCTTCTGGCCAGCGAGATTCAGTTCGCTCGGGCGCTGGTTGTATTGGCCGCTGGCGCGGTTGAGTTGACGCGGAGTGAACTGGCCGGAGGTCGTCCGATCTGCCGCCTTGAGCACGGGCAGCATTTGCCGATATGCAGCATTCGTCGCGCTCAGCGTCCTGATCGCCTCGGGAGTCGTGCCCTCCAGCGCACCCCGCAAGGAGGCCTGGAGTTCATAGAACGCCTCCCCAAGCGGGTGGTCGGACGGGTTCACCGAGCTAGTGAACTTGCGCGCGTAGTGGCCGATTTCAGCGTCAATGGCCTTCGCCGTCTCCCCGCTGATCGGCCCGCCGCGCTGCGCCGCTTCGTTGACCGCTGGCGTGATCTTCTGGGCGACGTACTTGATGACATGCCCCTTCTGCTCGTCCGTGATCAACGGAATCTCATCGATGGAGGATCGAACGCTTTTGACCGCCTGTACTACGCCCTGCGGCGGGATGAAAGTCTGCGGAAGCACGCGATCATAGTAGTCAGACACGACCTTGCTCGCTTGCTCTACAGCCTCTGCCCCGCTCCCCGCCACCTTCTCGCCGAGCGGCTTGAGCGCCGCGTTGATCTCTGCGTTGCCATACTCGGACAAGGAGCGGCGACGGGCGTGCTGAACGACATCACCCACGAGCGGGATCGACGTGATCTTGTCTTCCGCCGAACGCACGAGGCTGCCGATGGGCCCGTCCCCGAACAGCTGGCCCGGCGTCGGCCGCACCCCAGCGTCGATGAGGGCTTGCGCCTCTTTGGAAACGAATGGGCGAGCCAACCCGCCGAGCGCCCGTGTCAGCACCCTGCCGCCAGCGGCCCCGGCCCCGCCTACAAGTGCCGCTGTGCCGCGCTCGTCAGGCTCAGCAGTTGCAGCGGCATAGCCCGCGTTCGTGGCAATGTCGGCGGAAGCCGGAGCCATGCGGCCGAGAGTCTTAGCAAGCACCTTTCCGCCGAGGGAGGCGGCTCGACCAATCGGAATAGCAGTGGCGGCGACTTCACCCGTGATTTCGCCCACCTTGCCCGCAGTGCCCAAGGCCTCTTTGTTCGCTTCGTAGGTGGCGAGGTCCGCCTTGCGCGCCCTGCCGTTGTCTCCGGTATGGCTGAAGGTCATCGCATCGATGGGCGATCCGGGCGGAAAGATCTTGTCGCGCAGCCGTGCCGCCGCCCCCCCGACGCCCGTCACAAATCGTTCGGTGGCGGTCATGCCATCAGCGGGATTTGGCGCTGGCTCCTTCGGTGGGAACTGTTTGCGAAGCACCGCAGTGATCGCACCATCGTCCATGTCATCCGGGAAGGAGCCCGTGGACCCGTCCGGAAGCGCGATGAGCTTTGCCATGGCTTATTCCAGCCGCCCAGTGGCGGGGTTGTAGACGCGAATCTTGGGTGCGGGCGCGGACTGCTGATCGACGGCGGTCCTCACGGCATCGCGGATTGACGGTCCAGAAGACGGCTGCGCGGGTACCGGGCCATTCGCGGCACGATGCATGATCCGACGCACCTGCTTGAGCGCAGCAAGGCGCGTCTCGGTCGGCAACTCCTTGTTCGCGAGGTCGCCGCCTTGCTTCTTGAGAAATGCCAAGTCCGCGTCCGACACCTGGCCCGCCATGCGGGGAATGTTCGCCACGATGCCGTTCGCCACGGTTTCAAGCGCGGCGGCGGCCTTCGCGCCGTCCGTTGAGATGCCGGCAGCACCGGCGATGGCATCACGAAGCGATCCGCCTTTGGAGCCGGTGGCCGTCTTGAGCAACGTCTCGGCCTCGTTCAGGTCTTCGAGCGCCTTGGCAGCGTTGTTCTTGTTCTCCCCTTGTTTCGTGCGGTCCGCAGTGAGCGATGACGCCTCTCGACCGATGGAGCCAAGGGGACTCACTTCTCCGGTGAGCTTGTTGACCCGATGCGCGTTACCTTGAGCATCCTGGATGATCTGGTAGTTGCTGGCTTTGTCGCTGCTTCCGCCACCGTTGGCCCGCACAGCCGCTGCAAGCGTGCGCCGCAGGTCATTGGAGTCACCTGCGAGGTCGCGCCGCAACTGGATGCTCTGTTCGTCGCGGTCGCGCCTGTATTCCAAGTCCTCCTGCTGTTTGCGCTGGCTCTCGGCAATCGTTTGGGCCCGAGCCTCCTTGCGATCGGTGCGAACTGCGACCCGCTCCGGTTCGTTGACCAGCTGATCCTTGGCGTAGTCCATCATGAGCGACCGCAGTGCAGGAATTTGAGCGCCCTGCTGGGCCCACGCGAGCTTCGTCGGTTGCGGGGCGTCATCCGGGGGCTTCATCGCCATGTGCTGGTTGACGGCCTGCATCTCATATTTGTCGTACCCGGTCTGGTCGGCGTCCAAGCCCTTCTTCTCCATCGCCTGAGTAAGCTGCTCGACCAACGGGGTCAGCATCTGCGTCTTGGCGGGCGGGACGTAGTACCCGGAAATCATCTGTCCTTGCGGCGCCGCTTTCTCCCGCGCGGCCTTGATCCGCTCCTTGAGATCGGCTTCCCGGTCACGCAGACGATGCTGCTGCAAGATGAGCGAGGAATTGCCGAAGCTAGCAGGCAGTTGATTGATGTCGTCGTAGTAGTTCATGGAAGGCATGGTGTGCTCCTGTTACTCGTTGCCCTGCGTGCCGACGACATTCACCGCGGCCTCGATGTGATCGCGCAGCGTCTCGGGCGGCAGCGGGCGGTCTGCGTCGGTCCCCATTTGCCGCTGGAGCCCGTCCGTCAACTGCTCGTCTTCCAACCGCTGGTTGGCCTCACGCAGATATCGCATTACCTCGGGATCGGCGGCGCGGTCGGGTCGATGCGTGTCACGGGGAGCAAACGGCGTCGCGAGGCCAGCGGCCCATGCCGGGTTCGCCTTGCGGTCCTCGTCGGTGACGGTTGAGTTATTGATCGCGTCAGGCCGGGCACGCTCACCGTTCTCGGCGCGGCGGATTTGCTGGAAGTCCCGAACGAAGTGCTTGTAAGCCTCCGGGTTCGACTCACGTAGCAATCTCAGATGGGTGAGGATGCCGGGCCGAGATAGCACCGCCATCTCATCGTCGGC
This sequence comes from Variovorax paradoxus, assembly GCF_029919115.1. Classification (NCBI taxonomy): domain Bacteria; kingdom Pseudomonadati; phylum Pseudomonadota; class Betaproteobacteria; order Burkholderiales; family Comamonadaceae; genus Variovorax; species Variovorax paradoxus. The sequence goes on from NZ_CP123990.1 coordinate 2,461,515, forward strand.
CAAGTAGTTGGGGTGGATTTTCAGAGGCATTTCAACTCCTTGGGGTTACCGGCTTCCACGGCTGGGGACCAATCTGGGGAACGGCTGCAGCGCGCGGGTACACCACGGCGCGTTGTTCTTGCTTGCGCAGCCGCGACTCGGCGGCACGGGCAGCCTCCGCCACCCCGAAGTACTCGGCCAGCAGCGGAGGCAATCCGATCAGCCCCGACTCGGCGCTGTCTCGGATGTACGGACGTAGTTCTTCATCCGGGTTCAGCCGCACGTGCTCCGGGTGGTTTGGCGAGAACACCGGCATCGGCGTTGGGGTGCGCGTTGGGCTCTTCGGCAAAGCGGCTCGGGAGAGCGCAGCTTCCACAGTGGTGAACGCGGCGTTCAGTGAGGCGTCGGGCTTAAGCCGTGGAAGGTGGGCCTTACGCAGATGGGGATAGAGCCGATCCATGGCAGCGGGATCGACCTTGAACGCTTCGAGCAGCGCGCGCTCGGCTTCAACGGCGTGGTGCTCATAAATTTGCAGCGATTGACGCAAACCATCTTCCCTAACGAGGCGCTCCCTGCCAACATCTGGGTACGTCTCGTTACTCGGAAAATCAACGGCTGATAAAGAACTCCGATTCATTTCGCAATTGCCTGAGAATATTTAATTCTCGCCGAATTACGAAGATCGGTAAATTAAAACCTATATATGAGGGAATTAGGATTTACCCCTAATAAAAATTAATGTCAAATTTCGAGCAGTATCAACTCCAAGTTGCAAAAGACGTTGCCAAGATCATCAAGGAAAAATCTTGTCAGCCGATTCTTTTTGTAGGGTCTGGCTTCTCCAAGCGGTACTGTGGAGCGCCCAATTGGGCTGCACTCTTGACCGAGCTAAAGGGATACTGCCCAGAGATAAAGCACGATGTCCCCTATTATCTTCAATCGAAAACAACCCTTCCCGAGGTCGGCTCGATCTACGCCAAAGCCTTTAAAGAGTGGGCATGGGGAGAGGGCAGAAAGTTTTTTCCTGACGCATACTACACCGCAAATGTGCACGAGGATATTTTCATAAAGCATGCGGTTTCAAAAAGACTCGAAGGGTTGGGGCCAGACAAAACCGGTTCTTTTGGCTTGCAAGCACTGGACGACGAGATCGACGCATTAAAGTCGATCAATCCACACGCGGTCATTACCACAAACTACGACACCCTTTTAGAGCCAATATTTCCGGAATACAAACCGATCATTGGCCAACAGGTCATTAGACATGCTTACATGTCGATTGGAGAAATATTTAAAATCCACGGGTGCGTTTCAGATGCCTCGTCACTTGTACTCACTAACGAAGATTACGACAGGTTCGCAAATGACAAGAAATATTTAAGCGCAAAGCTCTTTACTTATTTCGTTGAGCACCCCTTGCTTTTCATCGGTTATTCCGCTGGCGACCCGAACATTAAGGCAATCCTTCAGGAAATTGATCACATGCTACCGGAAGGAGGCAATCTGATCGAAAATATTTACCTACTGGAATGGGATGACAAGATTTCCGCTGAAAGCCAACCGCCTTACGACAAAATAATAGATTTGGATGACGGAAAAACGGCACGAGTAAAAAGCATTACGGCCAATTCATTTGAGTGGGTCTTTAAAGCCTTCAAGAGCGAAGCGCCTCTTGAAAAAGTCAACGTCAAACTCTTGCGCTCGATCAGCCACAGAGTTGTCGATCTTGTTCGTAAGGATGCCGCAAAAAATGTAGTGGAAATAAATTTCGAGATGCTCAACCACGCACTTGAGCACCCCGAAGATTTTGCCAAAGTCTTCGGCATCGCGGCCATGGCTGACCCAGCATTACTTAACGTGATGTATCCGTACTCCCCAACTGCCGCTGCAGAATATCTTGGATATGGAAAAGATTGGAATAAAGTCAATCAACTCATTACAAAGCTCAAAGAAACAGAGGGCTTTGACATAAGAGGAAGCGACAATCATTTTCACGTAAGCATTCCTGCAGGAGCAAGAAGCAATCCGCTCAGAAAATATTCGCAAGCAGGACTTGATTTGCTTGCAAAAGTCCGCGATGGCGCTGAACTTCCGGACTTGAAGAACCCAATGGTCACTGGAGAAAAAGCAAAGCCGGCAGATAACGATGAACTTTGATGTCACGACTTCTGCTGCCAGTCTGCGAAGGGGGCTCAGCACAGTACAGCCACCCACCCGGCCCGCCGCTTCATGGGTACCCCATGTGAAGGCCTGGCCAGCCCACCTCCATGTCGAGCCTGCCGCGTGTCGCGCATGGTCGTGATGGGTCATGGATCAGAGGCAGCAGAGCTCAGCTTTCAGGCTCGTCTAGCTGCCCTGTCGCAGAAGCCCCCGGCGCACACGTTATTCCCCTCGGGAACGCCGCCATCTATGCACAGCAATGACTTAGCTCTGCGTCGATATGAGATGAGCTAGACCCGGGTCGCTCGACGCGAAAATCGGCCCGTAGGCGCGCTATCGCCCGAATCGATATCCGAGTACCTACGGGCCGGGAAAACGCGCGCTGCCAGGCTCTGGCAAGGCCGGATCGTCATCAGCGGTTTCGACGCTCGGGGCGGTTTTCGCGGTCGCGTCAGAAATCGTTAGGCCAGTTTCGATGAGCTTCACGGCCTCGGTGCCGAGCCGGTAGGCGTGGCGCTGCGCGCTGATCCAAGGCATCTCATCAATCCGATGAACGTTGTCGGTGCTGACGTGCTGGTCCGGCTTGCCCCAACCTCGATCCAACAAAGCTGACGCGGCCTTTACCTTGGCGTTGAGGTCTTCACTTTGCTCGATAACGTCGATGAGCGCCTTTACGGCTTTCGGAGTCGCCCGCTGCGCCAGCCGGCGCGCTTCGACCATCGGCGGCTTGATCTTGCCGATCTCAAGCTCAGTGCAAACGCCAGCGGCGCACTCTTCAGGCGTCCAATACTCAATGAGTGGTTCTTCCATATTCGCTCCTGTATGCGGGTCCATGCTGATGAGGCTGCGGGCTTTGTCACCCCCCTACCCCCCTCGTTTTCTAAAACTTTCTCCCGGCTCGTTTTCTCCCCTTTTCCTGCAACAAAGCGCCCCCTTTTTCTCTCCCTCCTAAATCTAAAAAGAGAACAGGGGGTGACAGGGGGTAGCGCGTCGAATCCCTTACGCGGCGGGGCTTCCGCGACCCCTCCACCAGGTCCGCCGCACAGGGGGTCGAACCGGGGTCCGAATCGTTTGACAGGGGGTACACCGGCCCAACGGCCCGCTTTCCTACCCCCGGTCCGACTCGCTTGAAGGGGGGTCGCGGCCCGCTTTGAAGGGGGGTCGCGCTAGGCGTCATATTTCTTCGCCTTCACAGAGAACGTCGCGTCAAACTTCGTCTTTTCCATGAACCAGAGTCGCCGCTCGCCCAGCGGATTCTTGTTTGGGTCCGCCTGCTCGAATCCGAGCTTGCGCAGCGGGTTCGTCAGCGCAGTCGCGCCACCGCCCGCGTGCTTAAAACCCGGGGGCATCAGTTCGGTCAGATCGGTGAGCTTGAAGCCAGTGATAACGCGCCCTTTATATGGGCCGCTACGGAGCCGAGGCGCGAAGTTGGCGCCTTCGATCACATCGATGATCTGCTCCATGTTGAGGTCGGTCTTCACGTGCCGCAAGGCGCTCTCGGCCGCACCGTCCACCTCATCGAATTTCTCGCCCGACTCGACCGCGATGAGCGCCGCGCCGAGCAGATCGTCAGCCGCCGCCTCCATGCCCGCGAAGTCGAACTTGCCCCCCACGAAGTCCACTTCGAGCAGGTCCAGCACCGCGAAACGCGTCATGCCTGCCGAGTCTTCAAACAGGAAGTCGGGCTTGTCCACGGGCACATAGAACACGCAGCGCCGGGGCATGTCGACGTTCACGCGCCCGTAGGGCAAGCGGATGTTGTCGACCGCGGTGCTGATATCAGACTTGACGTGTTCGATTCCGCTGCTGCTGAGCGCGGCCATTTCGTCGTGAACCGCAACTAGGCACGAGCCGTAGGTCATCGCGAGGTCTTTGCCCGCCGAGTTCGCCTTGGAAACGAGCGCAACATTGCTCTGCCCAACGATACTGTTCATGAAGAACGTCTTGCCGATGCCCTGCGGTCCGGCGAGACAGAACGCCGTGCGCATCGAGCACCCGGGACGAAGCGCACGCCCCACCACAGCCATCAAGAACTTCCGACCCCAGCGACAGTTCCACGGTGTGTCCGGCGCGCGTAAATATCGCAACGTCCAGGCATTGAGCGCGTCGTCAGCGGCCTGCATTGCCTCCGTGCCCCCCTCGCGCAACCGATCCGCCGACGCACGCACGCGGTCATTGAACGGTGAGCGCTGGTCCCGCGCGATCCGACTGGCAATAGCCTCGCGCATGGCTTGGCTCGTGATAGTGCGCCCACTGCCATTGAAACCGAGCTGCTTCTGAAAAAAGTGCAGCATGTCGTTGTCGCCCACGTTCTCGACCAGTTCCGCATCGCCGAACATCGCGCGTCTGCGGTCCCGATCAAGCCAGAGTCGGCCACGAAACTCCGGGTGAGACTCCAGCAGTCGGTCGAAGTTGTAAGCAATCGCCTGCGGTAGTTGCCGTTCCTCGCCACGCCGCCCGACCGACTGGGTGATCAACTGGTATTTGCGCGCCAGTGCCTCTGGGTTCTCTGGCAGGGTCAATGTCGATTGCTCGACTACCCCGGCCATCACGGTTTCGTATCCGACCTCGGCCACCAGATCATCGAACTTCGCGCCGACGCGCAGACTCGACAGATCCATGATGACCACGTCCACGTCAAGAACCATGAGCGCGGCGGCGAACGCGGAGTAGGCTTGGCCGACGTTCGTATTGGTCTTGTAGTCGGCATCCGGCCAGACCCGAACCTTCACGCGTTGGCCAGGACATGCGGCTTGAATGCGGGCGACTTCGCTGACGATCCACGGGTGGATTTGCCCCTTGTTCTCCGGGTCGCCCCAGCTATTGCAGCCGGCTATGCCGATAGCGCACTGAGCACCCTTCACGACCGCGCATGCGGTCTTCTTTTCGCCCTCGTGGATATCAAGGATCGCGGTGGTCGTGCCATCGACTCGACCGGGGTGCATGTACGGGATTGAGGCTAAAAAACCAGCAGTGCGCTTCGACGGGCGCACGTACTTTTTTGTGCTGATCTCGTACGGGGTGCCCGCTTTGAAGCGCGGCTTGCGCACGGTGACCTGCTCACACTGCGCACCGTCTGGATTCCAGTACGGAAATGCATAGTGCATCGACACCCAGACCGCCATGTTCTGGGCGTCTTTCTGACCGTCATCGATGATCTGAACGTCTGGCCAAGGCGTGCGCCCTTCGCCCATGACAGCAAAGGCCGCCATGTCCTCCGGCTTGAGCCCGGATTTCGCCAGATCATCTTGCATCCACTTGACGGCTGGGTTGTGGATGTCGAGCACGGCGCTCACGGTGCACCGCCCTTCCCGCCGATCTGCTGCATCTGCCGCCGCGCGCGGCGAGGCGGCGTCTTGGGTGGGTACCCGGGTGCGTAACCTAGCATTCCCGGCCCGGGCGGAGTGGTTCGATCCTGGGAGGGAGGCCGTGCCAGTGCGCGTTTGAGGCTGGGCGCGGTCATGTCAGCCCCCTGCTCTGTTTGACTTTGATTTCCTCCATGAGCGCAACAGCACGTCGGCGGATTTCGGCGCGAGACATGATGGCTTCGGGGTATGTTTCTGCCGCTCGCTGCGCTGCCGCTGCTTTTACCTGCCGCTGCACGCGCATCCGCATGCGGTTTTGAGTGAGGGTTTCGACCGAGCCGCTGCTGTCGACCAAACTCCATGTATTCGTGGCGCGGTGGTAGCGGACTTCGATTAGGTTTCGCAGGATTTGATCGGTCATGATCTGCTCCTGCCCTATAGAAGGCCCATGCGCCGTTGGGTGTCTTCTACGTCTTTTCGATTGGCCTCGGCGCGGGCCGCGTACTCATCCTGCATTTCCTTCAGGGCAGCGTCGGCCTCGACTTTGGCACGGTGCTTCTTCTGTTCCTCTTCTAGCTTGAGAAGCACGCGCTGCTCCTGCTCTTTCCTCCTCGCGGCGGCACGAAGGGGAGCGGCGTCACGCCATTCGCGAAGACGCCTAAGCCAATCGTTCGCTTCGGCCTCGTTGTAAAGGTGCGCCCCACCAATGCGATATGACGGCTCGATTCTCGGCGCATCGACTTGACTCAAAATCACCCGCAAATGACCGGCGGTGGTTCCCACGCGTGCCGCCAAGTGGGCGAAGGTGACGAAGCCGGGCAAGGGCGAGTCAGGGTCAGCCCTTGGGATGTTGTCCGGGACTTTTGGCAACTGCGATGCATTGGCCATTTGAAAATCTCCATGCGGCAGCCCAACCGGGAGGTTGAAACTGCGAAACGTTGAGGGGGAGCCCGGTGGCCGCCACAGGCGCGGTCCGGGGCGAAAGGTTGTTAACCCGCGAGGACTAATACCTTTAGATCGTAGAGAACGAACGAGCCGAACGCGAGCGCTTTCCTCGCGTGAGAGCCGTCTTTCGTTATTGAGGAAGCGGCTTAATGCAGGCCTCGACCTCGACTCTTTTGTAGAGCAGTCGGCGTCCGAACTTATGTCGTGGCGGCAGATGAGGCTTGCGCTTCGTGTAGGCAACGTGCAATGCGTTCTCGCTCGTGCGCAGCAGCGCGGCGACCTCGCGATGGGTGAGGTATTCGGGCGTGGCTTCGCCCTGACCTGATTTCGTCATGATTTGATCCTCGGGATGAATTGATGCGGGGGCATGTTCGTGACCGTTGCAGTCACTGGCCGGGGCCGCTCCCGATGGCGCCTGCTGGCGCTATCCCGAGAGTTGGTCGAAATTCAAGTTCCGACTGAACGAGCGCGCTTCCCAACGCGACGGGAAAATTCTCCCACAAAGACTTCCGTTGCGCTACGTTGAATCTCCTGCTGAATGCACGTGCGCTTCACTCTGATATGAGCGGATATGTCTAGGTCTTTCCAGAACACACGCCCCAGAATTTCTTGTCGGACGAACGTATTGCTTCGTCACCAACGGAAAGCAAACCATGACCGACTTCAACCTGACCATCGGAGCGCCCTCTTCCAAGCGCCTGAGCAATCTGCCTGCGGCGAAGTATTCGACTGCACCGCGAACCAACCAATTCGAGGCCACTGTTAATGGCGCGCCGTCGCCTGCTTGGACGACCGAGGGCAAGGGCAAAGCCCAAGCGGTCAATTGCTACGTTTATTTCCGCCATGACGGCACGCTCTACTTCGTGAAGGTCCCAAGCCCCAAGGAACTCACCGCTGCACGCGAGTCGCTCGTCATCACCACCGACACATGGGAAGAAGAGCAAACCAAGGCACCTTCGCGCCCGGTCACGAAGCGTCGCCGGGTTGCCAAGAGCGCGGCCTAATCGACCGCTAGCTCTAGCTGCTGCCTAGCGAAATCTCCGGGAGGGCGCGCCGTATAAGGGATCGCGGATTCTAGAAAGGAATCACGCGCCCGGCGTCGGACGCGGTCCCGTTTCGCCGGACCTTACGGTCAGGTCGACCGAGCCATCGGCGAGCCGCGCGACCACGGCATCACCGGCCTTCAGCTTCTTTGCACTGACGATCGCGCGCCCGTCGGGGCCGGTGAGCCAGGCATAGCCACGCTGCAGCACCAGCGCCGGATCGAGCAGCCGAAGGCGCAAGGCCACGCGCTCGAGCCGCTCGCGCCGCTGCGCAAGCGCGCGTTCGAGCTTCAACGGGAAATCGGCGGAAATGGCGCGCGGCACATGCGCAAGGCGCTCGGTTCTCGATAGCAACGCATAGCGCAGGCGCTGGGAATGGTGCGCCAATTGAAGCTGCTGGCGGGCCACCAGTGTCGAAGGCCGTCCAAGCCGCGCGGCCGCCTGGTCGAGCCGCTGGCCCAACACATCCAGCCGGGTACCCACTGCGTCGCTGAGCCGCTCACCCAGCAGATCGAGTGCGCCGAGCCACATCGCCTGCGGGGCACTGACGAGTTCCGCGGCGGCCGTGGGCGTGGGTGCGCGCAGATCGGCGCAAAAGTCAGCAATGGTGAAGTCTGTTTCATGCCCCACCCCGCAAATCAGCGGGACCGGGCTTTGGACAATGGTGCGAGCCAGGGTTTCGTCGTTGAAAGCCCAGAGGTCTTCGATGGAGCCACCGCCTCGCACCAGCAGGATGACATCGACAGCGGGCTCCAATGCGTAGAGCGACTGCAGCGCACGCACTAGCTCTGCCGGAGCACCTGCGCCCTGAACCGCCGCTGGCGCCAGAACCACCGGAATGTGCGGCACGCGGCGCCGCAATGCGGTGACAACGTCGTGCAAGGCCGCTGCGCCCAGCGAGGTCACCAAGCCCACGGCACGCGGCATGGTGGGCAGCGCCCGCTTGCGGCCGGCATCGAACAGCCCTTCGGCTTCGAGCCGCGCCTTGCGCTGCAGAAATTGCTCGAACAATGCCCCTTGCCCGGCGCGCTGCAGGCTTTCGACCACCAGTTGCAGGTCGCCGCGCGGCTCGTACACCGCCAAGCGCCCACGCACCTCGACCTGGTCCCCGTCGCGCGGAGAAAAATCGAGCAGGCCGGCGGCCCGCCTGAACATTGCGCAGCGCAGCTGGCCGGACTGGTCCTTGAGCGCGAAGTAACAATGTCCACTTGAGGCACGCGAAAAACCCGAGATTTCGCCACGCACCGCAACCGGGTTGAACCGCGCGTCGAGCGCATCGGCAACCGCCCGGCACAGCGCGCCTACCGCCCAGATCCGCGGGCCGGGTGTGGCATTCGGTTCACGCAAGTTCACAAATCGCGAAAGTGGCCGGCAACCACTCTTCCACAGTGAGCGGCCACCCACCGGCGGCGAGGGCCCGATACGAAACAGGCGCACGGTTTGTCGTGCAAGCCGTTGATTTCATTGAAAAAAGTGCTGCTCAAAATTCAATCGATCTAATGGAAAGCCCGTGCCATGCGGGTCTTGGCACGTTGCGCCACGGGTTAATCACAAAGTTATCCACAGAATCTGTGCGTCTTTGCTTACAAGCAAACAAGCCGCATGGCGATGGTGGGCTCGGTGGATAATCGCCGCGCATTTGCAGTCTACGGGCCGGAGGATTTTCTTGTTTTCCATCATAGTTGCCGCGGGCTGGCCGATTTGGCCATTGCTCGCTTGTTCGGTCATCGCGCTCGCGCTGGTTATAGAACGTTTCACAAGCTTGAAGACCGTGAAGGTCCTGCCGCCCAAACTGCTCGACGAGGCGATGACCGTCTCGCACGGCTCGGTTCCGGGCCCCGACGTAGTGACCAAGCTCGAACGCAATTCGTTGCTCGGGCAGGTGCTGGCCGCCGGCCTTCGCGCACTCAACGCCAATCCCCGCTGCACCGAAGACGACCTTCGTGCGGCCATGGAAGCCTCGGGCCGCACGGTGGCGCACAAGCTGGAGCGCTATCTGCCGGCCTTGGCGACCATCGCGTCGGCGGCGCCGCTGCTCGGCCTCCTGGGCACTGTGATCGGCATGATCGAAATCTTCGGTTCGCAGTCGCCCGGCAGCGGTGCGGTGGGTTCCGGAAATCCGGCACAGCTGGCGCACGGCATTTCGATTGCGCTCTACAACACGGCCTTCGGCCTGATCGTGGCCATTCCGACCCTGATCTTCTGGCGCTATTTCCGCAGCCGGGTCGACGAATACCTGTTGAATCTCGAATTGTCGGGCGAGCGCTTTGCCCGCCATCTGAACGCGCTGCGGAAATGATGGCCGTCCCAACGCTTGCCATTGCCGGTCTTGACGGAGACCGGGCATGAGCCGCGGCCGCATGCATTTCCGCCACGGCGCGCGGGACGAGCCCGAGATCAACCTGATCCCGTTCATCGACGTGCTGCTGGTTGTTCTCATCTTCTTGATGCTGTCGACCACCTACAGCAAGTTCACGGAGATGCAGCTGCGCCTGCCAACGGCGGACGTCGACTCGCAGCGCGACTATCCCAAGGAAGTGATCGTGGCGGTGTCGGCCGATGGCCGCTACTCGATCAACAAGACGCCGCTTGCCGACCGCAATGTGGCGACGGTGGCCGCCGCTCTCGGCGCGGCAGCAACGGGCGGCAAGGACAGCGTGGTCATCATCAGCGCCGACGCCAGCAGCCCGCACCAGGCCGTGATCACGGTCATGGAAGCAGCTCGCCGGGCCGGGCTGGTGCAGATCACCTTCGCAGCCCAATCGACGGCGCAAGCGGGACGCTGAGTGCCGCCCTACGGCAGCAGCAGTCACAGCGCATCGGCCTCGCGGCTGCAGCGCGCGTGGCTGCATCGCGGTGTGCTGGCTTGGCTGCTTTGGCCGCTGTCGCTTGTCTATGCGGCGCTCTTCGCATTGCGAAGCTGGTTCTACCGGCTGGGATGGCTGAAAACCGAACGCGTACAGGTTCCCGTGATCGTCGTGGGCAATGTCATTGCGGGCGGTGCCGGCAAGACACCGGTCGTGATGGCCGTGGTTCGGCATCTGCAGGCGCGCGGGCTGCGTGTTGGGGTGATCTCGCGCGGCTATGGCCGGCATACCGACGATTGCCGTGAGGTGCTGGACGAAAGCGACCCGCGGGACGTGGGCGACGAACCGGCGCTGATCCGCCATGCGACCGGCGCGCCCGTTTTCGTGGCGCGGCGCCGCGTCGAAGCCGCACGGGCGTTGCTGGCGCGGCATCCGGCCACGCAAATCATCGTGAGCGACGACGGGCTGCAGCACCTTGCGCTTGCGCGCGATATCGAGATCTGCGTGTTTGACGACCGCGGCGTCGGTAATGGCTGGCGGTTGCCCGCAGGTCCGTTGCGGGAGCCTTGGCCGCGCCGGTGCGACCTGGTGCTTCACAGCGGGGAGCGGCCGGCATTCGACGGTGGCTACACCGCGACACGCGCATTGGCGCAAGAGGCCATGACGGGCGATGGCAAACGTGTACCGCTGAGTGCTCTCGCGGGCAAGCCCGTATCTGCACTGGCAGCCATTGCACGCCCTGAAGCGTTTTTCGACATGCTGCGCACGCGCGGCCTCACGCTGGCCGAGACCTTCGCCCTACCCGACCACTACGATTTTGCCGACTGGCAAGCGCCCGCCAATACCGGACACCCGCTGCTCTGCACCGAGAAAGACGCGGTCAAGCTCTGGCGCAAAGCACCCGGCGCGCTTGCCGTGCCGCTGCGTTTCGAGCCCGCACCGGAATTCTTCGCCGCGCTCGACGCAAAGCTATCATCGCTCGATGGATACCAAGCTGCTTGAACTGCTCGTCTGCCCCGTTACCAAGGGCCCGCTGACCTGGAACGCCGAAAAGCAGGAGCTCTGCTCGCGCAGCGCCCGCCTTGCCTATCCAGTGCGAGACGGGATTCCGGTGCTGCTCGAGAACGAGGCGCGCACGCTGTCCGACGAAGAGCTGGGGCTGTGAGCTTTACCGTTCTGGTGCCGGCGCGCCTGGCTTCGACCAGGCTGCCCAACAAACCGCTGGCGGACATCGCCGGTTTGCCCATGGTGGTGCGCGTGGCGCAGCGGGCGAGCCAATCGACCGCGCTGCGGGTGGTGGTTGCAGCGGACGACCTTTCCATTGTCTCGGCATGCAAGCAGCACGGCGTGGAGGCCATCCTCACGCGCCAGGATCATCCGAGCGGCACCGACCGCCTTGCCGAGGCCTGCGAACAACTCGCACTCGATGGCGGCGACATCGTCGTCAATGTGCAAGGCGACGAGCCGCTGATCGACCCTGCGCTGATCGACGCTGTTGCATCCGCGCTCGCCCTTCGCGCGGAGGCCGCCATGAGCACCGCGGCCCATGAAATCGATTCGCTCGATGACTTCCTGAACCCGAACGTGGTGAAGGCGGTGCTCGACGCAAAGGGCAATGCGCTGTACTTCAGCCGCGCGCCGGTTCCCTGGTGGCGCGATGGTTCCGTCAACCGGGTGCCAACCGCGCTGCCTAGCCCGGCACCACTGCGCCACATCGGCATCTACGGGTACCGCGCGGGTTTCGTGCGCAAGTTTCCTTCGTTGCCGCCGGCTCCGGTCGAGGCGACCGAAGCGCTGGAGCAACTGCGTGCGCTCTGGCACGGGCATCGCATCGCGGTGCATGTCACCCATGCGGCTCCCGGCCCAGGCATCGACACGCCCGAAGACCTGGCCCGCGTGCGCGCACTGTTCGCAGCCAGGCCGACGCCCTGAAGCATCGCGCCGCAGGGCGGCTGTAACGGAAATTCTTCACGCTGTCGCATGCTATCCTCGACGCAATTCCGCCCTGCACGGCTCCCGGGCCGCCGCTTGGTGCGACACAAGATCTAAGAACCGTCCGAGGACACCATGAGACTAATTTTGCTGGGCGCGCCCGGGGCGGGCAAAGGCACGCAAGCGGCCTTCATCTGCCAGAAATACGGCATTCCTCAAATTTCGACCGGCGACATGCTGCGCGCAGCCGTCAAGGCCGGCACACCGCTCGGCCAGCAAGCCAAGGCGGTCATGGAATCGGGTGGCCTGGTGAGCGACGACCTCATCATCAACCTGGTGAAGGAACGCATTGCGCAACCCGATTGCGCCGACGGTTTCCTGTTCGACGGCTTCCCCCGCACCATTCCGCAAGCCGACGCCATGAAGGCGGCGGGCGTCAAGCTGGACTACGTGCTCGAAATCGACGTGCCTTTCAGCGACATCATCGAACGCATGAGCGGCCGCCGCTCGCATCCCGCATCGGGCCGCATCTATCACGTCAAGTTCAACCCGCCGAAGGTCGATGGCAAGGACGACGTCACGGGCGAAGAGCTGATCCAGCGCAAGGATGACGAGGAAGAAACCGTGCGCAAGCGGCTCGAGGTGTACAGCCAGCAGACGCGTCCGCTGGTCGACTACTACTCGGCCTGGGCCAAGGCCGATCCGGCTTCGGCGCCTAAATACCGTGCCATCAAGGGCGTCGGCACGGTCGAAGAAATCACCCAGCGCGCGCTGGCTGCACTGAGCAACTGAAGTTCACGCGCAGGCGCGCGGCTGCAGCTGCGCCGCCTGCTTGCCTGTTTTGCGTGTTGCCGCCGCTCAGGCGGCCTTCTCGATCAGTTCCAGCATCAACGCAATGCGCGCCTTGACCGGCGTCAAGGCACCGGCATCGCGCAGCTTGTCATCAGGCCTCGGAAGAATGCGCCCGCTCGCGCAACGTGTGGCGCGCAACACGGCGACCCCCGCATCCTGCGCGCGAAGCGCGGCAGCCTCCAGCGCATGGTGCACCGTGCCGTTGCCAGTCGCGGCCAACACCAGCCCGCGCACCGGCTCGGCGACGCCAGCTGCGCGCTCCTGAAGCAGCAAATCGACGACGGCCCCGTTCGCACCGGCGTGGCTGGTGAGAATTTCGACTCTCGGCCATTGCGACGTGGCATCTTCCTTGGCTTCGAGGATTTGCGAGTTCTTGCTTGCGTGTGATCGAGGCCAGTCCCGCAGGCGCCGTACCGCGCCCTCTTCCACATAGCCGACCGGACCGGCGTCGCCCGATGCAAATGCATCCTGCCGGTAGGTGTGCACCTTCTGAACATCCGTGGCGCCGTGAATCACGCCCGCGCAAACCACCGTTACACCCTGTGCCGCCGGCGTTGCCGCAACTGCGATGGCGTCGCGCACGTTCTGCGGGCCGTCGGGCGAAAGCGATGTAGCAGGACGCATGGCGCAGGTCAGCACCACGGGTTTGCCGGGTGAAAGCACGGTTTGAAGAAAGAAGGCCGTCTCTTCCAGAGTGTCGGTGCCGTGCGTGATCACTACGCCGGCTACGTCGGCCTCGGCCAGCCAGAAGGCGCAACGCCGGGCGAGCTGCAGCCAGACGCCGGGTTCCATGTCCTTGCTGTCGAGCTGCGCCACCTGTTCGGCCCCGAGCTCCAGGCCTTCGGGTGCCTCGATGCCGCCCAGCAGGTCTGCCACGCCAACTTGCCCGGCCGTGTAGCCGATGTTGTCGCCGCCGCTCGCGGCGCGGCCGGCAATGGTGCCGCCCATTCCCAGAACCACAATGCGCCGCAGGCTCGGCGAAAGCGAATTAACCATGGCTTGCCAACTTTTAAAAACTGGTTAAAAATACAGGTACTGGATATCTAGCCAGTGCCGCAAGGAACAACATATGCAGTTCGCCGTGAAGCTTACCGCCCGCCAGCAGCAAATCCTGGACCTGATCCAGAGCGCCATCGCACGCACCGGCGCTCCGCCTACGCGAGCCGAAATTGCCAATGAGCTAGGCTTCAAGTCGGCCAACGCGGCCGAAGAGCATCTGCAGGCACTGGCTCGCAAGGGCGTCATCGAACTCGTCAGCGGCACCTCGCGCGGCATCCGGCTCAAGGGCGATGCGCTGCGCTCGCTCAACGAGTCGCGCAACAACCAGTTCTCGCTTTCACTGCCCGGCATGGCGCAGCTGGCACTGCCCCTCATCGGCCGTGTGGCGGCGGGTTCGCCCATCCTCGCGCAAGAACACGTCGACCAAACCTACTATGTCGAGAACACGCTGTTCCAGCGCCAGCCCGATTACCTGCTGAAGGTGCGCGGCATGTCCATGCGCGACGCCGGCATCATGGACGGCGACCTGCTGGCGGTGCAAGCCACCAAGGAAGCCCGCAACGGCCAGATCGTGGTGGCGCGCCTCGGCGACGAAGTCACGGTCAAGCGCCTCAAGCGCAACAAGCAGGTCATCGAACTGCATGCCGAAAACCCCGACTATCCGACCATCGTGGTCCAACCTGGCGAGCCCTTCGAAATCGAAGGCCTGGCGGTCGGCCTCATTCGCAACACCATGCTGATGTAGGCCTTGCGGCCTGCCCAGAGCAGCACCCTATCCGGTCGCCACAGGTGGCGGGCGTATGGCGCGAAGTCGCCATCACCCTGTTGCGCCCGATCAAAGAAATCCTGCCTGTGTTCAACCTCATACTTTTTTGGAGTTCACATGGGAATCGCCCTCCTCGCCATCGCTGATTTGTGGATGCCGCTGCAAACGCTTGCAAACCGGCTGCTGCCGGCGCGCCGTCCGCGCCGCCGCGACAACGGCAGCGCCTCCGCAGGGTTGCGCTACGTCGCGGTCCGGCCGGCATGCACGGCTCGCGCCCATGGCGCGGCCACCCCCAAAGCCGCTCCGGCACCCGTACGGCCGCTGCGCGTCATTCGCGTGGTGGATGGTCCCCGGGGTGAAAAGTGCAGCGCCAACCGCATGGTGATTTCGGGCCGCATGGCCGATGTTTGCGCCGAACTCGACCGGTTGGCGGCCCTCGAGGCCATGGAAGCCGCCAGCACCGCGCCCTCCACACACCTGCACTAGCCCCATGCAAACCCCGGTGACCACTGCCCGGGGCGGGTATCCAAACGTTCACACGCGCGTCATGCCAATGCTGCGAGGCACAATGGCACGCCATGAACATTGTGATCCTCGACGATTACCAGGACGCCGTGCGCAAGCTGCGCTGCGCCACCAAGCTGGACGCGTACGCGGCCAAGGTCTACACCAACACGGTCAAGGGCATTGGTCAACTGTCCATTCGCCTGAAGGACGCCGACGTGATCGTGCTGATCCGCGAGCGCACCCACATCTCGCGCCAGCTAATTGAAAAGCTGCCCAAGCTCAAGCTCATTTCGCAGACGGGACGGGTGGGCAACCATATCGACGTCACTGCGTGCACCGAACGGGGTGTGGCGGTGGCCGAGGGCACCGGCTCTCCCCAGGCGCCCGCCGAACTCACCTGGGCGTTGATCATGGCGGCCATGCGGCGCTTGCCGCAGTACATCAGCAACCTGAAGCATGGCGCGTGGCAGCAATCGGGGCTCAAGTCGGCCTCGATGCCGCCCAACTTCGGACTGGGCTCGGTGCTCAAGGGCAAGACGCTCTGCATCTGGGGCTACGGCCGCATCGGCCAGCTGGTGGCTCGCTACGGGCAGGCCTTCGGCATGCAGGTCGTCATCTGGGGCCGCGAGGCAAGTTGCGCCAAGGCCAGGTCCGACGGCTTCCAGGTGGCGCAGAACCGGCACGAGTTCTTTGCCGCCGCCGATGTGCTGTCGGTGCACCTGCGGCTGAACGAGGAAACCGTGGGCCTGGTCACGCTAGAGGACCTTTCGCGCATGAAGCCGACGGCGCTGTTCGTCAACACCTCCCGTGCGGAACTGGTCGAGCCCGATGCCCTGCTTGCCGCCCTCAACCGCGGGCGTCCGGGGCTGGCAGCCGTCGACGTGTTCGAGAGCGAGCCGCCGCTGCAGGGGCACGCCCTCTTGCGCCTCGAGAATTGCATCTGCACGCCGCACATCGGCTACGTGGAGCAAGACAGCTACGAGAGCTATTTCGGGCAGGCCTTCGACAATGTGGTGAGTTTCATCAAGGGCAATCCCACCAACATCGTGAATCCAGGCGCGCTGCAGGTTCGCCGGTGAGCTCATGAGCCGCCGGGCCGCCCCACGGCGAATACCGCAGCCGAAGGCAAAGGTTCTCCGGTGAGCCACCCTGCGCCCCGGGGCGCGCTCTGGGCGCTGCTGGCCGGCAATTTCGTGATCGGCACGGGCGTGATGGTGGTGCCCGGCACGCTCAATGAAATCAGCACGTCGCTGGCGGTGACCGTTGCAACTGCGGGTCAGTTGATCACGGTTGCCGCGGTCGTGATGTGTCTCGGCGCGCCGTTGCTGGCGGCTGTTGTCGCGGGCTGGGACCGTCGCCATCTGCTCGCCCTCACCCTTGTCTGGTATGCCGCCGGGCACATCGTTTCGGCGTTGATGCCGAGCTTTGGCGCCCTGCTGCCGGTGCGCATGCTCACGGTGGTGGCACCTGCAGTCTTCACGCCACAGGCCGCGGCGTGCGCGGGCATGCTGGTGGCGCCAGAGCAGCGCGGACGGGCTGTGACCTTCGTCTTTCTCGGCTGGTCGATGGCCTCGGTGCTGGGCCTGCCGCTGGGCGCGCTGATCGGCGGCCACCTGGGCTGGCGCATGGCTTTCATGGCGGTGGCAGTGCTCAGCGTGGTGAGTGCGGCGTCCGTCTGGCTGACGCTTCCGAGCGGCATCCGGCCTGCTGCCCTCACGGCGGCAGCGTGGTCGCGCGTGCTGCGAAGCCCGGTGCTGATGGGCATCGTCTCGGTCACGGCGCTGCAGGGCGCCGGGCAATTCGTCCTGTTCAGCTATTTCGGCCCCATCCTGAAGCAGAACTTTGGCGCAGACCCCACGACGCTGAGCCTGATGTGGGCCTTGTTCGGCGCCTTCGGGCTGGTGGGCAACATGCTCGTGAGCCGCTTCATCGACCGCGCGGGCGCGGGCCGCATGGTGCTGCTGACAAGTTCGCTGATCGCGCTCAGTCTCTTTCTCTGGCCATGGGCAGGCACCCTCCCCTGGCTGGCGGCCGTTCTCGTGCCGTGGGGCCTGGGGTGCTTTGCCACCAACTCGGCGCAGCAGGCGCGGCTGGTGGGCCTGGCGCCTGCTCTTGCGCCAGGCTCCGTGGCGCTCAACAGCTCGGGCATCTACATCGGGCAGGCGGTGGGTGCCGGGCTGGGCGGATGGCTGCTTGCCAACGATGCGGTGGCTTGGATGAACTGGGTCGGCTTCTCATTGCTGCTGCTCGCCATCGGCCTGAGCGTGGCCATCGATCGCAGCCGCCGCGCGGCCTGAAAGCGCGGCCCCGCGTAAAACCCGGGAAGCCGCTGCGCCCGGTGGCTGCAAAATCGAAGGCTGTGCAAGCTCCGCGCCCCGCCTGCCATCAGGCCCGGATACACCTCAACCAGCGAAAATCTTCTTCCAATGACAGTGAACTACACCCGGATCGGCGTCGTCGGCGCCGGCGCCATGGGCCGAGGCATCGCCCAGATCGCCGCGCAAGCGGGCAGCGAAGTGCTGCTGCTCGACAGTTTTGCAGGCGCGGCGGAGCGCGGGCGCGAAGCCCTCGTTGCCCAATGGAACAAGCTGCACGAGAAAGGAAAGATCGACGCCGCAGCGCGCGATGCGCAGATCGCCCGGGTCAAGGCGGTCGGTTCGGTGGCAGCCCTTGCTGCATGCGACCTCGTGATCGAAGCGGTGGTCGAAGACATCGAGGTCAAGCGCTCGCTGTTCCGTGAGCTCGAATCGGTTGTTGCGCCCACGGCCACCCTTGTCACCAACACCTCGTCGCTTTCGGTCACGGCCATTGCTGCGGGCCTCAAGCACCCCGAGCGCATGGCGGGTTTTCACTTTTTCAACCCGGTGCCTCTGATG
Organism: Variovorax paradoxus; assembly: GCF_029919115.1. Taxonomy (NCBI): domain Bacteria; kingdom Pseudomonadati; phylum Pseudomonadota; class Betaproteobacteria; order Burkholderiales; family Comamonadaceae; genus Variovorax; species Variovorax paradoxus. The sequence goes on from NZ_CP123990.1 coordinate 2,479,686, forward strand.
AAGGTGGTCGAGGTGGTGGCGGGCTTCAAGACCTCCGCCGAGGTTTGCAAGCAGCTGGCCGGCTATGCGGTGCAGATGGGCCACAGCGCCGTGCAGGCGCAAGACACCCCCGGTTTCATCGTCAACCACGCCGGCCGCGGCTACGGCACAGAGGCGCTGCGCATCGTGGGCGAAGGCGTGGCCGATTTCGCCACCATCGACCGCATCTTGAAGGACCAGGCCGGTTTTCGACTTGGCCCGTTCGAGCTGATGGACCTGACTGCGCTCGACGTGTCGCATCCGGTGATGGAGTCGATCTATCGCCAGTACTACGAGGAGCCGCGCTTCCGCCCGAGCGTGATCACCGCGCAGCGGCTCGCTGCCGGTGTGCTCGGCCGCAAGACCAACGAAGGTTTCTACAACTACAACGACGGCGTGATGCAGCAGCCTGCCGAAGCCGCGCCTCCCACCGTGGCAGCGCTGCCCTCGGTGTGGGTTTCGCCTCGCGCCGCGCGCCGCGCCGAGCTGCTGCGGCTGGTGAATACGCTGGGCGCCCAGATCGACAGCGGCGCTACCGCCGCGCCCACTTCGCTCATCCTGGTGGCGCCGCTGGGCTTCGACGTGACCACAGTGGCCGCGGTCGAGCGCCTGGACGCGACGCGCACCGTCGGCATCGACATGCTGATCGACGATGCCGCGACCAAGCGCCGCGTGCTCGCCACAAACCCGGCCACGCGGCGCGACATCCGCGATGCGGCGCACGCCCTTTTTGCGCGCGACGGCAAGGCCGTGAGCGTGATCCGCGACAGCGGCGGCTTCGTCACGCAGCGCGTGATCGGCACCATCGTGAACATCGCCTCCGACATGTGCCAGCAGCGCGTGTGCTCGCCGGCCGATCTTGAAACGGCGGTGCAGCTGGGCCTGGGCTATCCGCGTGGCCCGCTGGCCATGGGCAACCTGTACGGCCCGACCAACATGCTCGAGGTGCTGTTCAACCTGCAGACCGTCTACGGCGATCCACGCTATCGCCCGAGCCCGTGGCTGCGCCGCCGCGGTGCGCTTGGCCTGAGCCTGCTGCACGAAGAAGAATAAACGGACGCCAATACTGGAAAGCAACGACATCGATGACCGCCGAACTCAAGAGCACCAGCGAAGGACGCACCATGGTGCTGACCATCGCCAACCCGACCCAGCGCAACGCGCTGGGCCCCGAGATCTACGCCGCAGGCATCGAGGCGCTCAACGGCGCCGAGAGCAGCGACGAGATCCGCAGCGTCGTCATCGTGGGCGAAGGCGCGTGGTTCTGCGCCGGCGGCTCGCTGCAGCGGCTGTCCGACAACCGCCAGCGCGACCCTTCGGTGCAGGCCGAAAGCATCGAGGGCCTGCACAACTGGATCGACTCCATCCGCACCTTCCCCAAGCCGATCATTGCGGCGGTCGAAGGCGCGGCGGCCGGCGCGGGCTTTTCGCTGGCACTGGCCTGCGACTTCGTGGTGGCTGCACGCGATGCGATTTTTGCGGCGTCATACAGCAATGTGGCGCTCTCGCCCGACGGCGGCCTGAGCTGGCACCTGGGCCAGGCGTTGCCGCGCCAGCTGGCCAGCGAATGGCTGATGGCCGGCGAGCGCATCGGCGCGCCGCGGCTGCATGCGCTGGGGCTGGTCAACGAACTTAGCGAAAACGGCCAGGCGCTCGCAAGCGCGCTGGCGCTTGCGGCCAAGCTCAATGCCCGTGCGCCCAATTCGCTGGCCAGCATCAAGGAGCTGCTCAGCGAGGCGCGCGGCGCCACCTTTGCGTCGCAGCTCTCGCAGGAGCGCGACCACTTCGTTCGCAACCTTCACCATCCGAATGCCGGCATCGGCATTGCCGCTTTTCTCGAGAAGAAGCCGCCGCAATACGAATAGCGGCACGACGTCACTCCCGTGACACCCTTCAGCCTTTCAGTCGCCGACAGGACAGACCAATGGACGACCCCATTCTTACCATCGAAGAACGTGAAGCGATCAACAGTGGTCGCTGGTTTTCTTCTCTCTCTCCATCGCTACGGCACGACATTCTTCGATGTGCTTTTGTCAAACGCTACAAGGACGGCGACCTGATTGCCGCCCGCGGCGATCCGCCCGATCACTGGATTGCCTGCGCCAAGGGCGCGGTGCGCGTGAGTTCGACGGCCGTATCGGGCAAGCAGGTGACGCTGACCTATGTGGAGCCGGGCATCTGGTTCGGCGACGTGGCGATGTTCGACGGGGACCGGCGCACGCACGATGCCTACGCGCATGGCGACACCACGGTGCTCTGCGTGGCGCGAGCCGACTTTCAAAAAATCCTGGCCACGCATGTGGAGCTGTACGAAGCATTGATGCGGCTGCAGGCGCGCCGCATCCGCACGCTGTTCGGGCTGGTGGAAGACCTCAACACCCTGCCCTTGCGCGCACGGCTGGCCAAGCAGCTCATTCACCTGGTGCGCAGCTACGGCGTGCCCAACCTGGAAGACGGCAGCCAGACGCGCATCGGCCTGCAGCTGGCGCAGGAAGAACTCGCGCAGCTGCTCGGCGCCTCGCGCCAGCGGGTCAACCAGGAGCTCAAGACCATGGAGCGCGAGGGCACCATCCGGATCGAGCCGGGCGGGCTGGTCGTGCTGGACCGCGCAGCCTTGATGCGCGTCTCCGAAGCTGAGACCTGAGAAAACCAAAAAGAGACTGAGACATGAGCCAGGACTTCTCGAATTTCATCGGCACCCGCGCCGTTTCGCAGCAACATGCCTTCGACATCGAAGCGCTTGCGGCCTGGCTCACAAAGAACCTCGACGGCTTCAAGGGCCCGCTCACGGTCGAAATGTTCAAGGGCGGGCAATCGAACCCGACCTACAAGCTGGTGACGCCCACGCAGAGCTACGTGATGCGCGCCAAGCCCGGCCCCGTTGCCAAGCTGCTGCCCTCGGCACATGCAGTGGAGCGCGAGTTCAAGGTCATGAGCGGCCTGCAGGGCACCGATGTGCCCGTGCCGCGCATGCACTGCCTGTGCGAGGACGAATCCGTCATCGGCCGCGCCTTCTACGTCATGGAGTTCATGCAGGGCCGCGTGCTGTGGGACCAGTCGCTGCCCGGCATGAGCAATTCCGAACGCGCGGCCTACTACGACGAGATGAACCGCGTCATCGCGGCGCTGCACACCGTGAAGTTTGCCGAGCGCGGCCTTGCCGACTACGGCAAGCCGGGCAACTATTTCGAGCGCCAGATCGGCCGCTGGAGCAAGCAATACAAGGCCTCGACCGATGGCGCCGGCGAACTGTCGCAGCCGATCGACGCCATGGAGCGCCTGATCGACTGGCTACCCGCCCACATGCCGGCGAGCGCACGCGACGAGAGCAAAGTCTCGATCGTGCATGGCGACTACCGCCTCGACAACGTGATGTTCCACGCCACGGAGCCGCGCATCATTGCGGTGCTCGACTGGGAGCTCTCCACGCTGGGCCACCCGCTGGCGGACTTCAGCTATCACTGCATGTCCTGGCACATGCCTCCTACCACCGGCCGCGGCATCGGCGGCGTGGATGTCGTGGCGCTGGGCATTCCCACCGAAAGCGAATACATCCGCCGCTACTGCGAGCGCACGCGCATCAGCACGCCCGAGGCGCTGGCCCCGGACTGGAACTTCTACCAGGCCTACAACCTGTTCCGCATGGCCGCGATCCTGCAAGGCATTGCCAAGCGGGTCGAAGCCGGTACCGCGTCGAGCGAGCAAGCCGTGGCCTCTGCGCGCGGCGCGCGACCGATGGCCGAGATGGCCTGGCAGTTCGCCCAAAAGGCGTAACCAGCCCCTAAAACCCCACCAGGAGACAGCATGGATTTCGAATATTCGGCCAAGACCAAGGAATTGCAGAAACGCGTCACGGCCTTCATGGACGAGAACATCTACCCGGCCGAAGCCGAGTACGCGGCCGAGCTGGCCGCCAACACGGCCGCGGGCAAGCGCTGGACCGCGCTCAAGACCGTCGAGAAGGTCAAGGCGAAGGCCAAGGCCCAGGGCCTGTGGAACCTGTTCCTGCCGGTCGACAGCGCCTCCGCCTCCGGCTACGAAGGTGCGGGCCTCACCAACCAGGAATACGCGCCTCTGGCCGAGATCATGGGCCGGGTGCAATGGGCTTCGGAAGCCTTCAACTGCTCGGCGCCGGACACCGGCAACATGGAAACCATTGCGCGCTACGGCTCGGAGGCCATCAAGGCGCGCTGGCTCAAGCCGCTGCTCGAAGGCGAGATTCGCTCGGCCTTCGCAATGACCGAACCCGACGTGGCCTCCAGCGATGCGACCAACATCTCGACCCGCATCGAGCGCCAGGGCGACGAGTACGTGATCAACGGCCACAAGTGGTGGATTTCAGGCGCCGCCGACCCGCGCTGCGCCGTGTTCATCACCATGGGCAAGAGCGACCCCGATGCGCCACGGCATTCGCAGCAGAGCATGGTGATCGTGCCGGCCGATGCCAAGGGCATCCGCATCGTGCGCCCGCTCAACGTCATGGGCTACGACGATGCGCCGCACGGGCACGTCGAGATGTACTTCGAGAACGTGCGCGTACCGGTCGACAACATCCTGCTGGGTGAAGGCCGCGGGTTTGAAATTGCCCAGGGCCGCCTTGGCCCGGGACGCATCCACCACTGCATGCGACTGATCGGCCTGGCCGAGCGCGCACTCGAGCTGATGTGCAAGCGTGCCTCGTCGCGCGTGGCTTTCGGCAAGACCGTTGCATCGCAGACCGTGACGCAAGAGCGCATTGCCGAGGCACGCTGCAAGATCGACATGGCGCGCCTGCTCACACTCAAGGCCGCCTGGCTGATGGACGTGGCCGGGAACAAGGTTGCGAAGAACGAAATCGCAATGATCAAGGTGGTGGCGCCGAGCATGGCCTGCCAGGTGATCGACTGGGCCATGCAGGTGCATGGCGGCGGCGGCATGTGCGACGACTTTCCGCTTGCCTATGCCTACGCCGGCGCGCGCACACTGCGCTTTGCGGACGGCCCCGACGAAGTGCACCGCAACGCAATCGCGAAGTGGGAGCTGGGCAAGTACGCGCCCAGCAAAACAGAAGCCGAAGCGCCCGTCACGCGCTTCTGATTTGTTGCATTACCCCCTCTCCCTTTGGGAGAGGGTTGGGGTGAGGGCCGACGGCGATCAATTCGCCTCGGCCTTTTCTTTTTCAGAGCTTCTTCTGCAGAAACACCGCGTGCCCGAACGCCGGATCGAGCTGATAGCCGACGAACCCCTCGCGCTCGTAACTCCGCAACGCCGGCGCATTGCCCGAAAGCACTTCCAGCGTGAGCTTGCACGCACCACGCGCGCGAGCCTCTTGCTCGACCCGTTCGAACATGCGTTGCGCAACCCGCTGGCCGCGATGGCTGGCCCGCACGACCACGTCGTGCACATTGACCAGCGGCTTGCAGGCGAAGGTCGAAAAACCTTCGATGCAGTTGATGAGTCCCACTGGCTGCGCGCCGTCGTAAGCCAGCACGCTGAAGGCCTGCGGGCGCGCGGACAGCGCAGCGGGCAAGCCGGCACGCACCTCGGCTTGGAGCGGCGTGCCGCCGCCAGCGGGGTCTTGCGCATAGCTGTCGAGCAAATCGACCAGCGCGGCCGATTGCGCTGCATTGCCGTAGTCCACCAGGACGACTTCGATCATTGCCATTACTGTGCGGACTCGAGCGTCGCGGCAAGGCGCTTCGCGCAAGACTCGGACTGCCTGGCGTCGCGTGCCTCGACCATCACACGCACCAGCGGCTCAGTGCCGCTGGCACGAATCAGCACGCGGCCGCCGTCGCCGAGCTCGGCCTCGATGCGCTGCGTTTCATTGGCCAGTGCCTTGTTGCTCTTCCAGTCCTGCCCCGGCGTGAGCCGAATGTTGATGAGGGTCTGGGGGAACAGCGTGATGTCCGCCAGGAGCTGTGCCACCGTCTTGCCGCTGCGCACGCAGGCTTGCAGCACCTGCAACGCGCTCACAATGCCGTCGCCAGTGGTGTGTCGGTCGAGCGCCAGCAGATGGCCGGAGCCCTCTCCGCCCAGCAGCCAGCCCCGCTTGTCGAGTTCTTCGAGCACATAGCGGTCGCCCACCTTGGCACGCACGAACTCGATGCCCTGGTCGCGCAGCGCTATCTCGACAGCCTTGTTGGTCATGAGGGTGCCGACCACGCCGGCAGGCTTTTCTCCGCGCGCAATGCGCTCGGCCACCATGAGGTAGAGCAGTTCGTCGCCGTTGAAAAGGCGTCCGCTGGCATCCACGAATTGCAGGCGGTCGGCGTCGCCGTCGAGCGCTATGCCGTAGTCGGCTTTTTGTGCCGTCACAGTCTCTACCAGCGCTGCGGGATGGGTCGCGCCAAAGCCCTTGTTGATGTTGAGCCCGTCGGGCGCGCAGCCGATGCTGGTGACCTCCGCCCCCAACTCATGGAACACGTTCGGCGCCACCTGGTAGGCCGCGCCGTGCGCGGCGTCGATCACGAGCTTCATGTCGCGCAGCGTCAGGTCGTTGGCAAAGGTGCTCTTGCAGAACTCGATGTAGCGGCCAGGCGCATCGTTCAGGCGGCGGGCCTTGCCGAGGTCGGCCGAGGTGGCCCACACGGGCGCCTCTTCGAGTGCGGCTTCCACCGCAAGCTCCCATTCGTCGTCGAGCTTGCTGCCGTGGGCGTTGAAAAACTTGATGCCGTTGTCCGGGTAGGCGTTGTGGCTCGCGCTGATCACCACGCCCAGGCTCGCGCGCTGCGCGCGGGTAAGGTAAGCCACGCCTGGCGTAGGCAGCGGGCCCAGCAGCACCACGTCGACGCCTGCGGAGTTGAAGCCCGATTCCAGCGCGGATTCGAGCATGTAGCCCGAAATGCGCGTGTCCTTGCCGATCAGCACCGTGGGGCGCGACTCGCTCTTTTTGAGCACGCGGCCCACCGCATGCGCAAGGCGCAGAACGAAATCGGGTGTGATGGGAGACTGGCCGACCGTGCCGCGGATGCCGTCGGTGCCAAAGTATTTACGGGTCATGAGGTTTGTCGTTTTTGTTGATTGATTGAAGCCGGTGCGCCCGCCTGCGGCTCTTGGGCTTTCATGGCTTGCCAGACCGCGAGCGCCGCCACTGTGTCGCGCACGTCGTGCACCCGCACGATGGCCGCGCCGCGGTCCACCGCCAGCATTGCCGCCGTGACGCTGGGCACTAGGCGTTCGGCAGCGGCCGGAATGCCGCTGACGGTGCCGATTGACGACTTGCGAGACCAGCCCAGCAGCAGCGGATAACCGGCTTCGAGCAACTCGCGCTGCCGTGCCAGCAACGCAAAATTTTGCGCCACCGTCTTGCCGAAACCGATTCCCGGGTCCAGGGTGATTCGCGAGGGGTTGATCTGGAGCAAACGCAGTTGGGCCACCTGCTGCGCCCAGAACGCCAGCACTTCCGGCACCACGTCGCCCTGCATGGGCGCGACTTGCATGGTTTGCGGATCCCGATGCATGTGCATCAGGCAAATGCCGCACGAAGGATGCGCGGCCACGGCTTCGCGCGCGCCCGGTTGCCGCAACGCCCAGACGTCGTTGATGATGTCGGCGCCAAGCTCGAGCACAGCGCGCATGACTTCCGGCTTGTAGGTGTCTATGGACAGCGGCACGTTCAGCTTGACGGCCTCGCGGACCACCGGCAGCACGCGCGCCAGTTCGGCATCGAGCGGCACGGCCGGGCTACCGGGCCGGGTCGATTCGCCGCCGATGTCGAGAATGTCGGCGCCTTCCTTCAGCAACCGCTCGCAATGCTGCAGGGCCGCGGCGGTGGAGGCATGCGCCCCGCCGTCGGAAAAAGAATCGGGAGTGACGTTGACGATGCCCATCACGCGCGGCCGCGCGAGATCGATCGCGAAACGTGCGGTCTGCCAGATCAACGGGGCCATCGCCATGCGGCACCTTCACTATCGAAAACGGGGCCAATGGCCCCGTTGTTGTGTGACACCGGATGATGCACTTCAGGCAGCAGTCGGTGCCGGATCCGGTTTCACTGCCGGCGTACCGCCGCTGCCGCCGCTGCCCGAAGGCGGGATGCGGGGCGTCCAGTCCTTGGGGGGGCGCGGTGCGCGGCCGGCCATGATGTCGTCGAGCTGTTCGCTGTCGATGGTTTCCCACTCGAGCAGCGCCTTGGCCATGGCGTGCATCTTGTCGCTGTTGTCCTCGATGAGGCGGCGGGCCAGGGCGTACTGCTCGTCGATGATGCGGCGGACTTCCTCGTCCACCTTTTGCATCGTCTGCTCGCTCATGGTGGTCGTCTTGGTGACGGAACGGCCCAGGAAGACTTCGCCTTCGTTTTCCGCATAGACCATCGGGCCCAGTGCATCGGTCATGCCGTAGCGGGTGACCATGTCACGTGCCAGCTGGGTTGCCTTGTTGAAGTCGTCCGAGGCGCCGGTGGTGCGCTGGTTCATGAAGACTTCTTCGGCAATCCGGCCGCCGAACAACATCGAGATCTTGTTGAGCGCCCATTCCTTGTCGTAGCCGTAGCGGTCTTTCTCGGGCAGCGTGAAGGTCACGCCCAATGCGCGGCCGCGCGGAACAATGGTTACCTTGTGAACGGGGTCGGATTTGGGCAGGAGCTTGCCGATGAGGGCGTGGCCGGCTTCGTGGTAGGCAGTGTTTCGCAACTCTTCGGGGTCCATGACCGCCGAGCGGCGCTCCGGGCCCATGAAGATCTTGTCCTTGGCTTTTTCGAAGTCCTGCATCTCGACCACGCGCGCATTGCGGCGCGCAGCCATGAGGGCGGCTTCGTTGCAAAGGTTGGCCAGGTCGGCGCCGGACATGCCGGGCGTTCCACGGGCGATGACGTTCGGATTGACGTCCTGGCCGAGCGGCACCTTGCGCATGTGAACGGCGAGGATCTGCTCGCGCCCCTTGACGTCGGGCAGCGTGACATACACCTGGCGGTCGAAACGGCCCGGGCGCAGCAGCGCGGCGTCGAGAATGTCGGGGCGGTTGGTTGCAGCCACCACGATCACGCCGAGATTGGTTTCGAAACCATCCATCTCGACCAGCATCTGGTTCAGGGTTTGTTCGCGCTCGTCGTTGCCGCCGCCCAGGCCGGCACCACGCTGGCGGCCCACCGCATCGATTTCGTCGATGAAGATGATGCAAGGGGCGTTCTTCTTGGCGTTTTCGAACATGTCGCGCACGCGGGCCGCGCCCACGCCGACGAACATTTCAACGAAGTCGGAGCCCGAGATCGAGAAGAACGGAACCTTGGCTTCCCCAGCGATCGACTTGGCGAGCAAGGTCTTGCCGGTACCCGGAGGGCCAACCAGCAGCAGGCCGCGCGGAATGCGGCCGCCGAGCTTCTGGAAGCGCTGCGGGTCTTTCAGGAAGTCGACCACCTCACGGACTTCTTCCTTGGCCTCGTCGCAGCCTGCGACGTCGGCGAAGGTGACCGTGTTGTTGTTCTCGTCCATCATGCGGGCCTTGCTCTTGCCGAAGCTGAATGCTCCGCCTTTGCCGCCGCCCTGCATCTGGCGCATGAAGTAGATCCAGACGCCGATCAGGAGCAGCATGGGGCCCCAGCTCACCAGGAGCGTCATGAGGAGCGAGCCCTCTTCACGCGGCTTGACGTCGAACTTGACGTTGTGATCGATCAGGTCGCCGACCAGGCCCCGGTCGAGCACCGTGGCGGTCGTGCGGATCTTGCGATCGTCGTTGGTGACGGCGATGATTTCCCCGCCGCCCGCGCCTTCGGGGATGACGGCGCTCTTGATCTGATTGTTTCGGACCTGATCAAGGAACTCCGAATAACTTACTGTTCCCGAGCCAACGCCGCCGCGGGTGTCAAACTGCTTGAACACAGTGAACAACACCATGGCAATGACGAGCCATACGGCAACTTTGGAAAACCACTGATTGTTCAAACGAAGCTCCAGTCGAAAGCGCGTGACAAGATTATGAAAAGAACGCGCTGTGGATACGCAATTGCGCCCCATTTTAGGCTTTTCAAGCTACGAAAAGCGGGCATTTCCCTAATGCGGCCATAGCCTCGGAAGGGTTTGCACCCCTTCGACACCCCTTGGCAGCTTATTCAGGGGCGGGCACGTCAAGGTATCAAAGCGTTTCCTGGGCCTTCAGCCCCATTCCCACCAAGAAGGTTTCGGACGACTTGTCGCGCGAAGCCTTCGGTTTGAAGGGCTTGACGGTGCGAAAGTTCGCCTTGAACAGCTTCACGAGTTCGTCGTAGCCGCTGCCGTGGAAAAGCTTGGCGACCAATGCCCCTTCAGGTTTCAGGTGATGCTGTGCAAAGTCGATGGCCAGCTCGATCAGGTGCGCCACACGAGCTGCGTCGGCCGAGTGGATGCCCGAAAGGTTGGGGGCCATGTCGGAAACCACCAGGTCTGCCTTCCGGCCCGCCAGCACGCCCAGCACCTGCTCCAGCAGTTCTGGCTCACGAAAATCGCCCTGCAGGAAGGTCACGCCCTCGATAGGCTCCATTGGCAGGATGTCCAGAGCGATGATGGTGCCGTTCAACCCCCCTGCAGCCGCGCCATCGGGCGACATGCGCCGCCGAAGGTACTGGCTCCAGGCGCCGGGTGTGGAACCCAGGTCGACCACGAGCTGGCCCGGCTTGACCAGGCCCAGCGACTCGTCGATTTCCTTGAGCTTGTAGGCGGCACGTGCGCGATACCCCTCCCGCGTGGCCAGCTTCACGTACGGATCGTTGATGTGGTCGTGTAGCCACGCCTTGTTGACTTTTTTGCTCTTTGCCTTGGTGCTCATGGGTGGCCTCTCGTGCTTCGCGCTGCGGTATTCGCCCTGGAAGCGGCCTGGCGGGTCGAGAGGTTGCTTTCTACCCTCGATAATACGGGGATGCCCGCCATTCAACTTACCCCTGCCGAGCGCAAGGTGCACCGCGCCGACGCTCACCACCTGGATCCGATCGTCATGGTCGGTGGAGACGGGCTGACCCCTGCCGTTAAAAAAGAAGCCGACGCGGCGCTCAAGGCCCACGGCCTGATCAAGATCCGCGTCTTCTCAGACGACCGCCTGGCGCGCGACGCCATGCTGCAGGAACTGGCCGACGAACTCGGCGCTGCGCCTATCCAGCACATCGGCAAGCTGCTGGTGCTGTGGCGCCCCAAGCCCGAGAAGGAGCGCGTGGTCGACGAAGACCGCATGCCCGGCCCGCGCGACATCAAGGTGCTCAAGTACAGCAAGCGCGGCGGCCAGCGCCCCGAGATCAAGACGTTGCGGGTGCTGGGCAACCAGCGCCTCACCCCTGGCGGCACCATCAAGCGCGCCAAGGCCAAAAGGCCGCTCTCGGCCAAGAAACGCAACCAGGCAGACTGAACTTGGCGCCAGCGCAAGGCGCCCAGCGCCATATCCTCTGCATGAAGTGGGGCACGAAATACGGCCCCGAATACGTCAACCGCCTCTACGCGATGGTGCGCCGCAATCTGAGCGGCGACTTCAAGTTCGTGTGCCTGACGGACGACGGCACCGGCATTCGTCCCGAAGTGACCTGCCTGCCGATTCCTCCGCTCAACCTGCAGCTGGCGCCCGGCCAGCGCGACGGCGCGTGGAAAAAGCTCACCACCTTCGAAAAAGACCTGCACGGCCTGCGCGGCACCGCCCTCTTCCTCGATGTCGACGTGGTGATCGTCGGCAGCCTCGATGCATTCTTCGAGCACCCGGGCGAGTTCCTGATCATTCATGACTACGCACGTCCCTGGCGTCGCCAGCGGATCACCGGCAATTCGTCGGTCTACCGCTTTGAACTGGGTGCCCATGCCGACGTGCTGGCGTACTTTCGCGACAACATGGACAAGGTACAGGCCGAGTACCGCAACGAACAGACCTACCTGTCCGCCATGATGCACAAGCAGGGCAAGCTGGGCTATTGGCCGACCGCCTGGTGCCCGAGCTTCAAGTACCACGGCATTCCCGCCTGGCCGGCCAACTACTGGGAAGAGCCCTTCGTGCCCGAAGGCGCGCGCATCATGGTGTTCCACGGCGAATGCAATCCGCCCGACGCGCTGGCGGGCCGGCGCAACCGCGCTTTCCGCTACATCCGGCGGGCGAACTGGGTCGCGAAGTTCTGGAAAGAATGAGCTGAGCGGACAAGGGCGCCGAGCGGCAGCGCCCCCGCCGCCGGTCCTCAGCTTGCCGCGGGCGCTTTGGCAGCGCCCATGCGCCACAGCAGCGCACCGGCGCACAGCCACTGAACCAGGTACATGCCGCTTCCCACGGCATGCCAGAGTTTCAGGTTGTCGCGCGCAAGAATCCGGGGCGCCACGGCATATTGCTGGAGCAGCGCCAGCAGCAAAGCACCCAGTATCAGGAAGATGGCGGTCATCGACGCGTTGTCGATGCGGTCGTCCATCTTCGTCCTGAAGTGAACCAGCAGCAGCAGGCCGCAGCCAATGGCGATCCAGCTCTGCGCTTCGAACAGCTGACCTGCAAAATTGCCCGCCACGGCGGGGTTGCCGAGCCGCGCGAAAAGCATCGGCACGACCAGAAAGCCGATCGTCGTGAGGCTGCCCCACCAGAAGGCGGCGAGCAACAGCGCGAGGCGGTCTTTCATCGGGCGTGAATCAGGTGGTCAGATATAGCGAACCGCCACGATCTCGTAGCGCTTGAGGCCGCCCGGGGCCTGCACCTCGGCGACGTCGCCTTCTTCCTTGCCGATGAGCGCACGCGCAATCGGGCTGGAGATATTGATGAGTCCGAGCTTCAGGTCGGCTTCGTCTTCACCGACGATCTGGTACTTGACCGCTTCGCCGGTTTCTTCTTCCTCGAGTTCCACCGTGGAGCCGAACACCACCTTGCCGCCGGCATCGAGTTCGGCCGGATCGATGATCTGCGCCGCCGACAGCTTGCCTTCGACTTCCTGGATACGGCCTTCGATGAAGCCCTGGCGGTCCTTGGCGACTTCGTACTCGGCGTTTTCGCTCAGGTCGCCCTGCGCGCGGGCCTCGGAAATTGCGTTGATGACCCAGGGGCGGTCCACGGTCTTGAGCTGATGCAGCTCGGCGCGCAGCTTTTCGGCACCGCGCTTGGTAATTGGGATGGTGGCCATGTTTGGTTCTCCATAAAGCGAAACCGCCGAACGCTGCCGTTCGGCGGTCGATTGGGGGAAGGGATCAGACGAGTGTGCGTCCGGTCAGCCGGCTCAGGATGGCGAGCGGGCTCGAATCGGGATTGTATTGCTTAGCTGCGGGCAGATGAAGGGTCTGCTCGAGCATGTACTGGCCCGCCATGACGGCATGCGAGGTCTGGTCGGAAAAGCACACCCACACCGAGCCCGGCGGAAATTCGGCCTTCTCCTGCGGCGAATTTTCCTGGTAGGCCATGTCCGACTTCATGCCGTCGTGCAGTTGCAGCATCAGGTGGTCGTATTCGCTGCGGAAAGACTTGGTCACGTGCAACGCCTGCAGCAGCTTGGCCTGCCAGCGCACATAGGGCTTGGCGCGCGGCAAAAAACGCTTGGCGATGTCCTCGAAAGGTTCGCCCACGCGCCACACGCGCGGCGCGCCTTCGGGGTTCACGTTGGTGAACACCCGAAGAATGCGCTCGCCATAGTTGGGCCGCGAAGGAAACGCATCCACATGCAGGCGGCGGTCGTCGGCGCGCCACGACTGCACGCGCGTCTCGACCTGCGCCGGGCGGTAGCTGGTTGGCGCGAGCCGCAGGGCCTGCGTGTAGTGCGGCAGCAGGCCGTGGATGAGCTGCTGTGCCTGCGCGCGGAACCGCCCCACCATTGCCGCTGCCTTGCGCTGCACCTCCTCGTCGCCGGCGGCGCCCTTGAGCTTGCCGCTGGCGTCGAGGCTGATGTTGCGCACGTCCGGCGACAGCAGGCTCGGCGTGAGCAGGCTACGCTCTTCGGCCAGCAGCTCGAAGCCCAGGCGCGGAAAGTACAGCACCTTGCCCGCTTCCAGTTCGGCGATCCACGCCTCGTTGGGCGTGGCCGCATTCCAGTCTGCGAGGCCGAGTTCGACGAGCTGCGTTTCCATGGCCACGCTCAGGCGGCTGCCAGCTGCGCGTGCATCTCCTGCACCGAGATCACGCCCAGCTCGTCCATGAAGCCCATGCCTTCGACCGCGGCTTCGGCACCAAAGATGGTGGTGAAGGTGGTCACGCGCGCGAGCAGCGCCGAGGTGCGGATCTGGCGCGAGTCGTTGATCGCGTTGCGGCGCTCTTCCACCGTGTTGATGACCAGGGCGATCTCGTTGTTCTTGATCATGTCCACGATGTGCGGGCGGCCTTCGGTCACCTTGTTCACCGTTGCGCATTCGATGCCCGCCGCGCTGATGGCGGCGGCCGTGCCCTTGGTGGCGATGATCTCGAAGCCCAGCTTGACCAGGCCGCGCGCCACTTCCACCGCGCGCGCCTTGTCGTTGTTCTTCACCGAGATGAAGACCTTGCCCGACTTCGGCAGGTGCGTGCCCGCGCCCAGTTGCGACTTGACGAATGCTTCGCCGAAGGTCTTGCCCACGCCCATGACTTCACCGGTCGACTTCATCTCGGGGCCGAGGATCGTGTCCACGCCCGGGAACTTGACGAACGGGAACACGGCCTCCTTCACGCTGAAGTAAGGCGGCGTCACTTCCTTGGTCACACCCTGCGATTTGAGCGACTGGCCGGCCATGCAGCGTGCCGCCACCTTGGCGAGCTGGATGCCCGTGGCCTTGCTCACGTAAGGCACGGTGCGCGAAGCGCGCGGGTTCACTTCGAGCACGTAGATGACGTCCTTGCCGTCCTTCTGCTGGATGGCGAACTGCACGTTCATCAGGCCCACCACGTTGAGTGCGGCGGCCATGGCGGCGCTCTGGCGCTTCAGCTCTGCAATGGTTTCGGCGCTCAGGCTGTAGGGCGGCAGCGAGCAGGCGGAGTCGCCCGAGTGCACGCCGGCTTGCTCGATGTGCTCCATCACGCCGCCGATCAGGGTCTGGCCCTCGGCATCGCGCAGGCAGTCGACGTCGCACTCGACGGCATCGTTCAGGAAGCGGTCGAGCAGCACCGGCGAGTCGTTGCTCACCTTGACCGCTTCGCGCATGTAGCGCTCGAGGTCGCGCTGCTCGTGCACGATTTCCATCGCGCGGCCGCCGAGCACATAGCTCGGGCGCACCACCAGCGGATACCCAAGGGCCGCGGCCTTCTCGAGCGCCTCGGGTTCGGTGCGCGCGGTGGCGTTCGGCGGTTGCAGCAGCTTGAGCTCATGCAGCAGCTTCTGGAAGCGCTCGCGGTCTTCGGCCGCATCGATCATGTCGGGCGAGGTGCCGATGATTGGCACCCCGTTTGCCTCGAGGTCGAGCGCGAGCTTGAGCGGCGTCTGGCCGCCGTATTGCACGATCACGCCGAGCGGCTTTTCCTTGTCGACGATCTCGAGCACGTCTTCGAGCGTGAGCGGCTCGAAGTACAGGCGGTCGCTCGTGTCATAGTCGGTCGACACGGTCTCCGGGTTGCAGTTGACCATGATGGTCTCGTAGCCGTCTTCGCGCATGGCGAGCGCGGCATGCACGCAGCAGTAGTCGAACTCGATGCCCTGGCCGATGCGGTTGGGACCGCCGCCGAGCACCATGATCTTCTTCTTGTCCGTAGGGTCGGCTTCGCACTCGTCTTCATAGGTCGAGTACATGTAGGCCGTGTTGGTCGCGAACTCGGCCGCGCAGGTGTCCACGCGCTTGTAGACCGGGCGCACGCCCAGGGCGCGGCGCTTCTCGCGGATGGCCGTGTCGGTGGTCTTGAGCTGCTTGGCCAGGCGGCGGTCGGAAAAGCCCTTTTTCTTGAGCGCGAGCAGCGTGTCCTTGTCGATGTCGTCGAGCGACTTGGTTTCGAGCTCGAGTTCGATCTTCACGATCTCTTCGATCTGCACCAGGAACCACGGGTCGATCTTGGTCAGGGCAAACACCTCATCGACGCTCAGGCCCATGGCGAAGGCATCGCCCACGTACCAGATGCGCTCGGGACCGGGCTCGCCCAGTTCCTTTTCGAGCACTTCGCGGTCTTGCGTCTTCTCGTTGAGACCGTCCACGCCCACTTCGAGGCCGCGCAGTGCCTTCTGGAACGATTCCTGGAAGGTGCGGCCCATGGCCATCACTTCGCCCACGGACTTCATCTGCGTCGTGAGGCGCGAATCGGCCTGCGGGAATTTTTCGAACGCGAAACGCGGGATCTTCGTGACCACGTAGTCGATCGACGGTTCGAACGACGCGGGCGTGGCGCCGCCCGTGATTTCGTTGCGCAGCTCGTCCAGCGTGTAGCCCACGGCCAGCTTGGCTGCAACCTTGGCAATTGGGAAACCGGTGGCCTTGGAGGCCAGCGCCGACGAACGCGACACGCGCGGGTTCATCTCGATGACGACCATGCGGCCGTCCTTCGGGTTGATGGAGAACTGCACGTTCGAGCCGCCGGTGTCCACGCCGATCTCGCGCAGCACGGCCAGCGAGGCGTTGCGCAGGATCTGGTATTCCTTGTCGGAGAGCGTCTGCGCGGGCGCCACGGTGATCGAGTCGCCGGTGTGCACGCCCATCGGGTCGAGGTTTTCAATCGAGCAGACGATGATGCAGTTGTCGGCCTTGTCGCGCACGACTTCCATCTCGTACTCTTTCCAGCCGAGCAGCGACTCTTCGATCAGCAGCTCGTTCGTCGGCGAGGCTTCGATGCCGCGCTTGCAGATGGTCTCGAACTCTTCCGGGTTGTAGGCAATGCCTCCGCCGGTGCCGCCGAGCGTGAAGCTGGGGCGGATCACGGTCGGAAAGCCGACCGACTTCTGCACCGCCCACGCTTCGTCCATCGAGTGGGCGATGCCGGAGCGCGCCGAACCGAGGCCGATCTTGGTCATCGCGTCCTTGAACTTCAGGCGGTCTTCGGCCTTGTCGATGGCTTCGGGCGTGGCGCCGATGAGCTCGACCGGCTTGTTGGTGGCTGCACCGGTGTACTTGTCGAGCACGCCGTTGCGCCAGAGGTCAAGCGCGCAGTTGAGCGCGGTCTGTCCGCCCATGGTCGGCAGGATGGCGTCGGGGCGCTCCTTGGCGATGATCTTCTCGACCGTTTGCCAGGTGATCGGCTCGATGTAGGTCACGTCGGCCGTGGCCGGGTCGGTCATGATCGTCGCGGGGTTGCTGTTGATCAGGATGACCTTGTAGCCCTCTTCGCGCAGAGCCTTGCAAGCCTGCACGCCGGAGTAGTCGAACTCGCAGGCCTGGCCGATGATGATCGGGCCGGCGCCGATGATGAGAATGGATTTGAGGTCTGAGCGCTTGGGCATCTTATTTATCCTTGGTGAAACCGATGCCGCGGCCGCTGTAGGCGCCCGGCTTCGGCTCATCCATCAGTTGATGGATCGCGTTGAATACATCGCGAAAGTTCTGGTCGTATCGCTGTTCCAGCGCGTTCAGCTTGCGCTTGAGATCGGCGTGCTCCGACAGCATGCTGCGCAGCTTGACAAAGGTACGCATGATCTCGATGTTGACGGCCACGGCGCGTTCGCTGCGCAGCACGCTCGACAACATGGCCACGCCCTGTTCGGTGAATGCCACGCTGCGGTAGCGTGCGCCGCCGGAACCCGGCTTCTCGGGTTTTGAGATCACAAGTTGTGATCTCAAATTCTCGAGGTCCTGGTTCTCCAGGGTAAAGGCAAAGTCCGCGGGAAAGCGATCGAGGTTGCGGCGCATGGCCTGCAACAACACCCGGGCCTCGACGCCATAGAGCGCGGCAAGGTCCTGCGCCAGCATGACCTTCAGGCCGCGCAGCACATAGATCTTGCCCTCGGCATCGCGCAAGGCGGCGATGACCGAGACGTCGAGCACCGCGGGTGCATCAGCCACGTGCCTGCTCCATGAGCGCGGTGAAGCGGTCGAACAGGTAGCCGATGTCGTGCGGGCCGGGCGAAGCTTCCGGGTGGCCCTGGAAGCAGAACGCCGGCTTGTCGGTGCGCGCAAGGCCCTGCAGCGTGTTGTCGAACAGGCTGATGTGGGTGGCGCGCAGGTTGGCCGGCAGCGACTTCTCATCGACCGCGAAGCCATGGTTCTGGCTCGTGATGCTCACGCGGCCGTTGTCCAGGTCTTTCACCGGATGGTTCGCGCCGTGGTGGCCAAACTTCATCTTGAAGGTCTTCGCACCCGAGGCCAGCGCCATGATCTGGTGCCCCAGGCAGATGCCGAAGGTGGGAATGCCGGTTTCGATGAGTTCCCTCACCGCGCTGATCGCGTAGTCGCAGGGTTCCGGGTCGCCCGGGCCGTTGGCCAGGAAGATGCCGTCGGGTTTGAGCTTGAGCACGTCGGCAGCGGGCGTTTGGGCCGGCACCACGGTAATGCGTGCGCCGCGCTGCGCGATCATGCGCAGGATGTTCTTCTTGACGCCGTAGTCGAACGCCACCACGTGGAACTTGGGCGTGATCTGCACACCGTAGCCGGGCTTGCCGTTCGAGTTCACGAGCTTCCACTCGGTTTCGGTCCACTCGTAGGTCTGCTTCACCGAAACGACCTTGGCCAGGTCGAGCCCGGCCATGTTGGGCGCGCCCTTGGCGGCGGCAATGGCCTTGTCGATCAGCGCCTGCGTCACGGCTTCGCCCGTGGCCAGGCCCAGGATGCAGCCGTTCTGCGCGCCATGGGTGCGCAGGTGGCGAGTGAGCTTGCGGGTGTCGATGTTCGCAATGGCCACCGTCTTGCCGGCCACGAGGTATTCGTTCAGCGTCGCGGTCTTGCGGAAATTGGATGCGACGAGCGGCAGGTCTTTGATGATCAGGCCAGCGGCATGGATCTTGTCGGCTTCGATGTCTTCCCCGTTGACGCCGTAATTGCCGATGTGCGGATACGTGAGCGTCACGATCTGCTGGCAATAACTCGGGTCGGTGAGGATTTCCTGGTAACCGGTCATGGAGGTGTTGAACACCACTTCACCGGTCGTGGAGCCGGCGGCTCCGATCGAATTGCCTTGAAAGACCGTGCCGTCTGCGAGCGCCAGGATGGCGGGCGGGAAACTTCCCTTGAGAGACAAAAGCACTGGGTTCTCCGGATGGTTACGGTCGCCCGGAGCCCCAGGCGCGTTGCCTGCGGACTGCTGCTTAAGGGGAAGATGGCGTTGTAGGCGGCCGGGCGACGCTATTGCGAGTAAGCCCCCGATTGTAGCCCGGCGGCGTCACCCTCCTGACTTGAAAGGCCGGAAAACATGCGGCGCCGACGTCTTTATGGCGTCCGGGAATCAGGAATTCGCCCGCGCAAGGCCGGCCGCGCCGCTCGCGTGCAGGCAGATGGCCGCCGCGGCGGCCACGTTCAGCGATTCCTCGCCGCCGGGCTGCGCAATGCGGATATGGTGCGTTGCGCGGGCCTCCAGCGCCGCTGAAACGCCCTGCCCCTCGTGCCCCATGAGCCAGGCGCAAGGATGCGGCAGCCTGGCTTTGTGCAGCCATTCGCCCCGGTGCGAACTGGTGGCCACCAGCGGCACCTTCAGTTGGTCGAGCGCATCGGCCTCCACGCCCTCGATCAACCGCAGGCCGAAATGGGCGCCCATGCCTGCCCGCAGCACCTTGGGCGCCCACAACGCGGCGGTGCCCTTGAGCGCGATCACCTGCTTGAACCCGAAGGCCGCCGCGCTGCGCAGTATGGAGCCGGCATTTCCGGCATCCTGAAGGCGATCGAGCACCACGCTGGGCGCGTCGGGCAGCAGCGCCGGCCGGTCGGGCAAGTCGAGCACGAAACCCATGGGCGCGGGCGACTCCAGTCCGCTGGCGCCGCGCAAGAGATCATCGCCGACCACTACTGTTTTGATAGCAATATTCGTCCATTCGGCAGGACACTGCGGCCAGAACGATTCTGAAAATACAGCCAGGGCGGGCTTGATACCCCTGGCGAGGGCGGCGCGGCAGAGGTGGTCGCCCTCCAGCCACACGCGGCCGAGCTTGCGGTAGGCGCCGGGGTCCTGTGCCAGCTTGCGCAGGTCCTTGAGCAGCGGGTTGTCGCGCGAGCTGATGTGGCTCGCGCCGGCGGGAGTGGTCATGCGGCAGGCGTCTCAGGGCGCGGCACGCAAATCGAGACGTGCAATCTCGACCGTGGCGGAGTCCATCGAGATCGCCATGGACGCGTCGTCGGGTACGGCAGCTCCGCCGGCCGTGCGCGCCAACGCGGCAGCCACCGGGCTGAACGACCGGCGATGGTGGACGCAGGCGCCATGGCGCAGCAGCGCCTCCAGATGCTCCGGCGTGCCGTAGCCCTTGTGGCCGGCAAAGCCGTAGTGGGGAAATTCGACGTGCAGTTGCTCGCACAGCCGGTCGCGGTGGACCTTCGCAAGGATGGACGCAGCGGAAATCGCCTTGACTCGCGCATCGCCCTTCACGATGGCCTCGGCCAGCACGTCAAGGGTCGGAAGGCGATTGCCGTCGACCAGCACCTTTGCGGGCTTCAGGCGCAGCCCCTCCACTGCGCGGCGCATGGCCAGCATCGTGGCCTGCAGGATGTTGTGGGTGTCGATTTCTTCGACACTCGCCTGCGCCACCGAGCAGCACAGCGCCTTGGCAAGAATCTGGTCGTGCAGGCGCTCGCGCTGCAGGGCCGTGAGGGTCTTGGAATCGGCCAGGCCGCGAATCGGCCGCTGGTCGTCCAGGATGACGGCCGCAGCCACCACCGGGCCGGCCAGCGGCCCGCGGCCCGCTTCGTCGACGCCCGCAACCAGGCCCGGCGCGTCCCACACCAGGGCCGCCTGCTCAGCTTTCAAGAACTTTCTGGATCGCATCGGCGCAAAGTGTCGGCGTATCGCGCTGCAGTTGCACGTGCAGCTCTGAAAATTTTTGTTGCAGCGCCCGGGTCTTTTCGGGCGCATCGAGCCACTCCAGCGTGGCATGGGCCAGCGCCTCGGGCGTGGCTGCCTCCTGCAACAGTTCAGGCACGACGAACTCGCGCGCCAGGATGTTGGGCAACCCGACCCAGGGCTGGAGCTGCTTGCGCTGCATCAGGCGCCATGACAGCGAGTTCATGTTGTACGCAATGACCATCGGCCGCTTGAAAAGCGCCGCCTCGAGCGTAGCCGTGCCGCTGGCAATGAGCGTCACGTCGCAGGCGGCCAACGCGGCATGCGACTGGCCGTCGAGCAGCTTCACCCGGCCCGCCGCGCCACTGGCCTGCAACAAGGCCTCGACCTCTACGCGGAGCCCCGGAAGGATGGGGGCGACAAACTGCAATGCCGGCCTTGCCTTGAGCATTTGCGCCGCGGCGGCGAAGAATCGCGCAGCCAGATAGCGCACTTCCGAACGGCGGCTGCCTGGCAGCAAGGCGACCACCTCCGCATCGGGCGCCAGGCCCAATGCTGCACGCGCCG
This sequence comes from Variovorax paradoxus, assembly GCF_029919115.1. Lineage (NCBI taxonomy): Bacteria > Pseudomonadati > Pseudomonadota > Betaproteobacteria > Burkholderiales > Comamonadaceae > Variovorax > Variovorax paradoxus. Next base: position 2,500,956 of record NZ_CP123990.1, read on the forward strand.
CGCTGCGGTCGGGCGCCATGGGAATCACGTTGGCCAGCGGGTGGCCGACATAGCTGCCCTGCACGCCGTTTTCAGCCAGCAGCGCAGGTTCGAACGGGAAGATGCACAGCACGTGGTCGGCCGCGGCCCGGATTTTTTCGATACGCTCGGCGCGCCAAGCCCAGATCGAGGGACAGACGAAGTGCACCGTCTTCATGCCTCGGCTGCGGAGGCCCGCCTCCAGATCGAGGTTGAAATCGGGGGCGTCGACGCCGATGAAGAGTTCGGGCCATTCGCGCAACAGCCGCGCCTTCAGCTGGCGGCGAATGCCGGCAATCTCGGCATAGTGGCGCAGCACTTCGATATAGCCGCGCACCGCGAGTTTTTCTTGCGGCCACCAGCTCTGCAAGCCATGCGCGAGCATTCGGGGACCGCCGATGCCGACAGTCTGGAGCGAAGGCCAGCGCGCCTGCAAGCCGTCAAGAAGCAGGCCCGCAAGCAGATCGCCGGAAGCTTCTCCCGCGACCAGCGCGAACCGTCGCTGTTCGTCCTTGCCCATGCGACTGTTACTTCAACGCGCGATGCCGCGCGTCGAATTGGCGAGAAAGCGCTCCATCAGCGCCACGTCCTCGGCCGCTTCAGGAATTTCAGCCGCCAAGGCGTTGATGCCGGCGCGCGCTTCTTCGAGCGTCTTGCCCTGCCGGTACAGCAGGCGGTGCATCTGCTTCACCGCAGCCAGCCGGGCTGCCGAGAAATCGCGGCGGCGAAGGCCCACGACGTTGAAGCCGCGGACCGCAAGCGGATTGCCATCGACCAGCATGAAGGGCGGCACGTCCTGCGACACCGCGCTGGCAAAGCCGACCATGGCGTGGGCACCCACCGAAACAAATTGGTGAATGCCCGTGAGGCCGCCGATCGTGACCCAGTCGGCCAGGTGCACGTGGCCGGCCAGCGTGGTGTTGTTGGCCAGCGTGGTGTGGTCATCGACACGGCAGTCGTGCGCGATGTGCGTGTACGCCATGATCCAGTTGTCGTTGCCCACGCGCGTGATGCCGCCCGCCCCGGGCACGCCGAGATTGAAGGTGCAAAACTCGCGAATGACGTTGCGGTCGCCAATGACCAGTTCGGTCGGCTCGCCGGCGTACTTCTTGTCCTGCGGCACGGCACCGAGCGACGAAAACTGAAAGATCCGGTTGTCGCGGCCGATGGTGGTGCGGCCTTCGATCACGCAATGCGGGCCGATGCTCGTGCCCGCGCCAACCCGCACATGGGGTCCGATGATGGTGTACGGCCCGACCGAAACCGAGGCGTCCAGTTCTGCCTTCGGGTCGATGAGCGCTGTCGGGTGAACCTGCGTCATGCCTTGTTGTAGCCGCCGCAAGATCAGTTGATCTGGCGCATGGCGCACATCAGCGTGGCCTCGCAGGCGAGCTCTGCACCGACAAGGGCACGGCCCTTGAACTTGGAGATGCCGGCCTTCATGCGCTCGATTTCGACTTCGAGCGTGAGCTGGTCGCCTGGCTCCACGGGGCGCTTGAAGCGCGCGCCGTCAATGGCGGCAAAGTAGTAGACCGTGTTGTCGTCGGGCACGATGTCCAGCGAATGGAACGACAGCAGCGCCGCTGCCTGCGCCATGGCTTCGAGCATCAGCACGCCCGGCATGACCGGACGGTGAGGAAAGTGGCCGTTGAAGAACGGCTCGTTCATGGTCACGTTCTTGAGCGCCGTGATGCGCTTGCCCTTTTCCATGTCCAGCACGCGATCCACCAGCAGGAACGGGTAACGGTGGGGCAGCAGCTTGAGGATTTGATGGATATCGAGCGTCGTCGTCATGATTTTCTGTTCCTGCATCGTCTTCACTTTTTCTGGGGGGCCTTCTCCAGCGCCTTCAGTCGTTCGCGCAGGCTGTGCAACTGCTTGAGCGTTGCAGCATTTTTTTCCCAGCTCGCATTGTCGTCGATGGGAAACATGCCGGTGTATTGGCCGGCCTTGTGGATCGAGCGGGTAACCACCGTGGCGGCCGAGACGTGCACGCCATCGGCAACGGTCAGGTGGCCCAGCACGATCGCCCCGCCGCCGAAGGTGCAATGCGCCCCAATGGTGGCGCTGCCCGCCACGCCGACGCAGCCGGCCATTGCGGTGTGCTTGCCCACGCGTACGTTGTGGCCGATCTGGATGAGGTTGTCGAGCTTGACGCCGTCTTCGATGACGGTGTCGTCGAGCGCGCCGCGGTCGATGCAGGTGTTGGCGCCGATTTCGACGTCGTTGCCGATGCGCACCGCGCCCAGCTGCTCGATCTTGACCCACTCTCCCTTGTGCGGCGCCAGGCCGAAGCCGTCGGCGCCGATCACCACGCCGGGGTGCAGCAGGCAACGTTCGCCAACAATGCAGTCTTCGCTGATCGTCACGCGCGACTTCAGGACCGTGCCGGCACCGATGCGCGCGCCCCGCTCCACCACGCACAGCGCGCTGATGCGTGCTGTCGGGTCCACATGGGCTTCCGGGTGGATGACCGCGGAGGGATGGATGCGATCGGCCTCGGGGCGCGCATGGTGCGCCTTCCAGAGCTGCGTGAGCCGCGCAAAGTAGAGATACGGATCGGCCACGACGATGAACGCGCCGCGCGCCGCCGCCGCCTCGCGCATGGCGGGCGAAACGATCACGCAGGCGGCCTTGGACGCCGCCAGTTCCTGCTGGTATTTGGGATGGCTCAGAAAACTGAGCGCATCGGGCTGGGCGTTTTGAAGCGGCGCAAGCCGCTCGATGCACAGCGCCGCGTCCCCGTGGAGCTCGCCTCCCAAGGCGTCAACAATGGCTCCGAGCTGCAGTGCCACGCCGTTTTCGCGGCGTTATTTGCCGCCCGCAGGCGCGGAAGAAGTGGTCGAGGCGTTCAGCGCCTTGATCACCTTGTCCGTGATGTCGTGCTTCGGATTGATGTAGATCGCTTCCTGCAGGATGGCGTCGTACTTTTCGGCCTCGGCCACTTGCTTGACCACTCGGTTGGCGCGTTCGTAGACCTGCTGGAGCTCTTCGTTCTTGCGCGCATTGAGGTCTTCCTGGAACTCGCGGCGGCGGCGCTGGAAATCGCGGTCCTGGTCGACCAGCGCGCGCTGGCGCGCGGTGCGCTGGCTTTCCGACAAGGTGGGCGCCTCGCGCTCGAACCTTTCGGAGGCCGACTTCAACGCCTCGCCCTGCGTCGTGAGGTCTTTCTCGCGCTTGAGAAACTCCGATTCGAGCTTGGCTTGCGCGGCCTTGGCGGGCTGGGCTTCGCGCAGCACGCGGTCCGGGTTCACGAATCCGATGCGAAAAGTCTCCTGCGCCTGGGCGGCAGGCGCGGCAACCAGTGCAAAAACGGGGATCAACAACGCGCCAGCTGCGGCGCGGATCAAATGCGTCATTTAGAAAGAAGTTCCGATCTGGAATTGCAAGCGCTGAATTCTATCCTTCGGGATCGTGACGAGGCCGGTCGCCGGATCCACCACTTCCTTCTGCGACTTGATGGGGAACGCGTAGGCCAGGCGCAGCGGGCCGAGCGGCGAAATCCAGCTGACGCCGAGGCCGACCGAAGCACGCAACTTCTTCTGTGCCTTGTACTGCGCATCGGTCAGGCCTTCTGCGCGCGAACCGAACACATTGCCGACGTCGAAGAAACCGTAGAGGCGCAGAGTGCGGTCGTTGCCGGCGCCCGGGAACGGGGTGCTCAGCTCGGCGTTGAAGATCGCCTTCTTGGTGCCGCCCAATGCGGCGCCTTCGGTCTGGCCGAGCAGCGGAGCATCGCGCGGACCCAGCGAGTTCTGCTCGAAGCCGCGGATCGAACCCAGGCCACCCGCATAGAAGTTCTTGAAGATCGGGAACGTCTTGCCGCCGAACGCCTTGCCGTAGCCGACTTCGCCGTTGATTGCGAAGGTGTACTGCTTGTTGATCGGGAAGAACTGCTGGTACTGGTAGCTCGTCTTGAGATACTTCATGTCACCGCCGACGCCCAGCTCGAGGTTGGCGCGCTGCAGGCGCCCGCTCGTCGGAACGAGTGCGCTGTCGCGGTTGTCGCGGCCCCAGCCGATGGTGAGCGGCACGCCCCACACGCTGTCCTGGTCGCATCGCGAGACGAAAAGGCCTGAGGCGTCCGTCTTGCACTGGAAGTAGTCGCGGTACGACTTGGGCGTGAGGAAGGCGAACGAGCTCTGCGCGTCGAACGCGTAGCGCTCGAGGCCGACGCCGAAGAAGACGGTGTCGACTTCGCTGAACGGCACGCCAAAGCGGATGGAAGCGCCCTGGTTAACCAGCTTGTAATCGCCGTCGACCGAGTAGTTGTACGGCCGCGTGGTGGTGTGATAGACGCTCACCGTGCGCGAGATGCCGTCCTGCGTGAAGTACGGGTCGGTCGTGGTCAGCGAAAGCGTGCGGTTGTACTTGCTGGTGTTGACCTGCAAGCCGAGGAAATTGCCCGACCCGAACACGTTCTCCTGCGAGATGCCGAAGGTGAGAGCCACCTTCTCCGCGCTGGAATAGCCGGCGCCGAGCTGCAGGCTGCCGGTGGGCTTTTCCGCCACGTTCACGACGAGGTCGACCTGGTCGGGCGAACCCGGGATTTCCTGGGTTTCGACGTTCACTTCAGTGAAGAAGCCGAGGCGGTCCACGCGGTCGCGCGAGATCTTGATCTTGTCGCCGTCGTACCACGAAGCTTCGAACTGGCGGAACTCGCGGCGGATCACTTCGTCGCGCGTCTTGGCGTTGCCGCCCACGGCCACGCGGCGCACATAGACGCGGCGCGACGGTTCGGCCTGCAACGTCAACGTCACGCGATTGTTAACGCGATCGATCTCAGGGCGAGCCTGCACACGCGCGAACGCATAGCCGAAGGTACCGAAATAATCGGTGAAGGCCTTGGTGGTTTCGGTCACCTCCTCGCCGTTGTACGGCTCGCCGGGCTTGATGCTCACGAGCGACTTGAATTCCTCGTCGCGGCCCAGGTAGTTGCCGTCGAGCTTGACGCCGGCCACCACGAATTTTTCACCTTCGGTGATGTTCACCGTCACCGTCAGGTCCTGCCGGTCGGGCGAGATGGCCACCTGCGTCGAATCGATACGGAACTCGAGGTAGCCACGCGTGATGTAGTACGAGCGAAGCGTTTCCAGGTCGGCGTTCAGCTTGGAGCGCGAATACTGGTTCGACTTGGTGTACCAGCTCATGAAACCGCCGCTGTCCTGGTCGAACAGGCTCAGCAGCGTCGATTCGCTGAAGGCCTTGTTGCCGACCACGCGCACTTCGCGGATGCGGGCGGAGTCGCCTTCGGTCACGGTGAACGTGAGGTTGACCCGGTTGCGCTCGATGGGCGTGACCGTGGTCACGACCTGCGCGTTGTAGAGGCTGCGGCTCACGTACTGGCGCTTGAGCTCCTGCTCCGCGCGGTCGGCCAGCGCCTTGTCGTACGGCCGGCCGTCGGTCAGGCCGACTTCGCGCAGCGCCTTCTGGAGCGCAGCCTTGTCGAATTCCTTGGTGCCGACGAAATCGACGTCTGCAATGGTGGGCCGCTCTTCGACGATCACCACCAGCACATTGCCGTTGACGTCGATGCGCACATCCTTGAACAAACCCAGGTCGAACAGCGCGCGAATGGCGGCCGATCCGCGTTCGTCGCTGTAGGTGTCGCCCACACGCAGCGGCAACGACGCGAAGATCGTGCCGGGCTCCACGCGTTGCAAGCCTTCGACGCGAATGTCGCGCACCGTGAAAGGCTCAACGGCCCAGGCTGCCGTGGCCGCCAGCGCGCTGGCCACTACCGCGGCAACGCTACGCAGGCGAAAGCGACTGAAGTTTGTGTTCATCTGTGAATTGGGCCGGCGCGGAAAGGGCCGGCAGAAAGTTAACCAAAGAGCCGCGTGACGTCGTTGAAGAGTGCGACCGACATCATGACCAGCAGCAAAGCGACACCGCCGCGCTGAAGCCGTTCCATCCAAGCGTCAGAGACGCTCTTGCCGGTCAGGCCCTCCCAAAGATAATACATCAGGTGTCCCCCATCGAGGACCGGCAGCGGCATGAGATTGAGCACGCCCAGGCTCACGCTGATCAGCGCAAGGAACACCAGGTACTGGGTCAGCCCGAGGCTTGCGGACTTGCCCGCATAGTCGGCAATCGTGAGCGGCCCGCTCAGGTTCTTGAGCGAAGCCTCGCCAATCACCATCTTGCCCATCATGCGAACGGTGAGCGCCGAGACCTCCCAGGTGCGCACGATGCCGTGCCACACACCGTCGACAGGCCCCTGCCGGACCTTGACCATTTCGGGCGGCGCGCCCACGTAGGCGCCGATCCGGCCGACCTTCACGCCAGCCTCTTCACGCAGCTCCGGCCTGACTTCGAGCTCGACCAGTTGGCCGCCGCGCTGCACCTGCCAGGCTTGCACGCGCGGCTGGCCGCCGTCGATCGACGTCCGGATCACCTCGCGCAGCTGCTGCCCGTCGACGATTGGCGTGTTGCCGATGGCCCGCACCAGATCGCCGTTGCGAAGGCCGGCGCGCTCTGCGGCACTGCCTGCCATGACCTCGCCGATCTCGGGCCGCGTGAGCGGAGCGAGCACGCCGATCTTGCGGAACATCTGCGGGTCGGCGTCCTTGGCCTGCATGCGGCTCAGGGGCAGCACGATCTGGCGCTCGGGCCGGCCGCCCTCGCCTGCGACTTCGAGCGTCAGGTCTCGGCCATCGAGGGCGCCGCGCGTCATGCGCCAGCGAAGGTCCTCGAACGATTGCACGGGTGCCAGGTCGCCGTCGAAACCGGCGCGGGTGACGTGCTCGCCGCCGCGCAGGCCCGCGGCCTCGGCCAATGAGGCAGCCACGGGACGGGCCAGCTTGGCGACCGGCTCGTCCACTCCGATCCAGTTGACGGCCGTGTAAAGCACGACCGCGAGCAGCAGGTTGGCAATGGGCCCCGCGGCAACGATGGCGGCGCGCGAGCGCAACGGCTGCGTGTTGAAGGCGCGGTGTCGCTCTTCAGGCGCAACCGGCCCCTCGCGCTCATCGAGCATCTTGACGTAGCCGCCGAGAGGGAATGCGCCAATGACGAACTCGGTCGACTGGCCAGGATGCTGGCGCTTGGGCTGCCAGCGGTACAGCGTCTTGCCGAACCCCACCGAGAACCGCAGCACCTTGACGCCGCAAGCGACCGCAACGCGGTAATGGCCGTATTCGTGCACGGCAATCAGGACGCCGATGGCAACCACAAAGGCGATGACGGTGAGCATTCGGGTCCTCGGTTGTCTCTGGCGTATCAGGCCGCAAAGCGCAGCGCCGCGGCATTGGCGGCCGCGCGGGCACTGGCATCGAGCGCCAGCAGGTCCGCCAGCGATGCGGGCTTGGAGGGCGAAACGGTTTCCAAAGTTTCCATGTTGACCGCATGAATGCGGTCGAAGCGCAGGCGCCGGTCAAGAAAGGCTTCGACTGCGACTTCGTTGGCAGCATTGAGCACCGCCGTGGTCCCGGGGGCTGCGCGAAGTGCGTGCCAGGCCAGGCCTAGCCCGGGAAACAGTGCTGCATCGGGGGCATCGAAGCTCAGCGCCGCCATCTGGCGGAAGTCCAGGCGCCCCGCTCCGCTTTCAATGCGCTCCGGCCAGGCCAGGCCCACGGCGATGGGCACGCGCATGTCGGGCGTGCCGAGCTGCGCTATGACCGAAGCATCGGTGAACTGGACCATCGAATGCACCACGCTCTGGGGGTGGATGACCACCTCGATCTGCTCGGGCAGCACACCGAACAGGTGGCGCGCCTCGATCACCTCGAGCGCCTTGTTCATCATGGTGGCGGAATCGACCGAAATCTTGCGCCCCATGACCCAGTTCGGATGGGCACAGGCCTGCTCCGGCGTAACCGTACCGAGCGTGCCGGGCGCACGCGTGCGGAACGGCCCGCCGGAAGCGGTCAGGATGATCTTGTCGATCCGCCGCGGCCAGGTGGACGGGTCTTCAGGCAGCGACTGGAAGATGGCAGAGTGTTCGCTGTCGATCGGCAGCAGCGTGGCGCCGCCTTCGCGCACGGTGCGCATGAAAAGCTCGCCGCCAACGACCAGCGCCTCTTTGTTGGCCAGGAGGAGCCGCTTGCCCGCGCGTGCCGCAGCCAGGCACGGCCCAAGGCCCGCAGCGCCCACGATGGCGGCCATGACAGCATCGACCTCTTCGTGCGACGCTATTTTTTCTATAGCATCCGGCCCACTCAGAACACGCGTCGGAAGATTGTTCTGCTCGAGCTTTTGCGCCAGCAAAGCCGCATGTGGCGCACTTGCCATGACGGCGAACCGGGGCGAAAACCGCGCGCACTGCGCCAGCAGTTCGTCGACCTTGGTGGAGGCCGACAAAGCAAAAACCTCGAAGCGCTCAGGATGCCGCGAAATGACATCCAGCGTGCTGACCCCGACCGAACCGGTCGAGCCCAGCACCGTGATGCGTTGTTTGGGTGTGTTCACAAGGAAGCCAGCATCATTGCAATGGGAAGTGCCGGCAAGAGGGCATCCACGCGGTCGAGCACGCCGCCGTGGCCGGGCAGCAAGCTGCTGCTGTCCTTGGCGCCGGCACTGCGCTTGATCAGCGATTCGACCAGGTCGCCAACCACGCTCATCGCGGCAAGAAACACCACGCCCACGAGCAACAGCCACCAGCCGCGTTCATGCAGCCGGGTATAGAGGCTTGCCACGGTTGCACCGGCCGCCCTGTCGGCCCAGACCCACGCAAAAGCCAGCACCACCACGCCGGCCATGCCGCCCCACACGCCTTCCCAGCTCTTGCCGGGGCTGATGGCGGGTGCGAGCTTGCCGCGCGTGAACTTGAGGCCGAAGGCGCGGCCTGCGAAATACGCGAACACGTCGGCCACCCAGACCAGCACAAGAATGGAAAGCAGAAAGTTGATGCCGACCATGCGCGCCTGCACGGCCGCGAGCCAGGCCACCCAGAGCGCCAGCAGCCCGCCCACGAGCCGCAAGCCACGCGGAACCCGGGGCCAGCCCGGCACCGCGACGCGCAGCAGCGCGGCGCCACCAAGCACCCAGGCCGCGCTGGCCAGCAGCCACATGAGCATGAGCGGCCGCTCGAGCAACCCTAGCCACCACGACAGCACGCAAAGCGCGACCGTTTCCAGCCCCAGGAACACGGAGAGCCGCTGCCCGTAACCGTTGAGACGCCCCCACTCCCAAGCCCCGGCACCGATCAGCACCAGCATGACGCAGGCAAAAGGAACGTGCGACGGATAGAAAAGCGCCGGCAGCAGGATCGCCAGCAGGACGATGGCCGTGAGGATGCGTTGTTTGAGCATGCGGCGGTATTTCGGGCCGTTGAAGGCCGTCAGGCCAACTGGCGATCTGAGGTGGAATCGCTGCCGGCCGTGACCTGCGCGGAAGTCTTGCCGAAACGGCGCTCGCGAAGCTGGAATGCGGCAATTCCGGCATCCAGCTCAGCTTCATCGAACTCGGGCCACAGCTTGTCGCTGAAGAAAAGCTCCGCATAGGCGCTCTGCCACAGCAGGAAGTTCGACAGGCGCTGCTCGCCGCCGGTGCGAATGAGCAGGTCGGGGTCTGGCACATGGGCCAGGGCCATGGCGCGATCGAGGTTGGCTTCGGTGAGCGGCGCGCCCTGCTCCGCCAGCTTGGCGGCAGCGCGTGCAATGTCCCACCGGCCACCGTAGTTGAAGCAGACGTTGAGAACGAGCTTCGTGTTCTGCGCGGTTGCCTCTTCGGCATCGACCAGGCCTTGCACCATTTTCTTGGAGAGCCCGGCCCGTTCGCCAACGAAGTGCAGCCGCACGCCGTCGCGGCTCAGCTTGGGCACCTCGCGTGCGAGAGCACCAACCATGATTTCCATCAGCCCCGAAACCTCTTCGGGCGGCCGGTTCCAGTTTTCGGACGAAAACGCGAACACCGTGAGAACACCCACGCCGCGGTCGACGCAGGCCCTGACGCAACGGCGCAGCGACTCGACGCCTTGCTTGTGGCCTGCCACGCGAGGCAGGAATCGCCGCGTGGCCCAGCGGCCATTGCCATCCATGACGATGGCAATGTGGTGGGGAATCTGCAGCGAAGACGAGGCCATGCGCAGCCTCAAACGGCCATGATCTCCGCTTCCTTGGCCGCGACCAGCCGGTCGATTTCCGCGATGTGGCGGTCGGTGACCTTCTGGATCTCGGCCTCGGCGCGCTTCTGGTCGTCTTCGGAGGCGAGCTTTTCCTTGACCAGCTTCTTGACGGCTTCGTTCGCATCGCGGCGCAGGTTGCGCGTGGCGATCTTGGCGCTTTCGCCCTCGTTGCGGACCAGCTTGGTCATTTCCTTGCGGCGCTCTTCGCTCATTGCCGGAAGCGGCACGCGGATCAGGTCGCCCATGGAGGCCGGATTCAGGCCCAGGTCGCTTTCGCGGATGGCCTTTTCAATCTTGGCGCCCATGCCCTTTTCCCAGGGCTGGACGCTGATGGTGCGCGAATCGAGCACCGACACGTTGGCCACCTGGCTCAGGGGAACCTGCGAGCCGTAGTACTCCACATGGATGGAGTCGAGCAGCGCGGAATTGGCGCGGCCCGTACGGATCTTGGTGAGGTTGTTCTGGAACGCAGCCAGCGACTGGTTCATCTTCGCATCGGTCGTGCTGCGGATTTCTGCAATGGTTGGGGTCGTCATCTCAATACTCCTCAGGCATGCACCAGCGTGCCCTCGTCCTCGCCCATGACGACGCGCTTGAGGGCGCCGTTCTTGAAGATCGAGAACACCTTGATCGGCAACTTCTGGTCGCGGCACAGCGCAAAAGCCGTGGCGTCCATGATGCCGAGATTCTGCGCGATTGCCTCGTCGAAAGTGAGCGTGGAATAGCGCGTTGCGTCCGGATGGGTCTTGGGGTCGGCGGAATAGACACCGTCGACCTTGGTCGCCTTGAGCACCAGCTCGGCGCCAATTTCGGCACCGCGCAGTGCGGCGGCGGTGTCGGTGGTGAAGAACGGGTTGCCGGTACCCGCGGCAAACACCACGACCTTGCCCTCTTCGAGATACTGCAGTGCCTTGGGCCGCACGTAGGGCTCGACCACCTGCTCGATGGCAATGGCGGACATCACGCGCGCCACAAGCCCTTGTTTGTTCATGGCATCGGCCAGCGCCAGCGAATTCATCACCGTGGCCAGCATGCCCATGTAGTCGGCCGTGGCCCTGTCCATGCCGACCGAGCCTCCCGCGACGCCGCGGAAGATGTTGCCACCGCCGATGACAACGGCGACTTCCACGCCCATGTTCACCACCTCAGCCACCTCCTCGACCATGCGAACGATCGTCGCACGGTTAATACCAAAGGCATCATCTCCCATTAACGCCTCACCCGACAGCTTCAACAAGATTCGCTTGTGGGCTGGACGGGGATCAGACATGGGCAATTTCCTTACTTGGGTTGGCGGGGGCGAGTGTAGAACGAGGCGGTGAAAAAGCGACGGCACACACATGCGCGCCGTCGCTTTGGGGCGTAACAGTTTTTACGCAGCGGCCTTGGCGGCAGCAACTTGGGCCGCAACTTCGGCAGCGAAGTCGTCGACCTTCTTTTCGATGCCTTCGCCGACCACGTAAAGGGTGAAGCCCTTGATGGTGGTGTTGGCGGCCTTGAGCATCTGCTCGACGGTCTGCTTGCCGTCGGTGCTCTTCACGAAGACCTGGTTGTGCAGCGAGACTTCCTTGAGGTACTTCTGCACGCCGCCTTCGATGCGCTTGGCAACGATGTCGGCAGGCTGCGGCTTCTTGCCTTCGGCTTCGGCCGTCTTGCGGTCTTCCTCGGCCTTGCCGGCAGCAACGGCGCGCTCTTTTTCGATCAGGTCGGCGGGAACGTCGGCAGCAGAAATGGCAACCGGCTTCATGGCCGCGACGTGCATGGCAACGTCCTTGGCCGAGGTGTCGTCGCCTTCGAACTCGACCATCACGCCGATGCGCGTGCCGTGCAGGTAAGAAGCTAGCTTGCCGTTGCCGCCGAAGTGCTTGAAGCGGCGGAAGCTCATGTTCTCGCCGATCTTGCCGATCAGGCCCTTGCGCACGTCTTCGAGCGTGGGGCCGAAACCGTCTTGTTCATAGGGCAGCGCGCCGAGTGCAGCGATGTCGGCGGGGTTGTTCTTGGCAACCAGCATTGCGGCAGCGTTGGCCATGGCCAGGAAGCTGTCGTTCTTGGTGACGAAGTCGGTTTCGCAGTTGATTTCGATCATGCCGCCGGCCGAACCTTCGACAAATGCCGTGACCACGCCTTCGGCGGTGATGCGGCCCGAAGCCTTGCCTGCCTTGTTGCCGAGCTTGATGCGCAGCAGCTCTTCGGCTTTTTCCATGTTGCCGTCGGCCTCGGTCAGGGCCTTCTTGCATTCCATCATGGGCGCGTCGGTCTTTGCGCGCAGTTCGCCGACCATGCTTGCGGTGATTGCAGCCATTGTTCTATCTCCGTGTCCAAAAAATCAGATTAAAAAAAAGGGGCACCAAAGCCCCTTCTTCAGGCGCGTGAGAGCACTCGATCAGGCCGAGGCGCCCTCTTCGACTTCGACGAATTCGTCGCTGCCTTCGGCGATGGCCTTGACCACGTCGCCGGTGGCGCTGTTGCGGCCTTCGATGATCGCGTCGGCGATGCCGCGGGCGTACAGCGTGACGGCCTTCGACGAGTCGTCGTTGCCCGGAATGACGTAGTCGATGCCTTCGGGCGAGTGGTTGGAGTCCACCACGCCGATCAGCGGGATGCCGAGCTTCTTGGCTTCTGCCACGGCGATCTTGTGGAAGCCCACGTCGATCACGAAGATGGCGTCGGGCAGCGCGGTCATGTCCTGGATGCCGCCGATGTCCTTCTCGAGCTTCTCGATTTCACGCGTGAACGTGAGTTGCTCTTTCTTGCTCAGGCTTTCGAGGCCGGCTTCCTGCTGGGCCTTCATGTCCTTCAGACGCTTGATCGAGGTCTTGACGGTCTTGAAGTTGGTCAGCATGCCGCCGAGCCAGCGGGTGTCGACGAAAGGCACGCCAGCGCGGCGGGCTTCGGCAGCCACGATTTCACGGGCTTGGCGCTTGGTGCCGACCATGAGGATGGTGCCGCGGTTGGCAGTGAGCTGCTTGGCGTACTTCATCGCGTCCTGGAACATCGGGAGCGACTTTTCCAGGTTGATGATGTGGATCTTGTTGCGATGGCCGAAGATGAACGGAGCCATCTTGGGGTTCCAGAAGCGGGTTTGGTGACCGAAGTGGACACCGGCTTCCAGCATTTCGCGCATGGTGGTCGACATTGAAATTACTCCAAAGGTTGGGTCTAAAATCCAGCCCGTTTTGCGCCTCCTTCGAATGGAGTCACAACACCTTGATTGGGCCGGTTTGCGAATGTGTCTGGCTGGGGTGCGGCGGGAGCCGCCGCATGATCAGCGAAACCCAACGAGTATAGCACGCCTGCCCCTGTCTTTCTCCCCGCCCCGCCTCCCGGAATCAAGCGTCCGCGCCCTCGCAGAACCACCCATGAACGACCTTCACGCCGCCCGTCTGAACCTTCTGGCAGGCGGCAGCGATGCACGCACCGAAATGGAGCGTGCCATCGAAGTCTCCGAATCCCCAGCCTGCAGCCACGTTTTCACCCGAACGCTTTTTGAGGAAGCCCGTCGGCAGGATGCGCAATCGGCGCCGCAAAGCAGGCTCTCCGGGCTCGCATTCACCGCCAAGGACCTGTTCGACATCGAAGGGCAGCCGACTCCCGCCGGCTCCGTGGTGCTTGCGCATGCGCCGGCCGCCAAGGCGGACGCCGTGGCCGTGGCGCGGCTGCGCGCCGCGGGCGGCGTGCTGACCGGCCGCACCAACATGACCGAATTCGCTTTCTCGGGGGTGGGCGTCAATCCGCACCATCGCACCCCGGCCAATGTGAGCGACGCCGCCACGCCGCGCATTCCCGGAGGCTCTTCTTCGGGCGCCGCCATTTCGGTTGCAACCGGGGCCGCGTACATCGGCCTGGGCTCCGACACCGGCGGCTCGATTCGCATTCCCGCCGCGCTGAACGGCATCGTGGGCTTCAAGAGCACCGCCCGCCTCGTTCCGGCCGACGGTGCCCTGCCGCTGTCGACGACCTTGGACACCGTGTGCGCCATGACCCGGTCGGTGCGGGATGCCATCACGGCGCATGAAGTCCTTGCGGCGCGCCGGGTCACCGCAGGTGCGGCCGCTCTAGGGGCATACCGGCTGGCCGTCGTGAAGAACGTATTCTTCGACGACATCGAGCCTGCCGTGGCCCGTGCCTTTGACGACGCGCTCCGAACGCTGCGCGCCGGCGGCGCCCATATCGAGGAAATCGCGCTGCCGGAATTGGCAGAGCTGCAGGCCATCAATGCCACCGGCGGCTTCTCCGCGGCAGAGTCGTACGCCTGGCACCGGCTGCTGCTGGAGCGCAGCGGCGCCGGCTACGACCCGCGCGTTGCACAGCGCATCCTCAGGGGCGCCGGCATGAAGGCGCACGAATACATCGACCTCGTGAATGCCCGGCGCGCATGGATCGCCCGCGTCGAAGCAGCGCTCGCGCCGTACGACGCCGTGCTGTCGCCAACGGTTCCGATCACCGCGCCTCCCATCGAGAGCGTGGCGCCTGGCGCCGAGCGCGACGAAGAGTTCTTCCGCGTCAACGCGCTGCTGCTGCGCAACCCGTCGATCATCAACATGCTCGACGGCTGCGCCATTTCGTTGCCCTGCCATGCCGCCGGCGAGTTGCCGGCAGGCCTGATGCTGTGGCACGCCGCACTGCACGACGATGCCGTTCTCGCGATTGCCTTACAAACGGAACACGCACTGCGAAGACAATAGCTGCACGCCTATCGACCGGCGTCAGCCATCTCTTCTTACTCAAGCATTCAATGAAAATCGCGATCGTGGGCGCCGGGATCATCGGCGTCACCACCGCCTGGGAACTGGCTTCGGACGGCCATGAAGTGTCTGTATTCGAGCGCCGCGGTGCAGCGGCCGAGGAAGCCAGTTTTGCCAATGCGGGCGTGGTCGCACCGGGTTATGTAACGCCTTGGGCCGCCCCGGGCATGCGTGCCAAGGTTCTGCGTTCGCTGCTCTCGTCTCACGGTGCCGTCAAGCTGCGCTGGCCGCTGAGTTCGCGCGACATTGGCTGGATGTCGCGCTGGCAGAAGGCCTGCAAGCTCGAAACCTACCTGGCCAACCGTGCCCGCATGCAGCGCCTGGCTTTCTACAGCCGCACTCGCCTGCATGAGGTGACTGAAGCGCGCGAACTCAGCTATGAGCGCAGCGACGGCTACCTTGTGTTGCTGCGCTCCAAGCGCGAGAAAAAGCTGGTGCAGCCCGGCCTCGACGTCCTGCGGGCGGCGGGCAGCGTCTTTCGCGAAGTCGATGCCGACGAGGCCCGGCGCATCGAACCTGCGCTCAGCACCGACACCGCACTTGCAGGCGCCATCTACCTGCCCGAAGACGAGGTGGCCAACTGCCGCCAGTTTGCGCTGCTGCTCAAGTGGGAGGCCGAGGCGCTCGGCGCCGAGTTTCATTTCAATTGCGACATTGCGCCGCTGAGCCGCGCCGAGCCCACCTCCCTCTCGCTTGCGAGCGGTTCCCCGCCGCTGCGTTTCGATGCGGTAGTGGTGTGCGCCGGACTTGCCTCGGCGTCGCTGCTGCGGCCGCTCGGTCTTCGGATTCCGCTCGCCCCCATCTACGGCCATTCCGTCAGCGCGCCCATTCGCGAATCGCTCAACGCGCCGCGCAGCGCGGTAATGGATGAACGCTACAAAGTCGCAATTTCGCGGCTGGGCCAGCGCGTGCGCGTGGCCGGCAGCGCGGAAATCGGCGGCTCGCTGGCCACCATGAACCCGTCCGCCGTGCAAACACTCTACAAGGTGCTGCACGACTGGTTCCCTGGCGCAGTCACGCTGCAGTCGGGCGTTCAGCAATGGAAGGGCGCACGGCCGATGCTGCCCGACGGCCCCCCGGTGCTGGGCGCCAGTGGCGTGCCGGGCGTCTGGCTCAACCTGGGCCACGGGTCGAGCGGCTGGGCGCTGTCGTGCGGCAGTGCGCGTGTGGTGGCCGACCTGATCAGGGGCCGCGATGCGGGCGTCGACCTGGAAGGGCTGGGCGTCGAGCGGCTCTACCTTCGCTAGATTCCGCAGTTCCCTCGGTAGCTGGCTGCTCAAGGGCGGCAAAATGGTTCGATGCAGCGAATCACGTCCGGCACGGTCGCCAATCTTTTCGACATCGCGGCAACGCGTCGCATCGAGCAAGCGGCGGCAGCCGCCCTCCCTGCCCATACGCTGATGCAGCGCGCCGGCCTGGCTGTAGCCCGGCTGGCCATGGCAATCGCGCCGCATGCGCGCACGATCTGGATAGCATGCGGGCCCGGCAACAACGGCGGCGACGGTTTCGAAGCGGCCGCGCAGCTGCAGCACCGGGGGTTTTTGCCGATCGTCACTTTCACCGGCGATGAAAATCGGCTGCCGGCGGATGCGAAGGTGTCGCTTCGCCGAGCCAGGGATGCCGGCGTGATCTTCGCGCCGACCCCGCCCGCCACCTATGGACTGGCCATCGATGCGCTGCTCGGCATCGGCGCCGCCCGGCCGATCGAGAACCCCATGGCCGAATGGCTTCGCCAGATGCATTCGACAGCCCAACCGGTGCTCAGTGTCGATGTGCCTTCGGGGTTGAATGCCGACACCGGGGTTACAAGCATTCCTGGTTGCTCGGATGCCGCATCGACTCGTTTCTGCATCACCTTTCTGAGCCTCAAACCAGGCCTTTTCACGGCACAAGGCCGGGATTCGGCAGGCACGGTGTGGTTCGATGACCTGGGTTGCGGCAGCGGCATCGCCGAAGCGCCCGCCGCATGCCTTGCGGGCATGCCCACGGCAGCACCGCGCAGCCACGCGTCGCACAAAGGCAGCTACGGCGATGTCGCCGTGATCGGCGGTGCCTCCGGCATGGCCGGCGCAGCGCTGCTGGCCGCATCGGCCGCATTGCATGCCGGTGCCGGACGCGTGTTTGCCGGGCTGCTCGACCCGAGCGCGGCCCCGGTCGACGTGGCACAGCCCGAACTGATGCTGCGCGATGCCGATACGCTGGATCTTTCCGGCATGACTGCGGTTTGCGGATGCGGTGGAGGTACAGCCGTACGCGCGGTGCTGCCACGCGTATTGGCGACGGCGGCCGCACTGGTGCTCGATGCCGATGCATTGAACGCCATTGCCGGCGACAGCGCCCTTCAGGCGCAACTGGCATCACGCACGCGGCGTGGAAAACCCACCGTCATCACCCCGCATCCTCTCGAAGCCGCACGCTTGTTGAACTGCACGGCCGCGGACATTCAGGCGGACAGGCTGGCAGCTGCCCGCAAGCTGGCCTCACGCTACGGCGCCATTGCCGTACTCAAAGGCTCGGGAACGGTCATTGCAGGCAGCAGCGGGAGGCCGCCTGTGCTGAACCCGACCGGGAACGCAGCGCTTGCAACCGCCGGCACGGGCGACGTGCTGGCCGGGATGATTGGCGCCGCGCTGGCCTCGGGGCAACCGCCCTTCGAGGCCGCGCACCACGCCGTCTGGCGCCACGGCCACATCGCCGACACCTGGCCGGCCGATGCGCCGCCCCTGACGGCCGGCGCGTTGGCGCGCCAGGCACCCGGTTGACGAGGTCCTGGAGGCCCTAGCCGCGTCCGACGAAGGGCATCTTCGTCGCCATCACGGTGTGGAACAGCACGTTGGCTTCCAGCGGCAGGTTTGCCATGTAGAGCACCGACTGGCCGACGATCTTGACGTCCATCAGCGGCTCGATCGCAAGCTCTCCGTTGGCTTGCGGCACGCCCTTGGCCATGCGCGCAGCCAGTTCGGTCATGGCGTTGCCCACGTCGATCTGGCCGACCGCGATGTCGTACTTGCGCCCGTCGAGCGATGCGGTCTTGGTAAGGCCCTCGACCGCATGCTTGGTCGCCGTGTAGGCGGGCGAATTCGGCCGGGGCGCCGTGGCCGAGATGGAACCGTTGTTGATGATGCGGCCGCCTCGCGGGGTTTGCGCCTTCATTGTGCGGAACGCCTGCTGGATGCAGAAGAACATGCCGTTCAGGTTGATGTCGACCACTCCGCGCCATTGCTCCGGCGTCCAGTCTTCGAACGGGCCCGGCGGGTTGCCCACGCCGGCATTGTTGAACAGCAGGTCGACACGGCCGAAGCGTTCGACCACGGCGGCGAACAGCGCCTGCACCGATTCGGCGTTGGCCACGTCGGTGGGCACTGCAAACGCGCGTGCGCCGGCGCCCGACTCTTCCGCCACCTGCTCCAGTGGCTCGGGGCGGCGCCCCGCCAGCCCCACGCTCCAGCCGTCGGCCAGCAATGCGAGCGCCGCGGCGCGTCCGATGCCTGTGCCCGCGCCTGTGACGATGGCGATGCGGCCCTTGTTGTTTTCCACGCTCATGCTCAGTGTCTCCTTCTCAGCTTGTCTGTCTTGCTTGTATATGGATGCGATGCATCATGTGCGGCGCGGTGGCTTGCGCCCCTTCATCTTGTTGGCAGCCTTCTTCACCGCCGACTTGAAGGCTTGCATCGCAGATTGAGGTCCTGCCGCGGCAGTGACTGCGCGGTCGCCGCGCTGTTCGGGGGCCGCCTCGGCCTTGTGGCGCGAACTGCGCTTGGCTGATGCCTTGACCGGCACGCCGGCCGAGCCCACGCCCTTGTCCTTCATGGCCCGCGACGTGAGTTCTTCACCCTCGCGCACCAGGCGGAAATCGATCTTGCGCCCGTCCAGGTCGACCCTGCTCACCTGCACCCGCACGCGGGTGCCGATGGCATAGCGGATGCCGGTGCGCTCGCCGCGCAGTTCCTGGCGCATTTCGTCGAACTTGAAGTATTCGCCGCCCAGTTCCGTGATGTGCACCAGCCCCTCGACATACATGGCGTCCAATGTCACGAAGATGCCGAAGGTGGTGGCCGCGGTGACCACGCCGCCGTATTCCTCGCCCAGATGCTCGCGCATGTATTTGCACTTGAGCCAGGCTTCGACGTCGCGGCTGGCTTCGTCGGCACGGCGCTCGTTGGCGCTGCAATGCAGGCCGGCGGCTTCCCAGGCCAGCACTTCCTTCGTGGGCGCGACGGTGGCCTTCTGCGGCTTGGTGGTCGGCGCCTTCACGCGCGAAGCCAACCGCTTGGCAAGCTTGGCATGCGCCTCGCCAGGAGTCGGCAGCATCGGCAGCTGATAGCGCGTCTTGCCGAGAATGGCCTTGATCACGCGGTGCACCAGCAGGTCCGGGTAGCGCCGGATCGGGCTCGTGAAGTGCGTATAGGCCTCGTACGCCAGGCCGAAGTGGCCGCTGTTGATGGGCGTATAGATCGCCTGCTGCATCGAGCGAAGCAGCATCGTGTGGATCTGCTGCGCGTCAGGCCGCTCCTTGGTGGCTTCGGCAATGGCCTGGAACTCGCCGGGACGCGGATCGTCGGTAATGCTCAGCCCCACGCCCATGGCTTTCAGATACCCGCGCAAGATTTCCTTCTTCTCGGGCGTCGGGCCTTCGTGCACCCGGAACAGGCCCGGGTGCTTGCCTTCTGCGATGAAGTCGGCGCTGCACACGTTGGCCGCGAGCATGGCTTCTTCGATGAGGCGGTGCGCCTCGTTGCGCGTGCGCGGAACGATCTTCTCGATGCGGCCCGCGTCGTCGCAAATGATCTGCGTCTCGGTGGTTTCGAAGTCGACTGCGCCGCGCTTGCCGCGCTGCTTGAGCAGCGCCTTGTACACGTCGGCCAGGTTCAGCAGGTCCTTTACGCGGTCCTTGCGCTTGGCTGCCTCGGGTCCGCGCGTGTTGCCAAGAATGGCCGCCACCTCGGTATAGGTGAAGCGCGCGTGGCTGAACATCACCGCCGGGTAGAACTGGTAGGCGTAGATCTCGCCGTCGGCGGCCACGAGCATGTCGCATACCATGCACAGGCGCTCGACCTCGGGGTTCAGCGAGCACAAGCCGTTCGAAAGCTTTTCCGGCAGCATCGGGATAACGCGGCGCGGAAAGTAGACACTGGTCGCGCGGTCGTAGGCGTCGATGTCGATCGCCGAGCCGGTCTGCACATAGGCGCTGACGTCGGCAATGGCCACCAGCAGGCGCCATCCCTTGCCTCGGCCAACCTTCGCGGGTTCGCAGTACACCGCGTCGTCGAAGTCGCGTGCGTCTTCGCCGTCAATGGTGACCAGCGGCACGTCGGTCAGATCGATGCGGCCCTTCTTGTCGGCGGGGCGAACCTTCTCCGGCAAGGCCTTGGCTTCGGCCAGGCATTCGGCTGAAAACTCGTGCGGCACGCCGTACTTGCGCACGGCAATTTCGATCTCCATGCCCGGGTCGTCGATCTCGCCGAGCACTTCCTTCACGCGGCCCACTGGCTGGCCGAACAGCGCCGGCGGCTCGGTGAGCTGCACCACCACAACCTGCCCCACCTTCGCGGGACCGGTCGCGCCCTTGGGAATCAGGACGTCCTGTCCGTAGCGTTTGTCTTCGGGGGCGACGAGCCAGATGCCGCCTTCATGCAACAGACGGCCGATGATCGGCTGCTCGGGCCGTTCGACGATTTCGACCACCCGCCCCTCGGGACGGCCGCGCCGGTCTTGCCGCACCACGCGCGCCTTGACGCGGTCTTTGTGCAGCACTGCACGCATCTCGTTCGGGGGCAGATAGATGTCGGCTTCGCCATCATCGCGCTGCACGAAACCGTGTCCGTCGCGATGTCCCTGAACAGTTCCTTCAAATTCATCCAGCAGACCGCTGGAGTGGCCATTATTTTTGATATGATTCTCTCTTTCCTGAAATTCAAAACATAACTGCTTCGGCAGCTATGTGGGCCCAGATGGCGGAATTGGTAGACGCACTAGTTTCAGGTACTAGCGAGTAACATCGTGGAGGTTCGAGTCCTCTTCTGGGCACCACCCCTACCAAGCTGAAACCCCTGTGAATCTGTGATTTACAGGGGTTTTTTCTTTTCCCTGGGAACATGATCGAGGGATGTTCTCCCTCACGAAAGCCGGTCACGGCCAAGGCAGGCCAGACCGACGGCAATCCGCCGCATTCGCGCACGCTATCGCAGTCCCGAAGCGGGAGTTTTTGCGAAACGGTTTTCGACGACACGGATTCGGACAAGTGGAACGGGCTTCGTCTCATGAAGTGATGCAGCAACCTGCTCGCCGAGCAGCGGCTTTTCGCCATTCTGACGCAGTACATCGACGAATGATCGCGCACAGTCTCATGAAGCGCGGCAACCCGCGTTGCCAGTAAAGGTGAACCGCAAACCCAACCTGATGAGCGCGGCGTTCAACTCGCTGCGATCACAAGATGGATCTGCGGAGTTGCGACAGGCCTTGAAGCCCGTTGTGCACCTTACCACGCCAAGGTTGCTGCCGATCCAACCATCTGCAAACCGGATCTTTCCGACCATCATCCGCGCCATACTTGCGCGACAACCGCCCCTTCGTTCATGTCCATTCTCAAAAGCATCCGGCAGTGGGCGTCGCGGATCAAGCGCGACGCCGTGACGCTGTGGTTTGCCTACCGCCATCCGGGCACACCGTGGTTTGCAAAGGCTCTCGCTGCGTTTGTCGTCGCGTATGCGCTGAGCCCGATTGATCTCATTCCCGACTTCATTCCGGTACTTGGCTATCTGGACGACGCCTTGCTGTTGCCCGGCCTCATCTGGCTGAACATCCGGCTCATTCCCGGAGACGTTCTCCAGGAATGCCGTGCCCGCGCAGATGTGTGGATGAAAGAACAAGGCGCGAAGCCTCGAAGCATGGCCGGTGCGGTGCTTGTCTTCGCCATCTGGATTGGTGTTGCCATTGCTATATGGGCTTGGTTCAACACCCGCTCCTGACCCTCACCCGGGCGACCAGGAGCCCACGGACCGAGCCAAAAGTGTGGCGAAAGTCACACTTTTGGCTCAATATGATTCTAAAAGTAACTCAAGAACGCACATATGGTTACGTTTAGTTTGAAAATACAGCCATCAAACCAACGGAAACCATCGTGATTACTGCATTTACCTTGTTGATCGGCATGTTCCTCGGAGCGTTGTTCATGAGCCTTCTGGTCATCTCGCGTTCGGATGATTGAGCACTGCCGGCCAGCGGCCGCTCGAACCAAGCCAAAAGAAAAGCCCGCTTCCGCGGGCTTTTCTTTTGGAAAACGGCTGCAGCGGCCTAGATCGGCAAGGCAATCAAGTCGTGCCCCTCGGCGCCGACGATGCGGGCCTTGGTGAATTCACCCACCTTGAGCGTCTTGCTGATTTTTTCGGGCGGCAGCAAACGCACGGTGCCGTCGATCTCCGGCGCGTCGGCGTAAGTACGGCCCACACCACCCTTGCGGCCCAAGCCAGGCGCCGAGTCGACCAGCACCTGCATCGTCGCGCCGATGCGCTGCTGCAGCTTGGCGATCGACACGGCTTCAGCCACTTCCATGAAGCGGGCGCGGCGCGCTTCGCGCTCGGCCGCCGGCAGCATGCCCGGAATGTCGTTGGCAGTGGCACCTTCGACTGGGCTGTAGGCAAAGCAGCCTGCCCGGTCGATCTGGGCCTCGCGAATGAAGTCGAGCAGGTGCTCGAACTCTTGCTCCGTTTCGCCGGGAAAGCCGGCGATGAAGGTGCTGCGGATCACGAGCTCTGGGCAGACTTCGCGCCAGCGCGCCAGACGCTCCAGGTTCTTTTCGCCGCTGGCGGGCCGCTTCATGCGCTTGAGCACATCGGGGTGGCTGTGCTGCAACGGCACGTCCAGGTAAGGCAGCACCTGCCCGCTCGCCATCAACGGAATGATTTCGTCCACGCTTGGGTACGGGTACACATAGTGCAGGCGGACCCAAGCGCCGTACGGCTCGGCAATTTCGCCGAGCGTGCGCACCAGTTCGAGCATGCGGGTCTTGACCGGCTTGCCGTCCCAGAATCCGGTTCGGTACTTCACGTCCACGCCGTAGGCGGAGGTGTCCTGGCTGATCACCAGCAGCTCTTTCACGCCGCCTTCGAACAAGGCCTTGGCCTCGCCGAGCACGTCGCCCACCGGCCGCGACACCAGGTCGCCCCGCATCGAGGGAATGATGCAGAAGGTGCAGCGGTGATTGCAGCCTTCGCTGATCTTCAGGTACGCGTAGTGGCGCGGCGTGAGCTTGAGGCCGGCAATGCCGAAGGTGTTGGGAACGAGGTCGACGAACGGGTCATGCGGCTTTGGCAGGTTGGCATGTACCGCATCCATCACTTCTTGCGTGGCGTGCGGACCGGTCACGGCCAACACGCTCGGGTGCATTTGCCGCACCAGGTTGCCGCCCTGATCGCCCGTCTTGGCGCCAAGGCACCCTGTGACGATGACGCGGCCGTTTTCCGCCAGGGCCTCGCCGATGGTGTCCAGGCTCTCCTTCACCGCATCGTCGATGAAGCCGCAGGTGTTGACGATCACCAGGTCGGCGCCTTCGAAGGTCTTGGCCGTCTGGTAACCCTCAGCGCTGAGCTGGGTCAGGATCAATTCGGAATCGGTAAGGGCCTTGGGGCAGCCCAGGCTCACAAAGCCGACCTTGGGGGCAGCCGGCGTGGCGGTACGTTCGGGGGAGGCAACTTCGCTCATATATGCCCCTATTGTCCCAGCTATCGGCCGGGACCGGGATTTCAGGGCCGTTTGATGCCGAATGCACCCAGAACCTGCTCGGTGTTCTTCTGCATCTGCTCCTGCATTTGCAGGAACACATTCTTGGATTGTTCGACGTAGTTGCCCATCAGCCCCTGGAGCATCGGCGACTGCATCGTCATGAAGCGGGACCACATTTCGGGCGTGAGGCCTTCGGCCTTGTCGGCGAGCTGCGCCTGCACTTCGGTCATGGCCTGGATGTTCTTCTCGAGATAGGGGCCCATGTAGCCCTGCATGGCCTGCCCGTAGAAACGAATGATGTTGGCCAGCACCTGTTCGGTGAACATGGGCGCGCCGCCTGCTTCTTCTTCAAGAATGATCTGCAGCAGGATGCTGCGCGTGAGGTCGTCGCCGGTCTTTGCATCGCGCACCACGAACTGGGCATTCTGTATGACCAGCTGCTTCACCTCGGTGAGCGTGATGTAGGTGGATGTCTCGGTGTCGTAGAGCCTTCGGTTGGGGTACTTCTTGATTACACGTTGCACCGGCTTGACCCCGGACTTCTTGCTCTGCACTGCGGACTCCTTCACATGGATGCCCATGTCATCCGATGATTCTAGGTAGCGGTTTTGCTGCATCGCGACAAGGTTTACCCTGACCGCGCATCCACCCTTCAATCGGGCGTTGTCGCGTATTCGGCGCCGCACGCATTGCATGCCGCGCTCTCGGGGCGCTCTGCGGTCGCCTCTCGAAAACGCAAGGGACTCTTGTGGCCATACACCACCCAGCAACGTGGGCAGTGCTCGTGGCCGGCGGTGGGCAAGTAAGCGCGGGAGCGCTGCTCGGCGCGTTCCTGCGTGACGGGTATGCCCTGGCTCAGGGCGCGCGCAATCTCGCGCGCTGCCATGGTGTCGGTCCGGCCGCTTGCGTGGTCGTTGATGCCATAGACCGCACGTGCAAATTCAATGGGGGCCTGCCGAAGCAATGCGGCAAGGCGCATGTCGGCATGAGCCCGATCAACCATCGTTGATCGCGTATTCATCAGATCGCTTATCAAGAAATTTGGAAAAGGCTTGCAGAGCGGCCAAGGTAGCACAACAACATGGCCATGGTCTTTGTCTGCTTACCGCAAGGACGATTGAAACACCGGGGAACCCGGTGAAAGCTCTGTTCGCCTGACCCGGTGGTTGGCCGGAAGTTGAAACAGAAATTGGTAGGCGCGATTGGACTCGAACCAACGACCCCCACCATGTCAAGGTGGTGCTCTAACCAGCTGAGCTACGCGCCTAAGGATGTGTCCGAGAAGCAGCTATTGTAGCAGGAGAAAACGCGCTTTTTAGCGCCGACGTGCAGATCGCACACCGGCAACCGCCGTAACCACGCCAAGCACCTGCGCGAGCCGTGCCGCATCGGCGATTTCCACAGTGAACGTCATCCACGCCGTGCCCTTGACCGATTGGGTCTGCACGCCGATCACGTTCATCTTCTCTCGTGCGAACACATCGGAGATGTCGCGCAGCAAGCCCTGGCGGTCGGAGGCTTCCACAGCCACGTCGACTGCATACATCGGCGCTTCGCCGCCCTTGGCTGCACCCCATTCGACATCGATCACCCGCTCGCCGTCGCGCGAAGCCATCATCCTGAAATTGCTGCAGTCGGTGCGATGGACGCTCACGCCATGGCCGCGCGTCACAAAACCGCTGATGGCATCTGGCGGTGCGGGCTTGCAGCACTTGGCCAGCTGCGTCATCAATGAAGACACGCCCACCACCAGCACGCCGCCCTTGCCGGATTTTTCGCTCGCGCGCGGCTTCTTGAGCTGCACGCCGTCGTCGGGGTTGGGCGCAGGCTCGGGCGGTCGCAGCAGCATCTCGATGTTGCGCAGCGAAAACTCGTCCTTGCCGACCACTTCGAACAGATGATCCGCAGACTTGAATCCGAGTTGCGAAGCCAGGTCCTCGAGCCGCGTCGAAGTCTTGCCTTCGCGCTGCAGCAGCTTCTCGACGGCCTCGCGCCCGCGCGCCACGGTTTCGTGCGTGATCTGCGCGTTGAACCACGCGCGCACTTTTGCGCGGGCGCGGTGGCTTGCAAGGTAGCCCAGCTCGGCGTTGAGCCAATCCCGCGAAGGACCGCCCTCCTTCGCCGCGATGATCTCCACCGTCTGCCCGTTCGAGAGCGGCGTGTTCAGCGGCACCATCGCCCCGTCGACACGCGCGCCGCGGCACCGATGGCCGAGCGTGGTGTGCACGGTGTAGGCAAAGTCGACCGGCGTGGCGCCCTGCGGCAACTCCACGATGGCGGCGTCCGGCGTCAATACATAAATGCGGTCGTCGAAGAGCCCTTGGCCCTGCGAGCCGCCCGAAAGGTCGCGCTCCCATGCCAGCAGCTGCCGCAGCACGGCAATCTTCGCGTCGTACTCTCCGCTCGCCCACACGCCCGCATATCCCTTGTGGCCCGCTTCCTTGTAGGCCCAGTGCGCTGCCACGCCGTGCTCGGCATGGTCATGCATTTCTTCCGTGCGGATCTGGATCTCGATCGGCTTGCCCGGCTTGCCCTCGACCACCTCGCGCACCACCGTGTGCAGCGACTGGTATCCGTTGGGCTTGGGGCGTGCGATGTAGTCGTCGAACTCTTCGTCGATGGGCAGGAAGTGCGAGTGCACCCAGGCCAGCGCCGCGTAGCAGTCCTTCACGTCGGGCACCACCACGCGCAGCGCGAGGATGTCGAACACCTGCGCAAAGTCGAGCGACTTGCCGCGCATTTTCTTGACGATGCTGTAGATGTTCTTCGGCCGGCCCTGCACCGTGGCGCGCACGCCCTCGGCCTGCAGTTCGCGTTCGAGCTGCGAGCGCAGTTGTTCAACGTGGCCCTCGCGCTCGACCCGTTTCTCGTCAAGCAGGCGCGCAATCAGCTTGTAGGTTTCGGGTTCCAGAAAGCGGAACGAAAGATCTTCGATCTCCCACTTCACCTGCCAGATGCCCAGGCGGTTGGCCAGCGGCGCAAACACCTGCAGCGATTCGCGCGCCACGCTCTCGGGTGCCGGCTGCTTGCTGGCCGCAGCATGCCGCAAGGTCTGCAGCCGCGAAGCCAGGCGCAGCATCACCACGCGCAGGTCGCGCGAAAACGCGAGCAGCATCTTGCGCACGTTCTCGGTCTGCGCCCCTGCGCCTTCGGACAGATGGTGGCCTTGCGAAGCCGAGCGCGCCTGCTCCTGCACGCGAACCAGCTTGGTGGTTTCCACCGCCAGTGCCGCAAAGTTGTCGCCGAACACCTTGGCGATCACTTCCTGCGGGCGGTTGAGGTGCTGGCAGGCGTACACCAGGTAGCTCGCAGCCTGCATGGCCTCGGAGCCACCCATTTTCGCGACGATGGCCGCCACCGCATCGGCATGTGCCAGCGTGTTTTCGCCGGTGTCCAGCTTTTCGTCGGCAATCAGCGGCTCGGCAAATGCACGCGCGCGCGCGAGCATGTTCTCCATGACCGGAGTGCGATCGGCGGTTGCGGCGGACAACGGATAGTCGACCATGACCGCGTCTGGCGTGTTTGCCGTTTGAAGGCTCGAAGACTCGCGCTTCACGTTGGCCTCAATCGAACAGGAAGGATGTGACGGCGGAGACCTGCACAGGGTCGACGAAAGTGGGCGCATGGCCCACGCCCTCGAACTCGACCAACGCCGCGCGCGGGCCGCGCCCGGTCATGGCCAGCGCCGTTTCGCGCGCGAGCAAATCCGACTGGGCACCACGCGTCACGAGCGTGCGCGCGTCGATGGCGTCGTAAAGGCTCCACATCACCGCGCCGCCCTGGGCCGCGGCTTCGGGCGTGATGGCGCGCAGCGCCACGGCAATGGCCGGGTCGTAGTGAAGTACCCAAGGGCCGGCACCGTCGTCATTGCCGCTTTCGAGCTTGCCAGAACCATCGGCCGTACGCTGCGCTGCCGGCACCACCATGTGCTGCGACAAGGCAAGCCATTGAGCCGGCGTGTGCGGGCCGAAGGTGGTCGATATCGACCACATGGCATCAGCTGCCTCCTGCACGCTGGCGTAGCGGCCGCCCTGGCCCACATAGGCGCCGATGCGTTGAAGAGCACCCGCCTCGATCGTCGGGCCGACGTCGTTCACCACGAAGCGGCGGACAGGCCGGGCCAGCGGCAATTGCTTGTGGCCCGCCAGCACGAATCCGATCAACCCGCCCATGCTGGTACCCAGATAGTCGAACGCGTCGATCGATTGCTCGCGCTGCAACTGTGCAACCAGCGCCAGCACGTCGGCCGCGTAGACCGGCACCTGGTAGAGCGCCGGGTCTCGCAACCAGTCGCTCCGGCCGCGCCCCGCAACATCGGGGCAGACGACGCGAACGTTGCCGTTGGCATGCGCAACGATGGCCCGGGCCAGCACGTCGAAATCGCGGCCTTGGCGGGTCAGCCCGTGCACGCACATCACCACATGCGCGCTGCGCGCGTCGCCCCATTGCCAATAGGCCATGCGATGGCCGCCCTGGGCGTCATCGCACGCCACGTAATGAAGCGTCGGGTCGGTCATGGAAACGAAGTCGTCCTGGTGCGGATAATGGTCTCGTCGCATCCTAATTCATCCGGAGATTGATCTTCATGCTCAAAGGCAAAACCGCGCTTGTTACGGGGTCCACCAGCGGCATTGGCTTTGCCATTGCCAAGGCACTTGCACAACAAGGCGCACACATCGTGCTCAACGGCTTTGGCGATGCCGAGGCTCCCAAGTCGCAGATCGAGTCGCTCGGCGTGCGTGCCGAATACCACGGCGCCGACATGAGCAAGCCCGCCCAGATCGAAGACATGATGAAGTTCGCCGCAGCCAGATTCGGCCGCGTCGACATCCTCGTGAACAACGCCGGCATCCAGCACGTGGCAAAGGTCGAGGACTTTCCGCCAGAACGTTGGGACGCCATCATTGCCATCAACCTGACCAGCGCGTTTCATACGACGCGGCTCGCAATTCCGGCCATGCGCGAAGCCAACTGGGGCCGCATCGTCAACGTGGCGTCGGCCCACGGACTGGTTGCCTCGGCGCAGAAGTCAGCCTATGTGGCGGCCAAGCACGGCATCGTCGGCCTCACCAAGTCGGTTGCGCTCGAAACCGCGACCACCGGCATTACCAGCAATGCAATCTGCCCGGGCTGGGTGCTGACCCAACTGGTGCAAAAGCAGATCGACGACCGCGCCGCGCGCGAAGGCATCTCGGCCGAGCAGGCGCAAAACGAGCTGCTGGGCGAAAAGCAGCCTTCGCTGCAGTTCACCACGGTCGAACAGCTCGGCGGCCTGGCGGTGTTCCTGTGCTCGCCCGCCGCCGACCAGGTGCGCGGCGTGGCCTGGCAAATGGACGGCGGCTGGACGGCCCAGTAATCAGCGCGGCGCGGCAGCCGCGCCTCCTTCTTATTTGAGCTGCACCGACCCGGACACGTTCACGACCACGCTGGTCTTCCCGGCTTCCACCGGAACCGGCGCATCGGCCGAAAAAGACTTGGCGGATGCCGCCATGACGCGCGGCCGGATCGGGCCGTTGTCGTTCGCGTTCACCGAAACCTCGCGCAGCGTGTAGCCACCGAAGCCGAAGCCCTTGGCCAGTTCGGTGGCCTTCTGCTTGAAGTTGTCGATGGCGATCGTCTGCGCCTCGGTTTCGCTCTTGGCGCGCTGCTCGCGGCTCAGCGCAAAGCCCACATTGCCAACGTTGAGCGTGGTGATGCGCCCGGCCGTCTGGGTAATCCGCGGAAAGTCGCGGCCTTCGAGCACCATTTCAGCGGAGCCCTGCCAGCCGTTGATCTTGCCTTCGCGCGTGTAGCGCGGCGACAGGCTGAAATTGCCGGTGCGCACATCGAGTTGGCCCGGCTGTGCATTCTTCTTGGCTTCGGCCAGCGCGGCGTCCACAGCGGCCTTGAGCTGCGACTGAACCGTGGCGGCGTCGGTTGCGTCGCGCGTGGTGGTGAGCGTCATGCTCAGCAGGTCCTGCTGGACCTCGACCGTGCCCGAGGCCGTGAGCTGCAGCACGTTCTGTGGCGGCGCCATGTTCTGGGCCATGGCGCTGCTTGCGGCCCCGGCCGCGGCCAATGCGACGCAAGCCGCGATCAGTTTGATTTTTTTCAAGACGAGATACTCCCTGGATTGGTACTCAAGACGCCAGACGCGCCGCGCCACCTCAGCGGCGCTGGCTGCGTGGCAAGGTCAGCGCGCGGCTGGCCGACATCGGCGCCGGCGCGATTCGCTCGGCCGGCTGCGATTCTGCCGAATTCGGCCGCGGGGGGGTGCCGGGCGGCGTCCACTGCCTTCGAACCTGCTGCCGCAGCTCGAAGAGTTCGGCCGCTGTAAGGCGCCGGCCGGCTGCCGCCTCCTCCCGCCGGATCTCGTCGCGCTGGGCCGCCCGATGGGCCGCAACGGCTTCGCGCACCTCGCTGCGGCGCACGTCCCCCACCTTGAGAAAGTCACCGGCCAAAGCCAATGCAGGGCTGCAGCCGCAGGCAACGATGATCGGAAACGCGGAAAGAAGAGTTCTCATTGAACAAAAGTCATCAGTGGGGTGGACTTTGCCACCGCCGGGCTAACGTCGGATGACTAGACCGCGAGCGACCGCAAGTTTTGTAACTTAGTGTCAAACCATAAGTAAAACTGGCTCAACGAGGGCCTAACGCCTTCAGAATCGGCGCTGTTACAAATTCAACGTTGTAGAAATGACTCAAGTTCCCGCTCGCACTGACAAGATCGTGATCGTCGATGACGACGCCCGCATCCGCGACCTGCTTCGTCGCTACCTTACCCAGGAAGGTTTCGAAGTGATCGTGGCCGAGGACGGCAAGGCGCTCAACCGCATCCTGCTGCGCGACACGGTCGACCTGATCGTGCTCGACCTGATGATGCCCGGCGAAGACGGCCTTTCGGTCTGCCGACGCCTGCGCGCCGCCAACGACCGCACGCCGATCATCATGCTCACCGCCAAGGGCGAAGACGTCGACCGCATCGTCGGCCTCGAGGTCGGCGCCGACGACTACCTTGGCAAGCCCTTCAACCCGCGTGAACTGCTGGCCCGCGTGCACGCCGTGCTGCGCCGCCGTCCGCCGCTCGAGGCGCCGGGCGCTCCTTCCACCGAGAACGAAACCGTGACCTTCGGGCCTTTTGCGTTCGATCTCGGTTCGCGCACGCTCAAGAAGGACGGCGAGGAGCTTTCGCTCACCACCGGCGAATTCGCGATGCTGAAGGCGCTGGTGCGCCATCCGCGCCAGCCGCTGTCGCGCGAAAAGCTGGCCCAGTTGGCCCGCGGCCGCGAGTTCGAGCCCTTCGACCGAAGCCTCGACGTGCAGATCTCGCGCCTGCGCAAGCTGGTCGAGGCCGACGCCGCGGCGCCCCGCTACATCCAGACGGTGTGGGGCGTGGGCTACGTGTTCGTGCCGGACGGCGCGGCCTGAACGACGTTCAGAGGTGGCCATCGGCCTGCAATCCGCCAGACCCAGCCCAGCCCAGGAGGACGGCGCCCAGGTCACGATGCCAAGCCCTCTCGAGGGCACCGGCCAGCGTGACCGGCGACCGGGCCTGAAGCTCGGCTTCAGCCTTTTCTGGCGCACATTCTTCCTGCTCGCGCTGCTGCTGATCGGCTGCACGGTCGCCTGGCTGCAGACTTTCCGCTCGCTCGAATACGAGCCGCGCGCCATCCAGACGGCGCACCAGATCGCCTCGCTCGTGAACCTCACGCGCGCGGCGCTGGTGTACTCGGACGCGATCACGCGGGTGTCGCTCATCAAGACGCTGGCCGACCAGGAAGGCGTGCGCATTCTTCCGCGCGAGCCCAACGACCGGTTTCAGCCCTACACCAGCGGCGCGCTCGACCAGCGGGTGACCGAAGAGCTGATCGACCAGCTCGGCGAAGGCACCACGGTGGCCAGCCGCGTCAATGACGAGCCGGGCCTGTGGATCGGCTTCACCATCGAGAGCGACGCCTATTGGCTGCTACTCGACCCGACCCGCTTCAGCCGCGTGGGCGGCCGCACCTGGCTGGTGTGGCTCAGCACGGCCATGGCGCTCTCGCTGGCCGGCGCGGCGCTGATCACCCGGCTGATCAACCTGCCCCTGAAGCAGCTTTCGCGCGCCACCATGCAGGTGCGCGAAGGCGAATACGAGGCGCACCGGCTCGACGAGCGCGCCCGCACCAACGAAATCCGCGCGGTGAACATCGGCTTCAACCGCATGGCCGACCAGCTCGCCAAGATCGAACAGGACCGCGCCATCATGCTGGCCGGCATCTCGCACGACCTGCGCACCCCGCTGGCGCGCCTGCGGCTCGAAACCGAGATGAGCGTGTCCGACGAGGATGCGCGCGACCACATGGCGGCCGACATTGCCCAGCTCGACGCCATCATCGACAAGTTCCTCGACTACGCTCGCCCCGACCATGTCGACCCCAAGCCCGTGCTGCTGCGCGACGTGGTGGATGCCTGCACCTATGCCGTGCAGGACTACGAAGAAATGAACATCCGGGTCGACGTGCCGCCCGACCTGCGTGTGATGGGCGACGAGGTCGAGCTCACCCGCGTCATTTCCAACCTGGTGGAAAACGCCCGGCGCTACGGCAAGACGCCTTCCACCGGCGTGGCCGACGTGGTGATCCAGGCGCAAGCCAACAACGATGCGGTGCTCATCAAGGTGCGCGACCACGGCGCGGGCGTCGAGCCCGCCCTGCTCTCGCAGCTGACCAAGCCCTTCTTCCGCGGCGACGTGGCGCGCACCTCGGCGGCCGGCGCCGGCCTCGGCCTGTCGATCGTGGCCAAGAACATCGAGCGCATGGGCGGCACGTTCGCGCTCACCAGCACGCCGGGGCGCGGCCTTGCGGCGCACATCCGCATGCCGCGCGCCATGCCGGTGCCCAAGCCGGCGGAAGCGCCCAGCCGCCGGGCCTGAGCCGGGGGGCCGAAAGTCAGCGGTAAAGCAGCGCCACGGCGCGAGCTTCCATCGCCCGGCCCTCGCCCACGGGGCCGAGCTTCTCGGCCGTCTTGGCCTTCACGTTGACCTGCTCGGGCGCAAGCCCCAGCGTCTCGGCAATGCGCTGGCACATCGCCGGAATGTGCGGTGCCAGCTTGGGCGCCTGCGCGATCACCGTACTGTCGACGTTGCCGATTTCCCAGCCGGCGGCACGCACGCGGCGCGCCGCCTCGCCGAGCAGCACGGCCGAATCCGCCCCGCGAAATTGCGCGTCGGTGTCCGGAAAATACCGGCCGATGTCGCCCAGCCCCGCCGCGCCGAGCAAAGCGTCGGTAATGGCATGCAGCAGCACGTCGGCATCTGAATGCCCCAGAAGGCCGGTGGTGTGCGGCACCTCGACCCCGCCCAGGATCAGCTTGCGCCCAGCCACGAGTTGGTGAACGTCCCAGCCTTCGCCGACGCGAATATTGAACGGCGCCGTCATGCCGCACCCTTCTTGCGGCCGAGCAGAACCGCTTCGGCCAGCGCAAAGTCTTCTGAGAAGGTCACCTTGAAGTTCTGCGCGCTTCCCGGCACCAGCAAGGGCGAAAGGCCGATCGCCTCGATGGCGCCGGCTTCGTCCGTTACCGCGTCGCCTGCGCGCTCCAGCGCATCGAGCAGCATGCCAATCCGAAACATCTGCGGCGTCTGCGCCAGCCACTTGTCGGCGCGCGGCAGCGTTTGCGACACCCGGCTGTCGCCGGAAGAAACCTTCAGCGTATCCGCCAGCCGGTGCGCAAGCAGCCCGCCGACGGCGTCGTGCTCGCAAGCGGCAATCAGCGCCTCGATCTGGCTCGATGTGACCAGGCAGCGCGCCGCGTCGTGCACCAGCACCCAGTCATGCGCTCCGGCGCCTTTGTGCCGCAGCGCCGCCAGGCCGTTGCGCACCGTGGCCGCCCGTGTGACGCCGCCCACCTGCAGCAGGAATTCACCCGTGGACGGAAAGCGCGGCAACGCCGCTTGAATGTCGCGGTCTTCAGGCGACACCACCACCGCCAGCCCGGCAAAGCGGCCTGCCAGCGCGCGGAATGCCTCCACCGTGTGGGCCACCATCGACGCCCCCGCGAGCCGCTGGTATTGCTTGGGCTGCGCGCCACCCGCACGGTGGCCGAAACCGGCGCAAGGAATCAGCACGAAAAGTCGGGAGGAAGACATGGAGGTCCGGCAGCGGCCAAGGGCCGTCAAGCGAATAAGGGGCCGCCATTCTAGAATCGACAGCTTCACACCCCTCGCCAGCCGGCGCGGGGTGTCGTGCATTTTCAGAAGCGCTCAATGGACCTCCCCCACCTCACGGCGGGCAAGCGATTCACGCTGCCGCGTCCTCCTCTATCGGCCGACGCCCTGCTGCTGGCGCAATTGGGCATGCGCGAAAAAGCCGCGGGCCGCGCCACCGCGGTGTTCACGGCTGACGCAAACGACGCCCAGCGCCTGATCGACGAAATGGCGTTCTTTGCGCCGGACCTGCGCTGCGCCCTGTTCCCCGACTGGGAAACGCTGCCCTACGACAGCTTTTCTCCCCACCAGGACCTGATCAGCGAACGGCTCGCCACACTCTGGCGCATCAGCCAGAAAGAGGCCGACGTGGTGCTGGTGCCCGCCACCACCGCGCTCTACCGGCTGGCGCCGCCCGCCTTCCTGGCGGGCTACACCTTTCACTTCAAGGCCAAGCAGAAGCTCGAGGAATCGAAGCTCAAGGCCCAGCTCACGCTGGCCGGCTACAGCCATGTGACGCAGGTGGTGAGCCCCGGCGAATACGCGGTGCGCGGCGGGCTGATCGACCTGTTTCCCATGGGCTCGCTCGTGCCCTACCGCGTCGACCTGTTCGACGACGAGATCGACTCGATCCGCACCTTCGACCCCGACACCCAGCGCAGCCTCTACCCCGTGCCCGAGGTACGCCTGCTGCCGGGCCGCGAGTTTCCGATGGACGACGACGCCCGCGCGCGCTTTCGAAGCCGCTGGCGCGAGCTGCTCGAGGGCGACCCGACCAAGAGCCGCATCTACAAGGACATGGGCAACGGCGTGGCCACAGCCGGCATCGAGTACTACCTGCCGCTGTTCTTCGACGAGACGGCCACGGTGTTCGATTACTTCGGCCCCGACGCCACCGTGGTGCTGCACGGCGACCTCGAACCCGCGTTCCAGCATTTCTGGCAAGACACCAACGAGCGCTATCGCCTGGTGCGCGGCGACCCCGAGCGGCCGGCGCTGCCGCCCGAGGCGCTGTTTCTCAATGCCGAGCAGTTCTACCAGCGGGCCAAGCCGCATGCGCAGCTGGCCATCCGAGGCGACATCGCCGCCGAAACGCCGTATGCGGAGTTCGACAGGCTGCCGCCGTTCGCGGTGGTCCGCGGCGCCGAAGACCCGCTCGTCGGCCTCAAGGCCCACATCAAGGCAACGCCGCACCGGGTGCTGCTGATTGCCGAAAGCGAAGGCCGGCGCGAAAGCCTGCTCGACTTTCTCCGTGCCAGCGGCGTGAGCCCGCCGGCCTTCGACTCGCTGGCCGAGTTCGAGGCCTCCCCCGACGAGAAGATCGGCATTGCCACCGCCGCGCTGGCCTCTGGCTTCGCGTGGCGCGAACAGGGCATCGACCTCGTCACCGAAACCGAGCTCTTCGCCACCGCGCCCACCACCCGCCGCCGCAACAAGAAGCAGGAACAGGTCAGCGACGTCGAGGCGCTGATCAAGGACCTGTCCGAGCTCAACGTGGGCGACCCGGTGGTCCACACCGCCCACGGCATCGGCCGCTACCGCGGCCTGATCCACATGGACCTGGGCCAAGGCGTGGATGCCGAAGGCAAGCCGCTGCTGCAGGAAATGCTGCACCTGGAGTACGCCGACAAGGCCACGCTCTACGTGCCCGTTTCGCAGCTGCACCAGATCAGCCGCTACACCGGCGTGAGCGCCGACGAGGCGCCGCTGCACAAGCTGGGCTCCGGCCAGTGGGAAAAGGCCAAGCGCAAGGCCGCCGAGCAGGTGCGCGACTCCGCCGCCGAGCTGCTCAACATCTATGCGCGCCGGGCCGCTCGGCAAGGCCACGCATTCCGCTATTCGGCCGCCGACTACGAAGTGTTCGCCAACGACTTCGGCTTTCAGGAAACAGCCGACCAGAAGGCCGCGATCCATGCCGTGGTGCAGGACATGATCTCGCCGCAGCCGATGGACCGCCTGGTCTGCGGCGACGTGGGTTTCGGCAAGACTGAAGTGGCGCTGCGCGCCGCGTTCATCGCCATTACCGGCGGCAAGCAGGTGGCGTTCCTCGCACCCACCACGCTGCTGGCCGAGCAACATTACCAGACGCTGGTCGACCGCTTCGCCAAGTGGCCGGTCAAGGTGGCGGAAATGAGCCGCTTCCGTTCGGCCAAGGAAATCACCGCGGCGGCCAAGGGCCTGGCCGAAGGCACGGTCGACATCGTGGTCGGCACGCACAAGCTGCTCTCGCAATCGGTCAAGTTCAAGAACCTGGGCCTGCTCATCATCGACGAGGAGCACCGCTTCGGCGTGCGGCATAAAGAAGCGATGAAGGCGATGCGCGCCGAGGTCGACGTGCTCACCCTCACCGCCACGCCGATTCCGCGCACGCTGGGCATGGCGCTCGAGGGCCTGCGAGACCTGAGCGTGATTGCGACCGCGCCGCAGCGGCGCCTGGCCATCAAGACCTTCGTGCGCAATGAGGGCACCGGCGTGATCCGCGAGGCCGTGCTGCGCGAGTTGAAGCGCGGCGGACAGGTCTACTTTCTGCACAACGAGGTCGAGACCATCGAGAACCGGCGTCAGAAGCTCGAGGAGATTCTTCCGGAAGCGCGCATTGCCGTGGCCCACGGCCAGATGCCCGAGCGCGAGCTGGAGCGCGTGATGCGCGACTTCGTGGCGCAGCGCTACAACCTGCTCTTGTGCTCGACCATCATCGAGACCGGCATCGACGTGCCGACCGCCAACACCATCGTGATGAGCCGCGCCGACAAGTTTGGCCTCGCGCAGCTGCACCAGCTGCGCGGCCGCGTCGGGCGCTCGCACCACCAAGCCTATGCCTACCTCATGGTGCCCGACACCGAGGGCCTGACCAAGCAGGCGGCCCAGCGGCTCGACGCCATCCAGCAGATGGAAGAGCTGGGCTCGGGCTTCTATCTTGCGATGCACGACCTGGAGATCCGCGGCACCGGCGAGGTGCTGGGCGAGAACCAGAGCGGCAACATGATGGAGATCGGCTTCCAGCTCTACAACGAGATGCTGAGCGAAGCCGTTCGCGCGCTCAAGGCCGGGCAGGAGCCCGACCTGCTCGCGCCGCTCTCGGTCACAACCGAGATCAACCTGCACGCGCCCGCCCTCTTGCCCGATGACTACTGCGGGGACGTACACCTGCGCCTCTCGTTCTACAAGAAGCTGGCCACCGCCAAGACACCCGAGCAGATCGACACGCTGCTGGAAGAAATCGTCGACCGTTTCGGCAAGCTGCCGCCGCAGGCGCAGACGCTGATCGACACGCACCGGCTGCGCGTGCTGGCGCGGCCGTACGGCGTGGTCAAGGTCGATGCGGCGCCGGGCGTGATCCACATCACCTTCAAGAAAGACCCGCCGGTCGATTCGATGGCCATCATTCACCTGATCCAGAAGAACAAGCACATCAAGCTTGCCGGCAACGAAAAGCTGCGCATCGAGCGCGAACTGAAAGAGCCGAAGGACCGCGCACAGATGGTGCGCGACGTGCTGCGCAGCCTCGGCCAACCCATCGTCAAGGAAACCGCCCCCGCATGAGCGCTACAGAAATCTCTTCCGGCCTCGTCATCCAGCGCGTGAAGCCGCCGCTGAAGCTCGCCGACTTCAAGCTGATCGCGTTCGACATGGATTCGACGCTGATCAACATCGAGTGCATCGACGAGATTGCCGATGCCGTGGGCAAGAAAGCGGAGGTGGCCGCCATTACCGAAGCCACGATGCGCGGCGAAATCAAGGACTTCAAGGAAAGCCTCCGGCGCCGCGTGGCGCTCTTGAAAGGCGTGCCGGTCGAGGCGCTGCAGCAGGTGTACGACCAGCGTCTGCAGCTCAACCCAGGTGCTGCCGAACTGGTCGCGACGTGCAAGGCGGCCGGGCTCAAGGTGCTGCTGGTGTCGGGCGGCTTCACGTTCTTTGCCAACCGGGTGAAAGACCGCCTGGGCATCGATTTCGCACGCTCCAACCTGCTCGACGAAGCCGATGGCCGACTCACCGGCCAGGTGGTGCAGCAAAGCTGGGGCGACATCTGCGACGGCGCCGAGAAGCGCCGCACGCTGCGCGAAGTCGCATCTCTGCTCGGCATCTCCCTTGCCGAAACCATTGCCGTGGGCGACGGCGCCAACGACCTGCCGATGATGGGCGAAGCCGGCCTCTCCGTGGCGTACCACGCCAAGCCGAAGGTGCGCGAACAGGCCATGGTGGCCATCAACGAAGGCGGCCTCGACCGCTTGCTGGAGATTTTGAAATGAACGACGACACAGCTCCGCTCTACAGTGCAGACGCCCTCAGGGACTACGGCAGCGCATTGCTGCAAAAAGCCGGGCTTGCCGCCGCGATGGCCGATAGCGTTGCTCGCACACTGGTCGAAGGCGACCTGCTGGGCCACGACACGCACGGGCTCGCCCTGCTGGCCGGCTATGTGAAGGAAATTGAATCCGGCGGCATGACGCGCGACGGTGCCCCCGAGGTGCTGTCGGACCGGCCCGCCGCCGTGCTGTGGGATGGCAAGCGCTTGCCCGGCCCCTGGCTCATGGACCAGGGCATGGACATGCTGCTCCCGCGCGCGCGCGAGCTCGGCACCGCCTCGCTCGTGATCCGCCGCAGCCATCACATCGCCTGCCTCGCCGTCTACATGCTGCGCGCGCTGCAGGAAGACATGCTGATGCTGCTCGCCTGCTCCGACCCCAATACGGCCAGCGTCGCGCCCTTCGGCGGCACGCAGGCGGTGTTCACGCCCAATCCGCTGGCCATGGGCTTTCCGCTGTCGCAAGGCGGCGTGATGGTCGACATTTCGGCTTCCATCACCACCAACGGCATGAGCAACCGCAAGCGCGCGGCCGGCGAGACTTTTGCCGAAGAATGGCTGATCGACGCCGCGGGCAAGCCCACGAGCAACCCGCAGGTGCTGTTCGACCAGCCGCCCGGCACGCTGCTGCCGGTAGGCGGACTGAGTCACGGCCACAAGGGTTATGGAATGGCACTGTTGGTCGAAACACTGACCGCGGGCCTCGCAGGCCACGGCCGGGCCGATCCGCCCGAGGGCTGGGGTGCGACGGTGCACATCACGCTGCACGATCTGCACGCGTTCGGCGGCAAGGAAGCCTTCTTGCGCCAGATGGACCACGTGGCGGCCCAATGCCGCAACAACGCGCCCGTCGATCCGGCGAAACCGGTGCGCCTGCCGGGCGAAGGCGGTTTGAAGCGCCGTGAAACCCAATCGAAGAATGGGGTGCGACTGCACCCGTCGATTGCGCGTGCGCTGAAGGATGCGGAGCAGCGCTATGGGCTACAGCTCGCGCAGGCATTGCTGTAGGAAAAGCAGTCTGCGATTTACTTGAAGTTGCGCTGTTCAGTTCAGGGCGGCGCACCCGCCGACGGGGTACCTTTCTCCGCGAATGTCCCCCGGCCTGCGGCCTCCTATAAAGGAGGAGGGGCGCAGCCCCGGGGGACATTCGCGGAGGGGAGTACCCGGTGGCCTTTGCACGCACCCTGAACTAAGTGGCCCCGATCACGCGAGACAGGCAGAAATCAGTCTTCTTCGGGAGGCTCTTCCGTACGCTCCCCAGCGGGGCGCGGTGCGCGCTTGCCAGGCTTGGCCAGGATCTCGACATAGAACTGCTTGCCGGCCTCCTTGACGACGCCGTCGATCAGCCCCGTGATCGCCGAAAGGTGCACGGCTTCGGCAGTTTCCGCCGAGGTGCCGAACTTGCAGTCGAAGTCCCAAAAGTCCGCGCCTTCGGGCAGAACGCGCCGGCGCTCACGCTTGATGTACTTGCGAATCTCGTGCTTGATGGCTTCGAGGAGGCGGTCAGGGTGCTTGCCCTCGACCTGAAGCTGAAAGGTTTTTCTCATGGGTGATCGTAACGCGCCGCGCTGTGTACAGTCGGCGGTTCAATGGAAAGCAGGTAAAGACATGGCGCGCGCAAACGACTGGGCAAGCAAGGTAATGGCATTGGTCAACGGCGGCAACGCATCGGCGGCCATCGCGCAGATCAAGGTCGCGCCCTCGGTCAAGGACCTGAAGGCGCTCCAGACCATCATGACGCTGTCGAAAATGAAAGGCCGCTATCCCAATGTGGATGCGGCCATCGAGGACAACTTGGCGCTGCTGGCGGCGCCGCGGCTGCACCGCTCGCCCTGAAGATCTACAGCGCCTGGCCCAGGCGCTTCACGCCCTCTTCGATCTTCGTCACGTCGGCCGTCGCAAAGCTCAACCGCAGCGTCGCCAGATCGGGCTTCTCGGCATAGAACGGCGCGCCCGGCACAAAGGCCACCAGCTGCTCGATGGCGCGCTTGGCCAGTTCGGTTGCATCGGCCAGCTTGCCGTTGGCACCGGTGAGGCGGGCCCAGAAGAACAAGCCGCCCTGCGGCTGGGTAAAGCTCACCGCATCACCCAACTCGCGCTTCAGCGCCGCGCCCATGGCCTGCGCGCGCTGGCCGTACACCTCGCGCACATGCGCCAGCGTGGCCGGCATGCGGCCGCTCTTGAGGTATTGCGCGGCCGTGGCCTGCGAGAAGGTGCTGGTGTGCGCATCGCTGAACTGCTTGCACATGGTGGCCTTGGCCAGCAGCTCGGCGGGGGCGATCATCCAGCCGATGCGAAGGCCCGGGCTCAGCACCTTGCTGAGGCTGCCGCAATGGGCGAGCAGCTCGCGGCTGCCCGGCACGTCCTTGCTCAAAGCCATGATCGAAGGCGGCGGTGCCTCACCGAAGTACAGGTCGCCGTAGGGGTCGTCCTCGACGATCAGCGTCTGGTACTTGACGGCCAGCTCGAGCACCTTCTTGCGGCGCTCCAGGCTCAGCATGGCGCCGCTCGGGTTGCCGAAGGTGGGAATCAGGTAGACGAACTTGGGCTTGTGCTCGGCAATGAGCTTTTCGAGCTCGTCGGTCTTCACGCCGTTGGCGTCGATGGGCGCACTGATGAGCTGGGCGCCGTACAGCCGAAAACACTGGATGGTGGCCAGGAAGGTCGGACCTTCGACAATCACCTTGTCGCCGGGCGAGATCATGGTCTTGCCCAGCAGGTCGAGCGCCTGCTGGCTGCCGGTGGTGACGATCAGGCCGGTCGGGTCCACCTCGACACC
This sequence comes from Variovorax paradoxus, assembly GCF_029919115.1. Taxonomy (NCBI): domain Bacteria; kingdom Pseudomonadati; phylum Pseudomonadota; class Betaproteobacteria; order Burkholderiales; family Comamonadaceae; genus Variovorax; species Variovorax paradoxus. The sequence continues at coordinate 2,541,756 of NZ_CP123990.1, forward strand.
CTTGGTCTTCATGAAGGCGCTGAGCTGCGTGCGCAGCGGCTCGTAGCCCTCCGTAGCGCCATATTGCAGCGCGCCGCCGGGTTCTTCGGTCAGCGCCTTCTGGCTCGCCTCCTTCAGGCCCTCGACGTCGAACATGGCGCTGTCGGGAAATCCGCCCGCAAAGCTGATGATGCCGGGCTTGCCCAGCAGCTTGAAGAGTTCGCGGATGGCGGAGGTTTCGACGTTGTCGAGGCGGGAAGCGAATTGCATGGGAAGTCTCACTTTCTGAGGCGCTATTGTGGCGAAAGCCGCGGGCAATAAAGCTGCGTAAGGCCATCGGCTTTCAACGATATATTGCAACTATCGCTGCCCGCCCCCACACCGCCCCCATACGGCAGACGAGCGCCGCGCTTCCAGCCCCCATGAAAAAAGACAACATTCCCCTCTTCTTCGCCACCCTGCAGGCGGCCAATCCCACCCCTGAAACCGAGCTTGAATACGCCACGCCCTTCGAGCTGCTGGCCGCCGTGCTGCTTTCCGCGCAGGCGACGGACGTGGGCGTGAACAAGGCCACCCGCAAGCTTTTTCCGGTGGCGAACACGCCACAAGCCATCCTGAGGCTGGGCGTGGAAGGCCTGGAGGAATACATCAAGACCATCGGGCTCTACCGCAGCAAGGCCAAGCACCTGATCGAGACTTGCCGCATGCTCGTGGAGCAGCACGGCGGCGAAGTGCCGCGCACGCGCGCCGAGCTCGAGGCGCTGCCGGGCGTCGGGCGCAAGACCGCGAACGTGGTGCTCAACGTGGCATTCGGCGAGGCGACGATTGCCGTGGACACGCACATCTTTCGCGTCAGCAACCGCACCGGGCTTGCGCCGGGCAAGACGCCGCTCGAAGTGGAGCTCAAGCTGGAGAAGCGGGTGCCTTTCGAGTTTCGGCTGCATGCGCACCACTGGCTCATCTTGCATGGGCGCTACATCTGCGTGGCGCGCACGCCAAAGTGCTGGGAATGCGCGGTGGCGCCCTACTGCGACTACAAGCCGAAGACGCCTCGGCCCAAGTCGGCCTGATGCCGACCCTTGCCCAGGCTAGAGCTCGAATGCTTCGGGCTGCCGTCCGTCGATGTCGGTAAAGCCGTATTCACGCGCTAGGTCAGCCACGCGGTGCACGCCGCCGCTTTTCTGCATCACCCGCGCGTCGCCCGCCAGCGCGGCAATGGCGCGGCCCAGGTAGCGCGGCGACTCGGTTCTTGCGAGCGCCGGGCGTTCACGCCAATGCGCTTCGTCGGTCTTGTGCCCGGCGAGCACGAACTCGGTTCGCATCCAGCCCGGTGAAAGCGCAAGCGACGCCACACCGTGCGGGCGGAGTTCCTCGGCCATGCCAAAGGCCAACCGGTTCATCGCCGACTTGGCGAGATCGTAGAACAGGTTGCCGCGCATGTACTTGTCGCGGTCCCAGAAGCTGGTGATCGCGATCAGGCCGCTCTTCTGCGCCACCATGAGCGGCGCCGCGAACCGGCTCGCGAGCAGGTGGTTGCGCACGCCGCGGTCGAACATCGAGTCCCAGTTGGAAAGCGGATGCTCCCAGAACGGTGCCTCGAAAACGCCGTCGAAGGTTTCGTGCCCGCCCCAGGCGTTGTTCACCAGCACGTCGAGGCGGCCCTGCTCGCGCTGCACCCGCGCGAAGAGGCTTGCCACGTCGTCTTCCTGTGTGTGGTCGCAGCGCACCGCAATGCCGTGGCCGCCCATGCGCGTGAGTTCATCGGCCGTATCGTCGATGCTGCCCGGGAGGGCTTCGAGTTCCGAGAGCGCGAGGATGCGTCCATAGCTTTCGGCCGGCCGCGCGCGCGTGCTGCGGCCTGTGACGTACACGGTGGCCCCCGCCGCGCCCAGCTCCAGGGCAATGCCGCGGCCGGCGCCCCGGCTGGCGCCGGTCACCACGGCCACGCGGCCCTTCAGCGGCTTCTTGGCTTCGTCGTCTTGCATCGAGTTCTTTCCTTTTTCTCCGAGTTCGAAGCCCGAAGGTACCGCCGCGTCACGTCGCCGTATTGGAAGAAACCGAAACCGTGCGGCCGAGAAACTCGGTCGGCGTGAGGCCGCTGAGCGCCTTGAACTCGTTGACCAGGTGCGACTGGTCGTAGAAGCCGCCATCGAGCGCCAGTTCCGCCCAGCCGGGCATGCGCGGCCGCGGCTGCCGCAAGGCGCGCAGGCAGGCATGCAGCCGCGCGAGCCTGCCCCACGTGCGCGGCGAGAGGCCCACCTGCTGTTGGAACAGCTGCTGCAACCGGCGCTCGCCGATTCCGACCGCTGCCGCCACATCGCGCAGCGACTGCCGCCCGCCCGATTCCCCGATCAGCTGCGCCGCCTTTATTGCGGCCAAAGGGGTGGCCGGTTGAAGGGCCGCGTCAGCCTGCGCCAGCCGCTGCCGGAGCATGGCGCACAGCACCGCAACCCGCGAGGCGTCGTCACACGCGGCTGCCATGCGTTCGCGCAGTTCGGCGCCTTGGCCACGCCAGAGTTGATCGAGGTGCACCGCGGTGCCGGCAATCTCGCCGGCGGGCATGCCGAGCAGCGCCGCGGCCGCGCCGGGGCGCAGCGTGACCGACAGCCCCTCGACGTTGCCGCGCAGCCGAACCAGCGCCGGTGCAGCCGAGGCGCCGATTGCTTCAACGGGCTGCCCGGCGCCGTCACCCACAGAGGGCGCATCGCCAAGGTTGAAGACCAGCCGCACCGCGCCGTCGGGCAGCACGCGCTCGAGCACTTCGCGCCCGTCAGGCAGCGCTTCGCGGTAGAGCAGGATGTGCGCGACGTGCGAGCGCAATGCCGCCGCAACCGGAAAGGTCCGCAGCGACCCCGCCGGCATCGCAGCCTCGGGCCCGTGCAACGGGTCTTCGTCGAGTCGAACGTACAGGCGCTCGTGGAAAGGCTGTGCGGGCATGGCGCGGATGGGGCAATGGAATGGCGCGGACGCTGCCGCCCGTCAGTCGCATTCGATCAGCAGGCACGCCCCGTAGTCAATGGGGCCAGCCGGCCATTGCGTCGCGGCCTCCACGCGCCGCACTCCGCGGTGCAGCAGTTGCACCGCGCGCATCACTCCCGCATGCGTGACCCACACCGCGTCTTGCCCTGACGCGCGCCACTCATCGAAAGCAGCGCCCGTGCGCTGCATGAAGCTGGCCGTGCTTTCGCCGTACTCGCCCGGAAGACCGTCGGCAAAATTACCGATCCATGCGTCGAAATCTGCAAGGGGAATGGAGGCCCATGGCCGGCCTTCCCAGATGCCGAAGTCCATCTCGGCCAGGCGCGCGTCCGCCCGCACGGCAAGGTCCGGACGCAGCATGCCGATGGCGTCGGCCAGCTCCGCACAACGGCGCAGGGGGGAGTGGACCACCGCGGTGCCCGCGGGTATGCAGGCCTGCACGGCGCGCGCAACCGCCAGCGTTGCCTCCGCAGGCACGCAGACATCCGTCACGCCGTAGCAAAGGCCCGGCGCGGCGTCGGTCCGCGCGTGACGGACGAGCCACAGCTTCATGTCTGCCACGCCAGAGCAAGATAAATCGCAAGCTCGCACACCTGCTGCGTCCCGCCGAGCCCGTCGCCGGTAAAGCCCTGCAACCGGCGACGGAACATGCGCGCCAATACCAGCGCCACGCCAGCGCATGCTGCGACCATGGCCGCCGTTCTTGCGGGGCCCTGCATCACCAGCACCAGTGCAAGGGCAGGCACCGACCAGAGCACGCCGACCAGCAAGGCGCCGCCGCCGATCGCGTCGGCCAGCGGCTTGGCCTTGCTCGCGCCGGCATCGCCCACATACGGCAGCCAGCGAATCAAAAACAGCGGCGCCAGCCGCGACAGCACATGCGCGCCGACGATGGCACCGGCCACCGCCTGCACCCCCTGCCCCGCCAGCGAAGCAAGCAACGCGGCCTTGAGGCCTAACGCAAGCACCAGCGCAATGGTCCCGAAGGCACCGATGCGCGAGTCCTTCATGATCTCGAGCGCGCGGTTGCGGTCCGCCGATCCGCCCAGTCCGTCGGCCACGTCGGCCAAGCCGTCCTCATGAAAGGCACCGGTGAGCAGCACGGTCGCCACCATGCTCAGCAGCGCCGCAGCCAGTGCACCGGAGGGGCCCGGCAGGCCCTGCAGCGCCAAGACGAAAGCAGCCGCACCTACGACACCCACGAGCCAGCCCACACCCGGAAAATGCGCCGCGCTCGCGCGCAGCATCTGCGGGCTGAATCCGACCCATTCGGCGAGCCGCCCAGTCACCGGCACGCGCGTGAAGAACTGAAGGGCCAGCAGGTAGTGGCGAACGCCGTTCATCGCGCTTCAGCTGTCCTTGCGCGACACGCCCGCTGCCTCGAAGCTCGCCATTTCGCGCAGGATGCGGCAGGCCGATTCGAGCAGCGGCCAAGCCAGCGCGCCGCCCGAACCTTCGCCAAGGCGCAAATCGAGATTCAGCAAAGGCTCCAACCCGAGGTGCTTCAACAACAGCGCATGCCCCGGTTCCGCCGAGCTGTGCGCGGCCACGCAACGCTGGGCCACGTGCGGCTGCAGCGCCTGCGCCACCAGCACTGCCGCGCTCGCGATGAATCCATCGACCACGATCACGCGCCGCTCTTCCGCCGCCTGCAGCACCGCGCCGACCAGGGTCGCGATTTCGAAGCCACCAAACGCAGCCAATGCATCCAGCGGCGCGGCGGCTGATGCATGCAAGGCCAGCACCTCGCGCAGCACCGTGCGCTTGCGCGCCAGCCCGGCGGCGTCGAGCCCCGTGCCTGCGCCGGTGCAGGCATCGATGCCGAGGCCCGCCAGGCGCGAAAGCAGCATGGCCGCCGCCGAGCTGTTGCCGATGCCCATCTCGCCGAGCAGCAAGGCATTGCCGGGGAGCGCGCGCACCACCTCGCGGCCGTTGGCAATGGCCTGCGCGCATTGCTCCGGCGTCATCGCAGGCCCAGCCGACGCATCGGCAGTGCCGGCGGCGATGCGGCGCGACACCAGCCCCGGGCGCGCCTGAAAGTCGCGCCGCACGCCGCAGTCGACCACCGTCAGCGCGAGTCCATGCTGGCGCGCCAGCACGCTCACCGCCGCACCGCCTGCAAGAAAGTTCTCGACCATCTGCCAGGTCACGTCGCTCGGAAACGCGGAGACGCCGCGCGCCGCCAGGCCATGGTCACCCGCGCACACCAGCATCTGCGGCGCTTCGAGCACGGGCGTTTCGCTGCCCAGGATCAGGCCGATGCGCAGGGCCAGGCTCTCGAGGCGGCCAAGCGCGCCGAGCGGCTTGGTCTTGTTGTCGAGCGCGCCCTGCAGCCGTGCCGCAAGCGCGTCGTCGCGAATATCGAAGACGGAAGGAATGGTGTTCTTGTCGGTCATGCGATCAGGCCGTGCAGTACGCCGGCCTCGAAGTGGGTGTCGATGAAATCGGCCAGGCCGTCGAAAGTGGAATCGAGCGTGGGTGCCGCGGCGCCGAAGAGCGCGTGCAACACGGCCGCATCTTCGAACAGACCGTGCAGGTACAGGCCCAGCACATTGCCGCGCGCGTTCTGCCAGGCCAGGCCTTCGGGCATCACGGCATGGCCGTCCTGCGCCATTTGCGGATGTATCGCGGTCTGGCCATGGTGTATTTCATAGCCTGCCACCGGCACGTTCGAAAGCACAGCCCATTGGCCGCCGAGTTCACCGAAGATGGCAGCTCGATGGCGCACGGTTTTCTCGCGCTCGAACACGGTCACCAAAGGCAGCAGCCCGAGGCCGGGCGCATTGCCGTCGATGCCATGCGGATCGACCAGCGCCTCGCCCAGCATCTGCAAGCCGCCGCAAACGCCGAGCACGGCGCCGCCGCCGGCCGCATGAGCGGCAATGGCACGGTCCAGCCCCTGCGTGCGCAGCCACGCGAGGTCGCCGCTGGTGTGCTTGGAGCCGGGCAGCACGATCCAGTCGGCACCGGCCACGTCGGCCGGCGTGCGCGCCCACACCAGCCGAACGCCGGGCACATTCTTGAGCGGCTGGAACTCGTCGAGATTGCTGATGCGTGGATACGCCACCACCGCCACCGTGCGCGTAACGACGCCGCTCGAGCGGCTCCGGTCGTCGAACACGCCGTCTTCCTCCGGCAGGCCGTGCTGCCACCACATGGGCAGCGTGGCCACGGTGGGTACGCCGGTCAGCGCCTGCAGTTGCTGCGGCGCCGGGGCCAGCAGCGAGGCATCGCCACGAAACTTGTTGAGCACAAAGCCGCGCAACAATGTGCGGTCGCTCTCGGGCATCAATGCCCATGTGCCGTAGAGATGCGCGAAAGCGCCGCCGCGGTCGATGTCGGTCACCAGCAGGCAGCGCGCATCCGCATGGCGGGCGACGCGCAAGTTGACGATGTCGCTGGCCATCAGGTTGATTTCGGCCGGCGAGCCGGCGCCTTCGATCACCACCACGTCGTTGTCGGCGCGCAATTCGTCGAACGCCGAAGCAATCTGCGGCCACACGCGCTCGCTGCGCCCGCGCCAGGGCATGGCCGTGAGCTCTTCATTCACCTGCCCCATCAGCACCACCTGGCTGTGGGTGTCGCGCTCGGGCTTGAGCAGCAGCGGGTTCATGCGCACGTGCGGTACGGCGCGCGCCGCCAGCGCCTGAAAGTATTGCGCGCTGCCGATCTCGCCGCCATCGACCACGCGGGCGTTGTTGCTCATGTTCTGCGCCTTGAAAGGCGCCACCTTCAGGCCCTGCCGCGCATACCAGCGGCACAGCGCAGTGACCAGCCAGCTCTTGCCGGCGCCACTGGTCGTGCCCAGAACCATCACGCATCGGGTTGTCATGCGGCTATTGTCCGTTGTCGCCGCATGCCGCTTCCTCGAAACCCGGCTGCCCAAAGAAAAAGGGGCTTGCGCCCCTTTGGTGTTTCAGCGTGCCGCGGCCTGCACCGCGCCCGGCGCACCGGGCTCAGGCTGCGCCTGCGCAGTGGCCGCAGGCACTTCCCACCCGCCGCCGATGGCGCGGATCAGCCCCACGGCCGCCTGGTACTGCGCCGACTTCACCTGCAGTGCCTGGCGACGGTTGCGCAGTTCGCTGCGGCGGGCGTCGAGCAGGTCGAGCTGGCTGATGTAGCCGTTGCGGTAGCGCGTGTCCGACAGGCTGGTCGCGCGCTGGGCCGAAGTGACGGCCTGCGCCTGCACGGCCGATTGTTCCTGCAGGATGCGGATGGCGGAGAGCTGGTCTTCCACCTCCTGGAACGCCACCAGCACCTGGCTGCGGTAGTTGGCCAGCGCACCGTCGAGCTGCGCGTTGGCGCCCTGCACGCCGGCTTCGCGGCGGCCGCCGTCGAAAATCGGCAGCGAGAGCAGCGCACCCACGCCCCACGAGCGGGCCGACCACTTGAACAGGTCGCCGATCTCGGGCGATGCATAACCGGCCGCACCTGTCAGCGAGATGTCCGGGAACCAGGCAGCCTGCGCGACGCCCACACGGGCCTGCGCCGCGAGCACGGCGTTCTGCGCGGCCGAGACATCCGGGCGGCGCGTGAGCACCGTGGCCGGCACGCCCGGCGGCACCGACGGCAGCGCGGTGGCCCACTCATCGGTACGCAGGCCGAAGCTCGAGGCCGAATCGCCCACCAGCACCGCGAGCGCATGTTCGACCTGTGCACGCTGCCGGTCGAGCGCGAGTGCGTCCGATTCGGTGGACGACACCTCGGTCTGCACGCGTGCCACATCCAGCTCGGCGATGTCGCCGGCCTGTTGGCGGCGCTGCGTCAGGCGCAGCGTGTCGCGGTAGGCCTCGACCTGCTCGCGCACCAGGGCACGCTCGGCGTCGAGCGCACGCAGCTGCAGGTAGGTCTGCGCCACCTCGGCCTGCACTGCAAGGCGCGTGCTTTGCAGCAGCGCTTCTCGGCTGGCCGCATCGAGCTTGGCCGCATTGCTCGCACCCGAGAGCCGGCCGAACAGGTCGACCTCGTACGAGAAGGTGGCGCCGATGTTGGTCATCGTGGCCGGCCGGGTGCTGGCCGTGGCCTTGTCGAGGCCCGCACCGCGGTTGGCACCGGCACCCAGGCCGATCTGCGGCAGGCGGTCGGCCTGGGCACTGCGCGCCAGGGCGCGAGCTTCCGCAAGCCGGGCCGCCGCGGCCTGGATGTTGTTGTTGTTGACGTCCGCCTTTTCGACCAGCGCATTGAGCACCGGGTCGTTGAAGGCCAGCCACCAGGCGCCGCGCGCCTGCGCTTCGGAAGGCACCGCACGCGTCCAGCCCGCGGGCGGGGCGGCGCCCTGCTCCTTGAACTGGGCGGTGGTCTGGATTTCCGGCACGCCGGAGGGCACGGTCGCGCAGCCGGCCAGCGCCAGGGCTGCCACCAGCGGCAGCAAGGCGGTGCGAAGCGGCTTGACCCAAGGTTGTACTGAGAATTTCATGATGAGCTTTCTTCTCGATCAGTCGTGCGAGCCGTGCGAAGGGCGCGGCGCAGCAGGCAGCGGGTGCAGCCCGCCACCGCCCGAACCACCGTGGGACGACGGTGCCGGTGCAGCCGGATGGGCAAAGTCTTCCCCGTGCGGCACGTCGCCATGCAGCTTGAGTGCGCGGTTGCCCGCAAGGCGGCGCATCAGCACGTAGAACACCGGCGTCAGGAACAGGCCGAAAGCCGTCACGCCGATCATCCCGGCGAACACCGCCACACCCATGGCCTTGCGCATTTCAGAACCAGCGCCGGTCGACAGCACGAGGGGCAACACGCCCATCACGAAGGCCAGCGAGGTCATGAGAATCGGGCGCAGGCGCAGGCGGCTGGCTTCGATCGCAGCCTGGATGGGCGTGCGGCCGGCAAACTCGAGCTCCCGCGCAAACTCCACGATCAGGATCGCGTTCTTCGCACTCAGCCCCACCAGCACGATCAACCCGATCTGCGTGAAGACGTTGTTGTCACCCCCCGATATCCACACACCCGTCATCGCGGCCAGGATGCCCATGGGCACGATCAGGATGATGGCGATGGGCAGCGTCAGGCTTTCATACTGCGCGGCCAGCACAAGGAACACCAGCAGGATGGCCAGCGGGAACACCAGGAAGGCCGAGTTGCCGGCCAGGATTTCCTGGTAGGTCAGTTCGGTCCACTCGAAGCTCACGCCCTTGGGCAGCGTCTCGGCCGCAATCTTGGTGATCGCGTCCTGCGCCTGGCCCGACGAATAGCCGGGGGCCGGGCCGCCGTTGATGTCGGCGGCAAGGTAGCCGTTGTAGCGCATGGCGCGTTCCGGGCCGAAGGTCGAATTCACCTTCATGAGCGCCGACAGCGGCACCATCTCGCCCGAGGTCGAGCGCACCTTCAGCATGCCCACGTCTTCGGCACGGGCGCGGTAAGGCGCATCGGCCTGCACACGCACGCTGTACGTGCGGCCGAACTTGTTGAAGTCGTTCGCGTAGAGGCTACCGAGATAGATCTGCATGGTGTCGAAGATGTCCGTCACCGGCACGCCGAGCTGGCGGGCCTTGGTGCGGTCGATGTCCGCATACAGCTGCGGCACGTTGACCTGCCAGCTCGTGAACATGCCCGTGAGCTCGGGCGCGGCATAGGCCTTGGCCATGAAGGCCTTCACCGCGGCGTCCATCTGGTCGTAGCCCACCGATGCGCGGTCTTCCAGCTGCAGCTTGAAGCCGCCCGTGGTGCCCAGGCCCGCCACCGGCGGCGGCGGGAACATCACGATGAACGCGTCCTGGATGCTGGCAAAGGCACCGTTGAGTTGGCCGGCCACGGCACCGCCGCTCTGGTCGGCGCGCTTGCGCTGGTCGAAGGGCTTGAGCGTGGCAAACACGATGCCCGAGTTCGAGCTGTTGGTGAAGCCGTTGATCGACAGGCCCGGGAACGCAATGGCGTCTTCCACGTTCGGGTTCTTCTTCATGATCTCGCCCATGCGCTGGATCACTTCGTCGGTGCGGTCGAGCGTGGCGCCGTCGGGAAGTTGGGCAAAACCGATCAGGTATTGCTTGTCCTGCGCCGGCACAAAGCCGCTGGGCACCGCCTTGAAGAGGCCGAAGGTCACGCCGATCAGCGCAAGGTAGATCACCAGCATCAGCGTCTTGCGCGAGATCACGCTCTTGACGCCGCCGCTATAGGCTTCCGAGCCGCGGCTGAAGAGCTTGTTGAAGCCGCGGAACAGCCAGCCGAAGGCCTTGTCCATGCCGCGGGTGAGCGCGTCCTTGGGCTGGTCGTGGCCGCGCAGCAGCAACGCGGCGAGTGCGGGCGACAGCGTGAGCGAGTTGATGGCAGAGATCACCGTCGAGATCGCGATGGTCACCGCGAACTGGCGATAGAACTGGCCCGTGAGGCCGCTGATGAAAGCCAGCGGAACGAACACGGCCACCAGCACCAGCGCAATCGCGATGATGGGCCCCGACACTTCGCGCATCGCGCGGTAGGTTGCTTCTCGCGGCGTCAGCCCGGCCTCGATGTTCCGCTCGACGTTTTCCACCACCACGATGGCGTCGTCCACAACGATACCGATGGCCAGCACCAGCCCGAACAAGCTCAGCGCGTTGATGGAAAAGCCCAGCACGTGCAGCACCGCGAAGGTACCGATCACCGACACCGGCACGGCCAGCAGCGGAATGATGGAGGCGCGCCAGGTCTGCAGGAACAGGATCACGACCAGCACCACCAGCAGGATGGCTTCGAGCAGCGTGTGGATCACCGATTCGATCGATGCGCGCACGAACTGCGTCGGGTCATACGCAATGCGATATTCCAGGCCCTCGGGCATGTTCTTGTTGAGCTCGGCCATCGTCTTGCGCACGTTGGACGAGATGTCGAGCGCGTTGGAACCAGGCGCCTGGAACACGCCCATGCCAACGGCCGGGTCGTTGTTCAGCAGCGAACGCAGCGAGTAGTCGGCAGCACCCATTTCAAGGCGGCCGATGTCGCGCAGCCGGGTCACGGCGCCGTCGGTGCCGCTCTTCACGATGATGTCGCCGAACTCTTCCTCGCTCTGAAGGCGCCCTTGCGCATTGATCGACAGCTGCATGTCCACGCCCGAGAGGCCCGGCGAAGCGCCGACCACACCGGCCGCGGCCTGCACGTTCTGGCCGCGGATGGCAGCCACCACGTCGCTGGCCGAGAGGCCGCGTTGCGCAACCTTTTGCGGGTCGAGCCACACGCGCATCGAGTAGTCGCCGCCGCCGAAGATCTGCACCTGGCCCACGCCTTCGATGCGCGCGAGCGGGTCCTTCACGTTCAGCACCGCGTAGTTGCGCAGGTAGTTGATGTCGTAGCGGTTGTTCGGCGAGACGAGGTGAACCACCATCGTCAGGTCGGGCGCGCTCTTGACGGTCGTGATGCCCAGGCGCCGCACTTCTTCGGGCAGGCGCGGCTCGGCTTGCGAGACGCGGTTCTGCACCAGCTGCTGGGCCTTGTCGGGATCGGTGCCGAGGCGGAAGGTCACCGTCAGCGTCATCACGCCGTCGGTGGTGGCCTGGCTGCCCATGTAGAGCATGCCTTCGACGCCGTTGATCTGCTCTTCGAGCGGCGTGGCCACGGTTTCGGCAATCACCTTGGGATTGGCGCCCGGGTACTGGGCGCGCACCACCACCGAAGGCGGCGCGACTTCGGGGTATTCCGAAATCGGCAACCCGCGCAGCGCGATCAGGCCGGCTATCAATATCAATAGCGACAGCACGCCGGCAAAGATCGGCCGGTCGATGAAGAATTTAGAGAGATTCATGTTGTTTCTCCGGCGAGCGCAAATGCGCTCCCCTCCGAGTTCAGGACTTCGCGGCTTCCGCGACGCGTTCCGGTTGTTGTTGCTTGGTGTCGGCCTTGGCGTCCATCGTCACGTTCTGCGGCACCACCAGCGCGCCGGGGCGGATGTGCTGCAGGCCGTTCACCACCACGCGCTCGCCGGCCTTCAGGCCCTTGCTCACCACGCGCAGCCCGTTGACGGATGCGCCGAGCGTCACTTCGCGGTACATGGCCTTGTTGTCTTCGCCCACGACCATCACGAACTTCTTGTTCTGGTCGGTGCCGATGGCGCGTTCGCTCACCAGCAATGCGGCGTCGTTGCGTGCCTGGCCCATGCGGATGCGGGCAAACTGGCCCGGAATGAGCGCGCCGTCCTTGTTGTCGAACGAGGCGCGAACGCGCACCGTGCCGCTGCGGGCATCGACCTGGTTGTCGATCAGCTGCAGCTTGCCGATGAAAGGCGTGCCGTCGAAGCCCGAGGTACCCATCTGCACCGGGATGCTCTCGATCTGGCCGCGTGCGCTGGCGCCGCTCGGCAGGTCTTTGAGTGCGCGCGTGATCACCTGCTCATCGGCATCGAAGCTCGCGTAGATCGGGCTCACCGACACCAGCGTGGTCAGCACCGGCGCGCCGGGGCCGGCGGCCACCAGGTTGCCCTGGGTCACTTCGAGCTTGCCGATGCGGCCCGACACGGGTGCACGCACTTGCGTGTAGCCCAGGTTGAGGCGTGCCGACTGCAGCGTCGCTTGCGCGGCACGCAGGTTGGCATCGGCTTCGCGGCTGGCATTCACACGTTCGTCATATTCGCGCTGGGCAATGGCCTGCTGGTCCCACAGGCGCTTGGCGCGCTCCTGCTCGCTGCGGCTGAAGGCCTGGCGGGCCTGCGCCGACGCCACCTGGGCTTCGGCACGCTCCACCTCGGCGGCGTACGGCGCGGGGTCGATGGTGATCAGCAGGTCGCCCTGCTTCACCAATGCGCCTTCGCGGAAGTGCACCGCCTGCACGGCGCCCGCCACGCGGGAGCGCACATCGACGCGCTGCACGGCTTCGAGCCGGCCCGAGAACTCGTCCCAGGCGTTGATTTCGCTCTGGGCCACGGTGGCCACGGATACCGGCGTGCCCTGTTGCGCCGCAGCGGGTGCCGTGGCCTCCGCCTTGAAGCTGTGCATGCCCAGCACTGCGGCGGCCACGGCCAGCAGTGCGGTGAGCCCGGTCACTGTGGGCCACAGGCCCTTGCGGGCGACGGAAGACAGTTTTTGCTTATTGTTCGACATGATGGTTCGTCCTTCTCGATGACTTTTTGGGATGCAACAGGCCACCCCGGCGCTTTTGGCGCCAGGAGGCGGATTTCTAAGATTGACCGGGGTTACCGGTGGGCCGGGGAAAGTCGTCGCGACGTCTGGCTGGGCTGCCGCGACCGGCCCACCTAGCTGGGCTTGGGTGCTACCGGGGGCGGCGTGGTGGCACTGAAAAATTCGCGGAAGTGCTGCTGCACGCTGGCTTCGCAGGCCTTGCAGCCCGATGGCTCGGGGTCGTACAGCGCCTTGGGCCAGTTGGCGGCGCCGGGCAGCACGCTGCTCGTCACGTCGATGCCGGCTGCGCGCAGGCGGCCGGCAAAAGTCAGCGCCTCGTCGCGCATGGCATCGTCGGCGCCCACCAGCACCAGCGCGGGTGCCAGGGCTCCGAGCCGGAGCGACCCGCTAGGCACGGCGTAGGGATGGGTCGCGTTCGAGGGGCAGCTCAGGTACTTTTCCCAGCCCTTGGCCCAGCGGCATTCGGCTTCGTCGTTGGTCGCCTTGCGCAGCGACGCGGTGCCGGCGCACGGGTCGAGCATGGGCGAGAGAAGGATCTGCCCGGCCAGCGGCGGATGGGCCCGGTCGCGGGCGATCAGCGCCACCCCGGCGGCCAGGTTGCCGCCGGCTTCTTCGCCGGCCAGGTACACCTGGGCGCCCTTGCCGCCGAGCTTGACGCGCTGCTTGTAGAGCCACTCGAGCGCCGCATAGCCCACCTCGATGGGCTCGGGGAACGGCGATTCGGGTGCCAGCGGATACGCCACCGATACCACCACCGCACCGGCCCCTGCCAGCAGCCGGGCCACGTTGCGCCCGTTGTCCAGGTTGCCGCAAACGAAGGTACCGCCGTGGAAATGCAGCACCAGCGGCACCGTTTCACCGCGCGGGCGTTGCCCGTAGACCCGGGCATCCACCGGCGCACGGCCGGGCAGCTCGATCGAAAGATCGGCTTCCACGCCTTGCGCCGCGGCGAGGGCAGCGGCTTCGGCAGAGCGGGACGACGGACGGGGTGACATGGGGGCAACCTCAGGAGGATTGGCGATAGTCGAAATATAAGGCGGCCAGTGTGGCGTTAAACAGGCAACCTGCCCCTACTCTGTTTCCAAACGGCGAACAATCCGGGAAACGATAGGGATTGTCACCTTGTGTGAGAATCCGCTCCCCCTCGGCAGCGGCCGGGTCCCCAGGAACAGTCATCAATGGATCAAATCCAGGCAATGCGGATCTTTGTCCGCGTGGTGGAAGCAGGCACCTTCACTCGGGCCGCGGATTCGCTCGCCCTGCCAAAGGGGACGGTCACCAAGCAGATCCAGGCGCTGGAATCGCGCCTGCGGGTGAAGCTGCTCAACCGCACCACGCGGCGCGTCACGGTAACGCCCGACGGCGCGGCCTATTACGAACGCGCGGCGCGCCTCCTGAACGACTTCGACGACATCGAAGCCAGCATGACCAATGCGCAGGCCAACCCCACGGGGCGGCTGCGCATCGACGTTGGCACCTCGGTGGCGCGGCTGGTCATCCTGCCCGCGCTGGCCACCTTCTGCGACCGCTACCCCGAAATCCAGGTCGACCTGGGCGTGAGCGACCGCACGGTCGACCTCATCACCGACAACGTCGACTGCGTGATCCGGGCCGGCGAGCTGAGCGACCAGTCGCTGGTGGCGCGGCGCATCGGCACCCTGCACTTCGTCACGGTGGCATCGCCCGCCTACATCAAGCGCTACGGCATTCCGCAGCACCCCAACGACATCGAGAAGCGGCATCACGTAGTGAGCTACTTTTCAGGCAGCACGCGGCGCATCTACCCGCACGAGTTCAAGAAAGGCGACGAGACCATCGAGCTCAACGGGCCGTACCGCGTGTCGGTGAACGAGAGCAACGCCCACATGGCGGCGGTGCTCGGCGGCTTTGGCATTTCGCAGTGCATCACCTTCATGGCCGAGCCGCTCCTGGAGAGCGGCGAACTGATCGAGGTGCTGTCGGACTGGCACCGCGACCCGCTGCCGATTCATGTGGTCTACCCGCCCAATCGCCACCTGAGCGCGAAGGTGCGGGCGTTCGTGGATTGGGCGGCCGAGCTGTTTGCGAAGAACCCGCGGCTGCAGCGGCGCTGAGCCGTCTTAGCGGCCTAGCCGGCTTCACTCGGCCGGGCCGAACACCGGTTCGCAGCGCACCTCGGTCTTGACCGAGTTGGCAATGAAGCATTCTTCATGCGCCCGGTGGTGCATGTGCTCGATCTGCTCGCGCGTAGGCAGGTTGGCGCCGGAGAAGGTGACCTCCGGACGGAGCGTGACCACCGTCATCGCGAGCCTGCCTTCGGCGTTCTTTTCCATGATGCCGCTCGCCGCGTCGAAATAGCGGTCGACGGTGAATTTGCGCTTCACCGCCATGGTGAGGAACCACAGCATGTGGCAGCTCGAGAGCGAAGCGACGAAGGCTTCTTCGGGGTCGACCGCCGCCGCATCCGAAAACGGCAGCGGCACCACGTGCGGCGACGAGGAGCCCGGCACTTCCGCGCCGCCGTCGAAGCGCATCGAATGCCTTCTGCTGTAGCTGTTGCCGAGAAAGTCCTGCTCGCCTCGCTGCCAGAGGATCTCTGCCGTGTACTGGGCCATGCCGTGCGCTCCAAGGTCGATGGGAGCGCCATTCTGCGTCAGAAAACCCGGGTCAGAAAACACCCAGCAGCTTGACCAGCAACGGCACCAGCAGCGCCGTGGCAATGCCGTTCAGCCCCAGGGCCAATGCAGAAAAGGCGCCAGCCGTTTCATTCACCTGGATGGCGCGCGCGGTGCCGATGCCGTGCGCCGCCATGCCCACGGCGAAGCCGCGCACCGCGGGCTCCTTGATGCGCAGCAGGTTCAGCAGGCCGGTTGCCATGATGGCGCCCGAAATGCCCGCGACGGCGGCGGCCACGGCAGCGAGCGACGGCAGCCCGCCGATCTTTTCGGCCACGCCCATCGCGATGGGCATGGTGGCCGACTTGGGTGCGAGCGACATCATCAGTTCATGCGAGCCGCCCAGCACCCAGGCAATGCCGATGGCCGAGACAATGGCCGCCGCCGAGCCCACCAGCAGCGCGACGCCGATCGGCAGCCACAGGCGGCGCAGCCGTGCGAGCTGGCCGTAGAGCGGCACGGCCAGCGCCACGGTGGCCGGGCCGATGAGAAAGTGCACGAACTTCGCGCCTTCGAAATAGGTGTCGTACGGTGTACGCGTGACGAGCAGCACCGTGACGATGACGACAACCGACACCAGCACCGGATTGACCAGCGGCCTGCTGCCGCTGCGCTTGTGCAGCCACAAGGCGCCCAGGTAGGCCAGCAGCGTGAGCGACAGCCAGAGCAGCGGCGATTGCGCCAGAAATACCCAGATCTCCGAGAGCTTCGCAGGAGCGGTCATTCCGCCTCCTTGCCGGTGATGCGGATCATCCAGCGCAGGGTGAGCGCAGTCACCGCCATGGTGAAGGCCGCGCCCAAAATGCCGGCCGCAAGAAACGGCAGCCACTCGCGCCCCACCCGTTCGAAATGCAGCATGACGCCGGTCACGGCGGGAATGAACAGCAGCATGAGGTTGCGCAGCAGATGGCCGGAGGTCTCGCTCAACGCCTCGGGCACGCCGCCACGCACCAGCAGCGCGACGAAGAGCAGCAGCATGCCGATCAGCGGACCGGGAATCGGCAGGCCCAGCCACTGCACGAGCAGCTCGCCGGCCAGTTGGCAAAGAAAGAGCGTGGTGATGGCGTAGAGCATGGTGGCGTTGGATTCCTGCTTGCATCCGTTCAATGTTCGGTGGCTTTTGCCACCCGTGTCCAGGCCTCCTCCAGCGCCTGCTGGCTTTGCGGGGGCAACACACCCAGCCGCACGTAGCCCGGCAGGCCAAAGGATGCGCAGTCGCGCAGCTTGATGCCTTCAATACGCAATTCTGCGGCGAGCTTCGGATACGGCACATCGGTGCGCGCGCAGAAAAAATTGGCGTCGCTGGGCAGGCACTGCCAACCCAGCGATTCGCAGAGGGCCCGTTGCTGCGCCTTCCAAGCTCGCAAGGTGCTCAGGCTTTGCGTGAGCCACGCCTGGGCTTCATCGCCGGACCAGGTTTCGAGCATTGCCACGCCGTGCGCGCCGATGGGCCATGAAGGTGACAGTTGCTCGATGCGTTGACTCAGCGCCGCGGCCCCATCGTTTTCGGGTGCAACGGCATAGGCGGCGCGAATGCCGGTCAAGCCCATCGCCTTGTTCGGCGTCCACAGCTGCCAGACGCGATTGCGTTGCGCGGCGTCGAACGACGGGCGGCCTTCCAGGCGCAGCGGCTCGTAGGCCATGTCGAGCACGCAGGCACCGTCTGCGTCCACGTGTGGCACGAGATCGGCTTGGCCCAATGGGCTCGACGGCTCGCAGCACCAGCGCAGCGCCGGCTTTCCCCGGGGTTCGGCGGTGCGCAACACCTGCAGGCCCCAGGCCAATGCCGCGCGCTCGTAGTCGCCGTAGCTGTGCACCGGCAGGCAGACCTCCAGGCCGCCGCCTTGCGCCCAGGCGGCGGTAATCCGATGAATGAATTCGCTCGCGCTTGCGGCAATGACCACGCGTTCGGCGGCCACGCCATGCAAGGCTGCCAATGCGCGGCGCAGCGACGTGTAGGCCGGGTCCGGGTAGTGCGCCGGATCGGCTGCGCGCAGCGCTGCCAGAACGGCAGGGCACGGACCCACGGCGTTGCCGTTGGTCGAGAAATCGTGCCGCGCCGCGCCGGCCCCGTCGGGACCGCCATGATGCGAATAGCTCGATGTCGTTCGTCGTTCCTGTGTCATGCCCATCCCGCTATGGCAAAGATGGCCAATGATGCACACACTGCCATCGCCAGTGCGGCCCTGCCGCCCAGCTGCGCTGCGCGCTGCGTCTGGGCCGCTTCGGCGCGCCGCCCTTCCGCATTCAACGCGTACACGCCGGGCTTGGCCAGCCGCACGCCAAGCAGCAATGCCATTGCTGCCATCGGCCATCCGCTGTTGGGTGAAGGCGTGCGGCGCGCCTCCGGCGCCAGCCCACGGGGCCATCGCCGCGCCGCGATCGCCAGCAGCAGCACGGTGAGCCGGGCCGGCAGCCACGAGAGCACGTCGTCCGCCCGCGCCGCCCATTTGCCGAACCATGTCCAGTCGCGGCCATTGCGCTCGCCGCGATAGCCCCACATGGCATCTGCCGTGTTCGCGAAGCGGTAGACCGCCGCGCCCGGCAAGCCCAGCAGCACAAACCAGAACAGCGGCGCGACCAGCGAATCGTTGAGGTTCTCGGCCAGTGATTCAATGGCACTTTCGCGCACTTCGCTCTCGCTGAGCATGGAGACGTCGCGGCTCACCAACCTGGCGAGTTGCGCACGCCCCGCGTCCAGCGACATGGCGAGCGCCGCCTCGACGGCAAGCACTTCACTGCGCAGCATGCGCCACGCAAAGAGCGGCTTCAGCGCGAGAGCGAGCACCACGGCGGTGGCCCAGCCCGGCAGCCTTTGAACCGCGGCCGCCTGAACCGCCAGCGCCACGGCACCAACCACAAGCGCACCAACGCACCACGCCAGCGCGCCCTTCAGGAACAGCGGCAGATCGCGCGGCCTTGCATCGGCCGCCGCCGGTGCAAGGCGGTGACCGATCCAGCCGAGGTAGTGCCCCATCCACACCACCGGATGCCACCGCGCCGCTGGCTCGCCCAGCCAGCGGTCGACGGCCAGCGCGAGCCACAAGGCGGCCGCGGCTGCCAACAGATCAGTCCTCGATGCCCCGCTGTGCGGGAATGCCGGCCTTGAAGGCGTGCTTGACCATGGTCATGTCGGTCACGGTGTCGGCCAACTCGACGATCTCGGGCGGGCACCGGCGGCCGGTAAGCACCACATGCACGTGCTTTGGCCGCTCGCGCAGCGTTTCGAGCACGCCTTCGAGCGGCAGCCAGCCGTAGATCAGCGGATAGGTGATCTCGTCGAGCACCACCAGGAAGAACTCGCCCGAAAGAATGGCCGCCCTGGCCTTTTCCCAGCCGTCGCGCGCCAACTGGCCCGAGCGCTCCAGGTCCTGGCTCTTCCAGCTGAAGCCGTCGCCCAGCCCCTCGATGGGAATGCCGATCTGCTCGAACATGCGGTGCTCGCCAAAGCGCGCCGAGGGCACTTTCATGAACTGGTAGATCTTCACGGCCTTGCCGCGTCCGTGCGCGCGCAGCGCCAGGCCGAAGGCCGCGGTGCTCTTGCCCTTGCCGTCACCGGTGTTGACGATGACGATGCCGCGGCGTTCGCCCTCGGGTTTGTCGTAGGGCTTGTCGCTGGGGGGAGTTTCAATCTGCATGTGGTGTTCGGAAAAGTCGTTCAATTCGGCAAGGCAATCCACTGGTCCGCCACGCGGTGCACGCGAATGCGGTGGTGGAACACCTGCTCGAGCGCTGCATGGGTGGCCGGGTCGCTGCTGCCGCCGTGGTGCACCACGCGGCCATGATTCATCACGACCAGCTCATCGGCCGCGAGCGCCATCGGCAGTTCGTGCAGCACGCTGACAACCGTGCGTCCTTCTGCCACCAGAGCGCGCGCGGTCTGCATCCAGTCGGCCTGATGGGGCGGGTCGAGGTTGGCGAGCGGCTCGTCCATCAAGAGCAGTTCGGCCTCGACCGCGAGTGCGCGCGCCATCAGCACGCGCTGGCGTTCGCCGCCGGAGAGCTGCCCCAGCGGACGTTCGCGCCAATCCCAGGCCTGCGTGCTGCGCAATGCGCGCTCCACGGCGTCCCGGTCGGCGGCGCTCGGTGTTGCAAGCCAGCGTTGGTGCGGCAGGCGGCCGAGCATCGCAATGTCGTACACCATCAGGTCGTCGGCGCTGCCCTCGCCCGCCGCGCCGCTCTGGCCCAGCCACGACAGGCGCTGCGCGCGAGTGCGGCCCGGCACTTTTGCAGCCGCCTCGCCGAACAGGAAAACCTCGCCGCGGTGCGGAAGCAAGCCCGCCAGTGCCTTGAGCAAGGTCGACTTGCCCGCGCCATTGGGCCCGACGATGCTGGTCCATCGCGCGGCGCCGAGCTTCAGGTCGATGCCGTGCAGCACCTCGGTGCCACCGAGCGTGGCGCTCACGCCGCGTGCTTCGAGTGCCGGAATGCGGCCGCTCATGCCACACCGCCCCGCGCGCTGCGCCTATGCATCAGCCACAGCAGGTAGCTGCCGCCGAGCACGGCCGTGAGCACGCCCACCGGCAGTTCCTGCGGGGCAATGAGCCAGCGTGCCGCCAAGTCGGCCGACATCAGCAGCAAGCCGCCCATGGCCGCAGACAGCACAATCAGCCCCGCATGCGTGGTCTTGACCACGGAGCGCACAAGGTGCGGCGAGGCCAGGCCAACGAATGCGATGAGGCCGGTCTGCGCCACGGCAGCGCCCGTGGCCAGCGCGAGCACCACCACCAGCGCGGCGCGCATGCCGCCCAGCGGCAAGCCCAGGCTCCTTGCAGTCGCTTCTCCGAGCGAGAGGCCGTCCAGCACCGGTGCAAGCGCCCAGCCCAAGAGAAGGCACACCGCGCCCACAGCCGCCATCACGGCACAAGCGCTCCAGCCCACCAAGCCGGTGCTGCCGAGAATGAAGCCCTGGATCGCCTGCAGAACGTCCGCCGAAGCGATGGTGATCAGGTCTTTGGCGGCGCCCAGCACCACGCCGACGATCACGCCCGCCAGCAACAGCCGCAGCGTCTGCTGCACGCCGCGCGCGAGCAACAGCGTGAGCATCACCGCAAGCACCGCCCCCACGAAAGCCGCGCCGGTAAGCCCCAGGCGCATGACCCACTGCATGCTGGCAACCGAGCCGCCGAACAGCATGAGAGCCACCGCCACGCCAAGCGAAGCGCCCGATGCACTGCCAAGCAGATAGGGATCGGCCAACGGATTGCGAAAGAGGCCCTGCGCCACCGCGCCGGCAAGCCCGAGCAACGCGCCCGCGAGCCAGGCGCCCAGCGTGCGCGGCAGGCGGATGTCCCAAACGATCTGCAGCGCAACCGGATCGCGCGATGCAGCCAGCAGGCTTTCGAAACCGGTGCTGCCGATACCCAGGCCGAGCAGCGCGAACGCAACGCCCAGGCCAAGCAAGGCAATGCCGAAGAGCCAGACCCTGCGTTGATGGTGCGTATGCATGAAGCGTTCTTGCGGCTCAGCCGGCCTTGTCCGCAAGGCAGCGCGCCATCAACCTTGCGGCCTCGTCCATGCGCGGACCGGGGCGCACGAGCACGTCGGACTCGTCGGGACTGAAGCGGCAGATGCGGCCTTCGCGCACCGCGCGAATACCGCCCCAGCCCGGCCGCTGCTCCATACCCTGCGCGCTGCGCACGCTGACCATGATGAGATCGGGATTGGCGCGCACCACGTATTCGGGGTTGAGCTTGGGAAACGGCCCGAGCGAAGCCGGCACGATGTTCTTTGCGCCGAGGCGGGTGAGCGTTTCGCCGATGAACGAAGACTCGCCGGCCGCGAACGGCGCGCTGTTGACTTCGAAGTACACACGCAAGCCCTTCGCGCGAGGCGGCAGCGATTGCGCCGCGGCCGACACGCTGGCGTCGATCAAGCGCCACACATTCGGCGCCTCGCGGGTACCAAGCACCTGGTCGAGCGTGTCGAGCACGCGCCGCACATCGGCATGGCTCTTGGGTTCGAGCACGATCACCTTGAGGCCCAGCGCTTCGAGCCGCTGGGTGACGCGGGATGACTTGGCAAGCAGCACAGCGTCAGGCCGCAGTGCCACGATGGCCTCGACGTTGGGATCGATCCCTCCGCCCAGTTGCGGCAAGGTGCGCACCGCGCTCGGCGAGTTGGAATAGTTGTCGACACCCACCAGCCGCGAGCAGGCGCCAAGCGCACAGACACCTTCGGTCAATGAGGGCAGCAACGAGACGATGCGCTGCGGCGGCCGAGGCAGGCTCACGGTGACGCCGCGCTCGTCCTTTACCTCGAGGGCATGCGCAGCCAGCGAAAGAATGCCAAGGCTGAGTGCCGCGAGAAAAAACCGAATTCGGTGCGTCATCGTCATGCGGCAGGCGCCTTCAAAGTCAACGGCAGTCCGGCCGCCATCAGGGTGACACGGTGGCATGCGGCCGCCACCTCCTGGTTCATGCGGCCAAGCGTATCGACAAACGCACGCGTTTCCCGCCCTAGCGGAATTACGCCCAAGCCAATTTCGTTGCCCACCAGCACCACTGGCCCGCGCGCCTCGCGCAGCGCAATGAGCAGCATGGCGAGGTGCGCCGAGGGCGTGCGCGTGGCCGGCTTTGCGCCCTCGGCGCGCAGCGGCATCAGCAGGTTGGTGAGCCAGAGCGTGAGGCAATCGACCACCACCAGCGTTTCGGGCGCGCTCTGCGAAACAATCGCGCGCGCCAGCTCTACCGGCTCTTCCACCGTTCGCATGGCCGGGACGCGCCTGGCGCGGTCGGCCTGGTGGCGCGTGATGCGCTCGCGCATCTCGTCATCGAATGGCTGCGCGGTGGCTATCAGCACGGCGCGCCGCGCAGCGGGGGCTTCGGCTATCCAGTCGATGGCGCACTGCTCGGCGTGGCGCGACTTGCCGCTCTTCTGGCCCCCAAGGATGAATTCATGCGCAATGGTCGTGGGCATTTCTTCTTCCATCAGGTTGCCGGGCGGCAAAGTCTACTGATTGCTGCGGCGACTATCGCGGCGTCCACTTAAGGCCAATATAGGCGTTGCGGCCGCCGGTGGCATAGCCGCGCGCCAGCGTGTAGTCCTTGTCGCCCACATTGTCGACGCGAGCCACCAGCCCGATGTCGCGCGTGATCTGCGTGCTGGCGACCAGGTTCAACACGGTGTAGCCGCTCAGCGTGCGGGTGTTGGCCGCATCGTCGTAGCGCTTGCTCGACGATTGCACTTCGGCACCCAGCGTCCAGCCGGCGATGCGCCAGTCGGCGCCCAGGGTGCCATGGCGGCGCGCACGGCGTGCAAGCAGGTTGTCGGTTTCCAGGTCGCGCGGATCCTGGAAGTCCACCGATGCGCGCAGCGTCACGTCGCCGATGCGGTGGCCGCCCGACAAGGTAATGCCCTGGTAACGCGCACGCGCAGTGCTGGCATAGCAGCCAAAGCCAGAGCCGCAGCCCGTGGCGGCGCCGTCAAACACGATCAGGTCGTTGACTCGGTTGCGGTACACGACGATGCCCGCATGCGTGTCGCCGTCGGCATACCGCAGGCCCAGTTCGACGTTGCGGCTCGACTCGGGCTTGAGATCGGGAGCGCCGTATTCGCTGAAGCGCTGGTACAGCGTGGGCGCGCGAAATGCCGTGCCGGCCGAGACGGTGGCACGCAGCTTGGGCGTGATGGCGTAGCCGTAGGCGGCGCTGCCGGTGGTCTTGCCGCCGAACTCGCTGTCGTCGTCGTGGCGCACATGCAGCTGCAGCGAGTGCGCGCCCTGCACGAATCCGTAGCCCAGCGAAACCGCATCTTGCGAGCGCTTGCGCGAAAGGAGGTCTGTGAAGGTGGTCGGCGCATTCTCGAGCGCATCTTCGCGCCGTTCGAGCGTCGCGGTCACAAGGTGCGAGCCGAAGCGGAACTCGTTCTGGAACAGGTAGCCGCGAAGATGCGTTTCGGTGCGGTAGAACGAAGGCTGCGTCTTGTAGGCCGCCTGCGAATCGGTAATCTGCACGCGCGTGCTGTAGATGTCGTTCCACTTGGCGGACCACGAAAGCCCGGCCGTGCGCAGCGTGTTTTGCGAAACGTCATTCGAAAACAGGATCGGCGGCCGGGTCCGGGTGCTGACCGGGGAGTCGTAGCCCGCTTCGGTGTCGCTGAAGAGCAGCGTGGCCTCCAGCCGCTGGCCGGGGGTGAACTGATAGCCGAGCCGCAGGTTGCCGGAGTCGTTGCGGTACCCGTCGCGATCGGGGTTCGTCAGGCCGTCCCTGGAAGGCGTGCGCTTTTCGATGGGCAGCGCATTGAAGCCCTTGCTCTCTTCATGTGCAACGCCCAGCGAATAGTCGAGTGCGCCCGATTTTCCGCTCACGCCCGCTTCTGCCTTGCGAAGGCCATGGCTGCCAAAGCCGACACCTGCATACGGCGCCACGCCTTCTTCGCCGCGGCGGGTGAAGAGCTGGATCACGCCACCCACTGCGTCGGAGCCGTACACCGCCGCGGCGGGGCCGCGCAGCACTTCGATGCGGTCGATCTGCGCAAGCGGAATCCCCTCCCAGCCGGCGCCGCCGGTCGATTGCGAATCGACACGCACGCCGTCGATGTACACGGCGGTGAAACGCGTGTCTGCGCCGCGGATGAACAGGCTGGTGGTGCTGCCCAGGCCGCCATTGCGCGTGATCTCGATGCCGGGCAGGCGCGCCAGCACGTCGGCCACGCCCACAGCGCCGCTGCGCTCGATGGTCTGGCGGTCGACGATGGACACGTCGCCCACCAGGTCTGAAAGCGGCTGCGGCGTGCGGTTGGCCGTGACCACGGTTTCGCCGAGGGTGGGCGCCTCTTGCTGGGCATGCGCCGCCGAAGGCAGCTGGATCAGCGCCAGGCCGCCGAAAGCGGAGGCCAGCGCGAGCGGCAGGCAGGCAAGGCGGCGGCGCGTGGAAACACGGCCGAGGGAAACGGAAACGCAGGAAATCATGAATGGACCGAACGAACGTCTATGCCCGTCGCCGGCCTCCCCGCCAGCGTTTGGGCGCAATGGCTGCTTCATGCGCGCGAATCGATCGCGCATGCGGCAGCCGCCTTGTTGGCCGGTATCCGGGCTGGCAGTGCGGCCTCACCGCCTTCCCAGGCGCCTGTTTCAGGGCGCCCAGTGGCTTGATGGATGAGGTTGACGCGCGTGGCGTCGACTGCTTGACCGTTGCGGGGGCAGCGCAGGCGGCTTCGGCCTTGTCCCGTTTCCCGGGGGGCGTTCACTCCTGCTTCCCGTTGAACCGCGGCGTGTGAACCACGACGCTGGCACCAACGGGCGGGATTCTAGGGCCTCTGGCCGGGGCAGTAAGCCAAAAGTTGCGCAGACTGTTGTTCGCCTCGCACCCGAAAGTTTGGAAAGAGCAAGGTGCAGGCCGCAGAATCCGTTCCGGTCCTACGCTGCGCCCAGCGCCGCGAGGACCGCCTCCCTGGGAAACTACAATCGCCAACCATGCCCGCTTCCAGCCCCATCGACCAGATCGCCGAGCGTGTGGAACGCCTGCTCGTGCGTCATGAAGAGGTGCAGCGCACCAATGCGCTGCTGCAGGAGCAGGTCGAAGCGCTCACGCGCGAGCGCGATGCGCTGAAGTCGCGGCTTGCCGCGGCGCGCACCCGCCTCGACGCACTGCTCGAGCGGCTGCCGGCCGAACCACCTTCCGAAGATTCCCCCGCATGAAGCAGATTGAAGTTCAGATCATGGGCCAGAGCTACCTGCTCGGCTGCCCCGAGGGCGGCGAGGCGCAGTTGCGCGACGCCGTCGACCGCGTGGACGCCGCCATGTGCAAGATCCGCGATGCGGGCAAGGTAAAGGCGCGCGACCGCATTGCGGTGCTCGCGTCGCTCAACCTGGCCTTCGACCTGGCGGCGCAGCAGGCTGCCGCCGCGGCAGCGCCGGCGCCTGCAGCCACTTCCGTTGCCACGGCATCGGAGGCAAGCGCCGGCGAGGACGACGCCAAGGCCGCCCAGCTCATTCAGAAACTCGATCAAGCCCTTGCGGGCGATGACCATTTACTCTGAGGAGAAGCGCCCGGCCCGTCCGAGGCGTAAAATCCGAACTGTCTGCGGTGCGCGTCGGGCTTAATATTTCCTTGTTCCAATGCTCTCCGGAGCCGGGCTTGGTACATCGCTTGGCGGGCGTGATCATCTCGCGTCAGATGAACCCGAAGCCTTGCTGCCCTCGCCCACCTGAACCCTGGTTCAGGATGCGGGTTCGGCGCCCACTTGCAGACACCTTTTTCCCTTCATACGGCCCCGGCATGCGCTGCACGGGGCCGTTGCTTTTTTTCAAGGCTCCGCTGCGTGAACTCCCTGCTCGACCCCCTCCTGATCGCCGAATTGGCCGCACTCGGCCTGGGCACCGGTTTTCTGGCGGGCTTGCTCGGCATCGGGGGCGGAATGCTCATGGTGCCGTTCATCACGATCATCATGGGGCACCGCGGGGTTGCTTCCGATCTTGCAGTGAAGATGGCCATTGCCACCTCGATGGCAACGATCATCTTCACCTCGGTGTCCAGCGTGCGCGCGCATCACAAGCGCGGCGCGGTTCGCTGGGACATCGTGCGGCGCCTGGCGCCCGGCATCGTCATCGGCAGCCTGCTTGGCAGCCTGGGCGTGTTCTCGCTGCTCAAGGGCACGGTGCTGGCCATCGTGTTCGCGCTGTTCGTGGGCTTCTCGGCAACGCAGATGTTTCTTGACCGCAAGCCCAAGCCCACGCGCCAGATGCCGGGCACGGCGGGCCAGCTTTCGGCGGGCGGCGCCATCGGCTTCATCTCGGGCCTGGTGGGTGCGGGCGGCGGCTTCGTCAGCGTGCCGTTCATGACCTGGTGCAATATCTCGATCCACAACGCCGTGGCCACCAGCGCCGCACTCGGCTTTCCGATTGCGGTGGCCAACGTGCTGGGTTATGTGGTGAGCGGCCAATCGGTGCAAGGGCTTCCGGCCGGTTCGTTCGGCTACATCTGGCTGCCCGCTCTCGCGGTCATTGCGGTGTGCAGCGTGCTCACCGCGCCGCTGGGTGCCAAGGCAGCGCACAACCTGCCGGTGAAAAAGCTCAAGCGCGTGTTCGCGAGCATCCTGTACCTGCTTGCCGCCTACATGCTCTGGAAGGGCCTGCAGGGCTGAGCCATCGCGCAGCTTCGCACACTGCGCGGCATTCGAGCGAAAGCCCCTTGGGCACCGGGTGAGACTCGTTGCGGCCGCATGGTGCGGGCCGTATAACCGGTCTCATGAAAATCCTCATCGCAGTCGACGGCAGCGCCTACACGCAGAAGGCGCTCAACTACCTGCTCGCCAACCGCGCCATGTTCGTGGACGGACATGAGCTGGTCATCGTGCATGTGTGCACCGGCGTACACGGCCACGTGGCACGCCACCTCAGCAAACAGGTGGTCGATGACTACTACGCCGAAGAAAGCGCCAAGGTGCTCGACCCGGTGAAGGCATTGCTCGCGCAGAACAACGTGGGCAACTTCACCATCGACAAGCGCCACGGCCACGCGGCCGAGGAAATCCTCAAGTCGGCAGCGGCCACGCATGCCCAGCTGATCGTGCTCGGCACCCATGGCCACGGCATTTTCGGCCGCGCGCTGATGGGCTCGGTAGCCACGAAGGTCATTTCCGAAACCGACACCTCGGTGCTGCTGGTGCAGTAAGCCGGCGAAGGCCGCCTTCTTTTATTGCTGTTGAATACGTTGCTGCCGCCACTCGCGCGGCGAGCAGCCGAAGCGTTCGCGGAATGCGCGGCTGAAGTGCGCCGCATCGTTGAAGCCGCGGCCATAGGCAATGTCGGCCACCGGCCGGCCGGCAAGGCGCGGCTCGAGCAGGTCGCGGCTGCACGCTTCGAGCCGGCGCTCCCAGATGTACTGCGAAGGCGTGAGCGGCTCGCTCTTGAAAATGCGGTGAATGTGGCTTGCTGAAACGCCCAGTTCTGCCGCGAGGGTCCCCATCGAAAGCGACGGGTCCGCCAACTGTTCGTCGATGCGGCGCTTTACGCGGGCCAAGTGGTAGGCCGTGAGGTTGCTGAGGCCCGGCGCGCGCGCCGCGGGCAGCGTTTGCAAGCCCGCAACCAGAATGCTCTGCACCCCGTTGGCCACCGCAAGTGCCGAGGCGGGCTGCAAGGTGTCGATGTCCTCGCGCAGTGTGCGGATCATTCCCAGAAGCAGGTGCCCTGCGCCCTCGCGCCCCGACACGGTGGTGGCCGTCAATGCTTGGGTGTCGTGCAGTTCGCTGCGCAGGCGCTCGCCGGGCAGCTTGAGCACGATCTGCTCGAAAGCGTTGTCGAACAGCAATTCATAGGGCCGGGTGCTGTCGTACAGCGCAAAGTCGCCCGCCGCCAGCACGGCGTCTCGCCCGTCCTGGCGCACCACGCCCTGGCCACGCGCCTGGATGCTGACCAGGAAATAGTCGTCGCCCGACCGCGAAATGTGCCCCGGCGTGCGCATGACCCTCTGCGGGCCCGACTTGACCACCGACACATCGAGGCTCGGCAGCGTGTGCTGGCGGATGCTGCCCTCGAAAGCGCCCGCGGCACCGTCTTGCACCGCATCGCACCCAAGCTGCACGTACACGTTGCAGATCATGTCCGTCCAGTAGGCGAGCCGCTGGTTGCGCGGAACGGCTTCGGTGCTGAGCAACTGATTCATCGGGATTTCTCGGTTTCTTGAAAAGCCGGCATGCAACGCTGGAACAAGAACGCCGCAAGTCCGGGTCAAGGCGTTTCGCGGCGGCGAATCTACGCTTGAAGCAACCCGCATGCCACCGCGCAAACCCGGTGCAAGGTGTGCGAAGTTGTTTCACCAACCGCTTCTGGAGACCCACCATGCCCGCCACCGTTCATCCCAAGCTTCGCGTTGCCGCCGTGCAGGCCGCGCCAGTGTTCCTCGATCTCGACGGCACGATCGACAAGACCATCGACCTCATGGCCGAGGCGGCCGGCCAGGGCGTGAAGCTCATCGCCTTTCCTGAAACCTGGGTGCCGGGCTACCCCTGGTGGATCTGGCTCGACTCGCCGGCCTCGGGCATGCAGTTTGTGCAGCGCTATCACGACAACGCGCTGGTCGTCGGCTCGGGCGAGTTCGACCGCATTCGGGATGCCGCGCGCAAACACAGGATCTGGGTTTCGCTGGGCTACAGCGAAAAGGCCGCCGGCAGCCTCTACATTGCGCAGGCACTGATCGACGACCAGGGCAACACCGTGCAGACACGCCGCAAGCTCAAGCCCACCCACGTGGAGCGCACCGTGTTCGGCGAAGGCGACGGCTCCGACCTTGCCGTGGCTGAAACAGCCATCGGCAACATCGGGTCGCTCTCGTGCTGGGAGCACCTGCAGCCGCTCAGCAAGTACGCGATGTATGCGCAGAACGAGCAGATCCACTGCGGCGCATGGCCCAGCTTCTCGCTCTACCGCGGCGCGGCCTTCGCCCTTGGCCCCGAGCTCAACAATGCGGCCAGCCAGGTGTATGCGGCGGAGGGCCAGTGCTTCGTCGTCGCGCCCTGCGCCACGGTTTCGCAGGCCATGAGCGAGCTGATGTGCACCGATGCCGGCAAGCAGCAGTTGCTGCGTGTGGGCGGCGGCTTTGCACGCATCTACGCGCCCGACGGCTCACCGCTTGGGACGCCCCTGGCCGAGGACCAGGAAGGCTTGGTGATTGCCGACATCGACCTTGGAATGATTGCGCTCGCCAAGGCGGCGGCCGACCCCAGCGGCCACTACTCACGCCCCGACGTGACGCAGTTGCTGCTGAACAAGACGCGGCGCGAACCGGTGGTGCTGCAGCGTGCGCCCGAGGTCGAAGGCGGCGCCTTCGAAGCCATCGTCGCCACGCCCGAGCCGGGCGCCGCGGCGCGCCAGCAGTTGGCCGCCTGAACCAGCAGGAGCCACGCCATGGAATCAGCCATTGCAGAGCACCTGAAGTGCCCACGCACGCGCCACCGCCGCGTGGAAGACGACTACGCGCCGCCCTACCCCGTCTGGTCGGCACGCGCGCCGGCCGCGGTGAGGCAGGTGGTGATGGGCTACTTCGGCGTGCAATCGCGCGGCGCCGATATGCAAGGGCGAGCTTGCGCTGCGCTGATGAAGATCGCAGCCGGCTTCGCGCTGCCCGACGGCCCGGGCCACCACGACTTCGCACACCATGTCGATGCCGACGGCTACGACAACATGATCGCCATTGCCTATTGGGATGACCCTGCCGCCCATGCACGCTGGTGCGCGACGCCCGAAATCGATGCGTGGTGGCGCTCTGCAGAAAGGCTCTCGGATGGCTTGGGCTACTTTCGCGAGATCGTCTCGCCGCGCGCCGAGCACTTCGAAACCATGTTCAACACGCCCGACCGGCTCGAGGGCGTGGGCGTGGTGATGGGCACCGTGAGCGGCGAACTGCAGGAGCACGGCTACTGGGGTTCAATGCGCGACCGCATCCCGCTCTCGCAGACCGACGCCATGGCGCCTACCGGCACACGCGCGGTGATTGCCGGCGCGCCGGCACACGGGCAGCGCGTGCGCGTTGCCGGCCACGAGAACATCGCGATGATCCGTTCCGGCCAGGAATGGGCCGACACCACTGGCCAGGAACGCAAACTCTATCTGGACCAGATGGAGCCGGTGCTGCGCGAGGGCATGGACTTTTTGCGCGACAGCGGCCTGGGCATCGGGTGCTACGTCAACCGCTACATGCGCCATCTCGATGCCACGGGCTCGCCGCTCGAAAAATCGTTCGGCCTGAGTTTCTGGCATTCGCTTGCCGACATGGAGCGCTGGGCCGAGTCGCACCCCACGCATGTTGCAATCTTCGGCAGCTTCATGCGCTACGTGCAGGCACTCGACTTTCAGTTGCAGCTGCGCGTGTACCACGAGGTGTCGGTGCTGAAGGCCGACGAGCAGAGCTACGAGTACATCAACTGCCACCCGCGCAGCGGGCTGATGAACGGGTTACACACGGCTCAGGAGGCCGTGCTTGAAAGACCCGGAGCCTAGGCGAACAACCCCTTGTGCTCGGCGCGCAGCAGCGCCTTCTGTACCTTGCCCATCGTGTTGCGCGGCAGTTCGTTCACCACGAAGCAGCGCTTCGGTATCTTGAAATTCGCCAGCTTCGACTTGAGTTCCGCCACGATGGCATCGGCATCAAGCGTGCCGCCCGCCTTGGGAATGACGATGGCCACGCCCACCTCGCCGAAGTCGGGGTGCGGCACGCCGATCACCGCGCTCTCGGCCACGCCGGGAAGCTCGTTGATGTAGCCCTCGATCTCGGCCGGGTAGACGTTGTAGCCACCGCTGATGATCAGGTCCTTGCTGCGACCGACGATGGTGATGTAGCCGCGGCCGTCGATCTTGCCGACGTCGCCCGTCTTGAAGAAACCGTCGGCAGTGAATTCTTCCTTGGTTTTCTCGGGCATGCGCCAGTAGCCCGCGAAGACGTTGGGGCCGCTCACCTCGATATTGCCGATCTCGTCGGTGGTGCAGTCGCGGCCGCTGTCGTCGCGCACGCGCAGCTGCACGCCCGGCAGCGCAAAGCCGACGGTGCCGCCGCGGCGTTCGCCCTGCGTCGGGCTGTAGGGGTTGGAGGTGAGCATCACCGTTTCGCTCATGCCGTAGCGTTCGAGAATGGTGTGGCCGGTGCGCTCGCGCCATTCGTCGAAGGTTTCGATGAGCAACGGTGCCGAGCCCGCAACGAAGAGCCGCATGTTGCGCACCGCCTCGCGCGTGAGGCCGGGTTCTGCCAGCAGCCGCACGTAGAGCGTGGGCACGCCCATGAACACCGTGGCTTCGGGCAACTTCTCGACCACGCGCTTGGGGTCGAATTTGGACAGCCAGATCATCTTGCTGCCATTGAGCAGCGCGCCGTGCAATGCGACAAAGAGGCCATGCACGTGGAAGATGGGCAGCGCGTGGATCAGCACGTCGCCCTGCGTCCAGCCCCAGTAGTCCTTCAGCACCTCGGCGTTGGAGAGCAGGTTGCCGTGCGTGAGCATGGCGCCCTTGCTCCGGCCGGTGGTGCCGCTGGTGTAGAGAATGGCGGCCAGGTCGTCCGCCTTGCGGTGGGCGACCGCATGCTGGTCGCTGCACTGCGCGGCAACTTCGAGCAGCGTGCCGGTGCGGTTGTCGTCCAGCGTAAACACATGCCGGGTGCCCGCCGCATTGGCAATAGGCCCGACCCACGACGCATTGCGGCTGGTGCACACCACGACGGCCGGCTCGGCGTTGCCGATGAAATATTCGATCTCGGCGCTTTGGTAGGCAGTGTTGAGCGGCAGGAACACATAGCCGGCGCGCAGCGTGGCGAGATAGAGAATCATCGCCTCGACCGACTTCTCGACCTGCACCGCGATGCGGGCGCCCTCTTCCAGGCCCAGCGCGCCCAGCAGGTTGGCGATCATTGCGCTGGCGCGGTCGAGATCCCTCCACGAGTAGAACAGGCCGTTGTCGGTTTCAACGGCAATGCCGTCGAGGTTGGCGGGAAAGGCCGCGCGCAAGGCGGCAAACAGATTGGGGTTGGCTTTCGTCTTCATCGGGCAGGTCTTCAGAAATTCGGTGTGCGCTTGGCAAGAAAGGCGGCAATGCCTTCGCGGTGCTCGGCGGAGTCAGCGTAGTCGTA
Organism: Variovorax paradoxus; assembly: GCF_029919115.1. NCBI lineage: Bacteria > Pseudomonadati > Pseudomonadota > Betaproteobacteria > Burkholderiales > Comamonadaceae > Variovorax > Variovorax paradoxus. The sequence goes on from NZ_CP123990.1 coordinate 2,573,964, forward strand.
GGCGGTTGCGAGCAGGTTCTCGGTCGATTGCGCGCCGGCCTTCAGCATGGCAAAGGTGCGCTTGTGCAGCCGGGCGGCCTGCGGCGCCAGTGCGCCTATGCGCGCGGCGTGTGCCTGCGCGGCGGCAGCCACTTCGCTGTCGGGCAGCACGTGCAGCAAGAAGCCGGCGTCGTACAGGCGCTGTGCCCCGTGCACTCCGGCGGCCAGCAGCATGTCGCGCGCGAGCACGTCGCCGATGGCGCCATGCACCAGTGCCGCCTCTCGCGGCGCCATGGGAAAGCCCAGCTTTGCAATGGGTGCGCCGAACTTCGCGGAGGCGCCCGCCAGCCGGATGTCGCAGCAGCTTGCTATCTCGATGCCGGCGCCCATGCATGCGCCTTCGATCTGCGCGACCAGGGGCACCGGGCAATCGAGCATGGCCTGCAGCGCGGCCCAGACTTCGTTCTCGTGAAATTCGCGCAGGCTGGCTTCGTCGAACCGGAACGACGGGTACTCCGAAATGTCGCCGCCGGCGCAGAACGCGGCGCCCTCCCCGCTGACGACCACGCATCGAAGCCCGGCGTCGTTCGCATGGGCGATGCCGTCGAACACCGCGCGCAGTTCACGCCACATTGCGCGCGTCATTGCATTGAGGCGCCCAGCGTTCGACAAGGTGACGAACGCAATGGCGCCCTCGCGGCGCAATGAAACGGTGCTTTGGCTCATTACTCGAGCTTGGCGCCCGAGGCCTTGACCACAGCGGCCCAGCGCTTGATCTCGGAACTGACGAAGCCGCCGTACGAGGCCATGGTGAGGCTCGGAATTTCGGAGCCGTTCTGGGCCCAGATGGCCTTGAGCTCGTCCGTGGCAAGCGCCTTCTTCATGTCGTCGACGATGCGCGCCTGCAAGTCGGCCGGCGTGCCCTTGGGCGCCCACAGGCCGTACCAGGTGGTAACGGTGTAGTCGGGCAGGCCAACCTCTGCGGCGCACGGCACGTCCGGGAACGCGGGGTTGCGCTTGCTGCCGGCCACCATCAGCGCCTTGATGCGGCCGCCCTTGATGTGCTGGGCGGAAGAGCCCAGGCCGTCGAACATCAGGTCGACGTTGCCCGCGATCAGGTCGGACAGCGCCGGGCCTGCCCCGCGGTACGGAATGTGGGTAATGAAGGTGCCGGTCTGCAGCTTGAACAGCTCACCCGCCAGGTGATGCGAGGTGCCCGAACCCGCCGAGCCGTAGTTGAGCTTGCCCGGATTGCGCTTGGCTGCGGCCACGAACTCCTGGAGCGTGTTGGCCGTGACGCGCTTGGGATTGACCACCACCACCTGCGGCACATTGGCCAGCAGCATCAGCGGGACAAAATCTTTCTCGATGTCGTAGTCGAGCTTGGGATAGATCGACGGCGCAATGGCGTGGTGAACCGCGCCCATGAAGAGCGTGTAGCCGTCGGCCTGCGCCTTGGAGGCGATGCTCGCGCCCACGGTGCCGCCGGCGCCGCCGCGGTTGTCGATGACCAGTGTCTGGCCGGCTACCTTGGCAAACTGGGCCGAGAGCGGGCGCGCGAACGCGTCGGTGCCGCCGCCGGCCGGAAACGGCACGACCATGTTCACCGGCCGGGTGGGCCAGTTACCTCCCTGCGCGCCCGCACCGCCGCACAGAACGGCGGCACCGGCTGCGCCCAGACGCAGCACGTCGCGTCGTTGAAAACCCTGAGTCATCTGTCATCTCCTGTCGTTGTGGAATGCCGCCCCATGCGGCCGCCGGCACCTCGCGCGCCGGACTTTTTCTTTCAGAACTCAGCCTTTTTTGAAGAACAGGCTTTCGACATCTCCCGAAACTGCCACCTTGCCTTCGGCCAACCATGCGCGATGCTTGTCGAGCCGCTTGAGATCGTAGAGGTAATTGACCATGAGGCCATAAGACTGCTTTTGCCCCTTGGGCGACGGGTCGCCGGCCCAGTTGAGCCGCTCCACGCGGGCGCCGTTGCCCAGGTGAAAGCGTGCCACAGGGTCGGCCGGCGTGCCGTCGATCAGCGTGTGGCCCAGGTACTCGGCCGCCGCCTGCAGCAGCCATTGGCGCAGCGGCGACTTTGCATCGAGCGTGGCAGCGCCGTCTACCGCCGCAAGCAGGCGGTCGGCCGTGGGCGGCAGCGAGCCGACGAGGCGCCCAAGCTCGGCCTCTCGTTTTTCGTCCAGGCGCGGCAGCAGATCCGCGGCGTTCTTGGAGAGCCAGGCGCGAAAGCCGGGAATCGGCGAGAGCGTGGCAAAGGTCTTCAGGCGCGGCAGTTCGTCCTGCAGCGTCTCGACCACGCGCTTGATGAGCGAATCGCCAAAGCTCACACCGCGCAGGCCGTTCTGGGTGTTGCTGATCGAATAGAAGATGGCGGTGGTCGCCTTGGCCGGCTGGATGGGCACGGCGGCTTCATCGAGCAGCGGCATGATGCCGTCGCTGATGCGATCGACCAGCGCAACCTCGACAAAGATCAGCGGCTCATTGGGCAGCCGCGGATGAAAGAAGCCATAGCAGCGGCGGTCGCTGTCGTCGAGCCGGTTCTTCACGTCGGTCCAGCTCTTGATGTCGTGCACGGCCTCGTAGCGAATCAGCTTTTCGATCAGCGAGGCAGGCGAATGCCAGTCGATGCGGCGCAGTTCGAGAAACGCAACGTCGAACCAGGTGGAGAACAAGTGCTCCAGCTCGGCATCGAGCGCAATCAGCCGCTTGTCGGACTTGAGAAAAGGCAGCAGCTCGGCGCGCAGGTCGACCAGAAAGCGCATGCCCTCCGGCTCGACCGCAAAGCGCTGCAGCAGCCGCATGCGAGGCGACACCAGCGCACGCCGCAGCTTCAGCTCGGCCTGGCCTTCGTCGGGCGTGCCCACGGCGGCCTGGTGCTGGTCGCGCGCGGACTTGAGCTTTTGCGGATCGGCCGCGAAATGCTCGCTCATCAGCGCCCAATAGTCGCGGCGCTCCTCCGGCGTGGCGGCAGCGTATTCGCGCGCAATGGCATGTGCCCTGCGGCCGCCCTCCACCTCGCTCACGCGTGGATCGATGACCGATTGCAAGGCCGTGAGCACGCGGCGCAGGGCACGCGGCGACAACGCCTCGTCGGCCTTGCGCAAGGTAGCCTGCATGCGCTCGGTGGTCGAGCGCGCTGCGGGCTTTGCGGCCGCCTTGGGCACACTGCGGGCCGCGCCCTCGGGTGCCACGGGCACCTTGTTGTCTGACTTGTCGCCAGAGCGCAGCCGCGCCTGGAACCATTCGGTCGCACTCATCGACAAACTCCAATTCGGTTGGGTCGGGAGATGCGCTTTTTTGTGTTGTTCATGACATCACCCTGGATTTCTGTTGCCGCGCCACTTCGCGCAGTGCCTCGCGCTGACGGGTCAGGTGCGTGCGCATGGCGGCATCCGCGCCTTCGCTGTCGCGCGCCTTGAGCGCCGCAAAAACCGCCAGATGCTCCGACAGGCTTTGCTCGAGCCGGCCCGGTGCGTGCAGTTGCTGGAGCCGCGCGAGCTTGAGAATCTTGCGCAGGTCGCCGATCACCTGCGCCAGCCACTTGTTGTCGGCCAGCTGGATGATCGCTTCGTGAATGAGGTGGTTGGTGGCGTAATAGTCGTTGATGCGCTTGGCCTTGGCATGGCGCACCAGCCGTTCATGCAGGGCGTCCAGCTCGTGCAGCTCGGCATCGCTTGCGTTGCGCGCGGCCTCATAGGCGCAGCGGCCCTCGAGCAAGGCAATGACCGGAAATATCTCATCGAGATCGCGCTCCGTTACCTCGCGCACGAAGCACCCGCGCCGCGGCTCGTGCCGCAGCAGGCCCTCGGCCGTGAGCACCTTGAGCGCCTCGCGCAAGGGCGTGCGCGAAATCGACAGCCTTTCGCAGAGCGCCGCCTCGTCCAGGAAGCTGCCCGGCGCCAGGTCGCCCGCGAAGATCTGCTCACGCAGCGTTGCGGCGACTTCGTCGTGCAGTGAGTTGGGAACGAGGCGCATGGCGGAGTGCTGTGAAGCAGCGTAATTTCCTGTAATTACGCATAATTGTGAGCCCGCAACCAATACAGCGCAAGGGCCGCGCAACCCATGCGCGGCCCGGGCTTACCCTGAGAACTTGCCGCTCAGGCGGCAACCGGCCGGGGACGCCTTGCGGCCCAGAGCCAAAGACCGATGCCGAAGAGCACCATGGGCACGCTGAGCCATTGCCCCTGGCTCAGATTCAGCGCACGCAGGCCCAGAAAGTCGTCCGGCTCGCGGAAGTATTCGGCAATGAAGCGCAACGCGCCATAGCCGATGAGGAATACCGCGGCCACTTGCCCCTCTTTGCGTTCCTTGCGTGCGTACAGCCACATGATGACGAACAGCAGCAGCCCTTCGAGCAGGAACTGGTAAACCTGCGAAGGGTGGCGCGGCAGCATCGATCCGCTCTGCGGAAACACCATGCCCCATGGCAGGTCGGGGCTGCTGAAACGGCCCCAAAGCTCGCCGTTGATGAAATTGCCCACCCGGCCCGCCGCAAGGCCCGTGGGCACGCAGGGCGAGACAAAGTCCATCACCTGCCAGAACGGCCGGGCGCGAGAGCGCGCAAACCAGACCATTGCGGCAATCACCCCCAGCAGTCCGCCATGAAAGCTCATGCCGCCCTGCCACACATAGAGAATTTCGAGCGGATGCGAAAGATAGAACTCGGGCTTGTAGAACAGGCAGTAGCCGAGCCGCCCGCCCGCGATGACGCCCATCACGCCAAGAAAAAGAATGTCCTCGATGTCCTTGCGCTGCCACGCGCCCGCACCGGCGAGCGAGCGGTACGGTTCGTGCCGCAGGCGGCGCGTGCCAAGAAAGTAGAACAGCGCGAACGCGGCCAGGTAGGTCAGGCCGTACCAGTGAATGGCGACGGGTCCCAGCTGCAGGGCGACGGGATTGATCTGCGGGTACATGAGCATGGCGCAGATTGTGCCCCGGCGATGTGGCGTTGCTCGCGGCTGTGGTCAACCGCTGGTCAACCTCGCTTGTGAGTCCGCTCGCGAACGAACTCCACGAACCGCGCCAGCGCTGGATGCATCGCGTGTGCCGGCCACACCAGGCTGGTTTCGCATGCAGGCAGCGCCACCCGGCCGCGGCCCGGTCCCTTGAACTCTTGCGCCTGGCGGTAGACCACGCCCGCGCGCTTGAACTGCATCACGCTGTGCGGCACCCAGGCCAAGCCGATGCCGCCTGAGACCAGGTTGACGATGGTCTGCATCTGGATGGCCTCTTGCGCCAAGGTGGGTGTACGGCCGGCCGAGTGATAGAGACTGAAAATCGCGTCGTGCAGCGAAGGCACGATACGGCGCGGAAAAATCACCAGGGGTTCCGCGAGCACCTGTGCCAGTTGCACGGGCGCCGCACTCGCCAGCGCATGCTGCGCCGGCATGGCCAGCACCAGCGGCTCCTGCTCCACCGGCAACCGCGCGAGGCCCGGCGGGGCTGCACCGGGCGAATGGAGCATCAGCCCGGCGTCGATCTCGCCGCGCGCAAAGGCTTCGAGCTGCACGTCGCCCGTGGCCTCGACAAGTTCCAGCGCCACCTCCGGGCACAGCACGCGGAATTCGCGCACCCAGGCCGGCAGCTTCTCGAATCCGATGGTCGAAACAAAGGCAATGCGCACCCGGCCCACCTGCCCCGCCGCCGCCGCGCGGGCCCTTTCGGGCAGCGCCTGCGCGCGGGCGAGCAGTTCGCGCACGTCGGGCAGCAAGGCTTCGCCGGCGGGCGTAAGGGCCACGCGCCGACGGGTGCGGTCGAACAGCGCCACGCCCAATGTCTTCTCGAGCTGGGCGATGGCCTGCGTGACCGGCGGTTGGGTCATGTGAAGGCGCTCGGCGGCGCGGCCGAAATGAAGTTCTTCGGCCACGGCCACGAACTGGCGCCAGGCACGCAGGTCGATCAGGGCTTCTTTCATATGCCGAGCATATCAATCCAAGCACAAAAAGGGATTGGAATGAATCAATGAGAAGTCCGATACTTGACCCTTCCCCGAGAATTTCCCCACGAGAAGAGACACCCACCATGGACACCAAGCCAATCCAGATCAACCGCCGCAGCGCGAACATCGTCGAAGGCAAGAGCCGCGCGCCCAACCGCTCGATGTTCTACGCCATGGGCTACCAGGAGAGCGATTTCAAGAAGCCGATGGTCGGCGTGGCCAACGGCCACAGCACCATCACGCCGTGCAACTCGGGCCTGCAGAAGCTGGCCGACGCAGCCATTGCGGGCATCGAGGAAGCAGGCGGCAACGCACAGGTGTTCGGTACCCCCACCATCTCCGACGGCATGGCCATGGGCACCGAAGGCATGAAGTACTCGCTGGTGAGCCGCGAAGTCATCTCCGATTGCATCGAGACCTGCGTGGGCGGCCAGTGGATGGACGGCGTGCTGGTGGTCGGCGGCTGCGACAAGAACATGCCCGGCGGCCTCATGGGCATGCTGCGCGCCAACGTGCCCGCCATCTACGTGTACGGCGGCACCATCCTGCCGGGCAAGTACAAGGGGCAAGACCTCAACATCGTGAGCGTGTTCGAAGCCGTGGGCCAGAACGCCGCCGGCAACATGAGCGACGAAGACCTGCTGGAGATCGAAAAGCGTGCCATTCCGGGCACCGGCTCGTGCGGCGGCATGTACACCGCCAACACCATGTCCAGTGCATTCGAGGCGCTGGGCATTTCGCTGCCCTACTCGTCGACCATGGCCAACCCGCACGATGAAAAGGCCAACTCGGCGAAGGAATCGGCCAAGGTGCTGATCGAGGCGATCAAGAAAGACCTGAAGCCGCGCGACATCGTGACCAAGAAGGCCATCGAGAACGCGGTGGCCGTCATCATGGCCACGGGCGGCTCGACCAACGCAGTGCTGCACTTCCTGGCCATTGCGCACGCGGCCGAGGTCGAATGGACCATCGACGATTTCGAGCGCATGCGCAAGAAGGTTCCGGTGATCTGCGACCTGAAGCCTTCGGGCAAGTATCTTGCGGTCGACCTGCACCAGGCCGGCGGCATTCCGCAGGTGATGAAGGTGCTGCTGAACGCGGGCCTGCTGCACGGCGACTGCATCACCATTACCGGCCAGACGATTGCCGAAGTGCTGAAGGATGTGCCCGACGTGCCGCGCGCCGACCAGGACGTGATCCGCCCCATCGACAACCCGATGTACGAAGAAGGCCACCTGGCCATCCTCAAGGGCAACCTGTCGCCCGAAGGCGCGGTCGCCAAGATCACCGGCCTGAAGAACCCCGTGATCACCGGCCCTGCGCGCGTGTTCGATGACGAGCAGTCGGCGCTGAAGGCCATTCTTGACGGCAAGATCAAGGCGGGCGACGTGATGGTGCTGCGCTACCTGGGCCCCAAGGGTGGCCCGGGCATGCCCGAAATGCTGGCGCCGACGGGCGCGCTCATCGGCGCGGGCCTGGGCGAAAGCGTGGGCCTCATCACCGACGGCCGCTTTTCGGGCGGCACCTGGGGCATGGTGGTGGGCCACGTGGCGCCTGAAGCGGCGGCCGGCGGCACCATTGCGTTCGTGAACGAAGGCGATTCGATCACCATCGATGCGCACAAGCTGGTGCTCGAACTCAACGTGCCCGAAGCAGAGCTTGCCAAGCGCCGCGAAGGCTGGAAGCCGCCGGCTCCGCGCTACACGCGCGGCGTGCAGGCCAAGTTCGCGTTCAATGCATCGAGCGCAAGCTCGGGTGCGGTGCTCGACAAGTTCTGAAAAAGCGGGCGAACATGGGGTGGGCGGCCCGCCCATGGCGCGGGCCGCGCACTCATGCAGTCGTGATCCCGCGCATGGAGTGTCAGCGCTTCGGGCGGTTGTTGGGCGGCAGGCCCATGTTGCTGCGCTGGCGGTCGATGCGCGCCTGCTTGCGCCGCTCTTCGCGCTCGATGACCTTGCGCTTTGTGTAGCCCGACGAATCGGCCCACGCCCACCACGCCACGGCCAGCGCAAAAGGCGACAGCACGATCCACCAGCTCCAGCCGGCGACCATGCCCACTTCGAAGTATTTCAGGCCTATGCCCAGCAGGCCCAACAGCAGAAAAAGCATCGCGAATCCCTCGGGTTTATTGGAAACGCTTCCGGACGCCGGTACACGGCGTTACCTACAATCGCGTTAGATCGAATGTAACCCAGCCATTACGAAATAAGCCCCATGAAAAGACTCCTGTCCTTCGCGCTTTTGGGCCTTGGCCTGGCGGCGCCCGCCTTTGCCGACCTGGCGCTGGCCACGTCGAAAAACTGCATGAGCTGCCATGCGGTCGACCGCAAGGTGCTTGGCCCCGCGTTCAAGGATGTGGCCGCCAAGTACAAGGGCAACGCCGGCGCCGCCGACATGCTCGCGGCAAAGATCATCAAGGGTGGTTCGGGCGTGTGGGGGCCGGTGCCCATGCCCGCCAACAACCAGGTCAGCGAAGCCGACGCCAAGAAGCTCGCGGCCTGGGTGCTGGCAACGCGCTGATCAAACCCGCGGATCGATGTCCGTGGGCAACGGCCGGCGCTCGATGCGGTCTTCGAGCTGGCCGATGTGCGCAGCCACTGTGTTGTCCGACTGCTCCGAGCGCTGACGGATCACGCTCTCGACCTGCCCCAGCCTCGCAATCAATGCGGCATGGCGCTCGGCGTTCTCCGCCATGTGCTTGTTCTCTTGTGCTTCCAGGAAGTTGCGCAGCTCGGTAAAGCGCGAAGCCTCGGCCTTGTCGGCAAGGTCGCGCTGCACCTGCATTTCCTTGTTGTGGCGCTTGGCGTCCAGCAGCACCGAGCTGTGCAGGTACAGCACATAGACCAGGAAGAAGACGCCCAAGGCCACGGTGAGCCCCAGCATCATGAGGCCCAGCGGCGCAGAAACGGTCATGAAGCCCAGCGAGACCGGCACGGGCGTCGACAGCGTGCCCCAGTTGAGCGCGGCAAGGGCCGCGATCAGCAGCAGAATGGCAAACAGGAAAGCAGATCTCACACCCATGGGGGCCTCCTTCGGACAGATCGAACACAACGGAACGCGCCATGCGCGCCCCGGCGCACGGCAAGTCCGCTGGTTGTACCTCAGGCCGCGGGCCGCAACAGCCCCTGCTTCCCACTAACGGCCATGTCCTACAGATCGAATCAATTGGTCTGTGACAACTGTTCCAGAATTGCAGGATTTTCGAGCGTGGACGTGTCCTGCGTGATGGCCTCGCCCTTGGCGATGCTGCGCAGCAGGCGCCGCATGATCTTGCCGCTGCGCGTCTTGGGCAGGTTGTCCCCGAAGCGGATGTCCTTCGGCTTGGCAATCGGCCCGATTTCCTTGGCCACCCAGGCGCGCAGCTCGTTGGCGATCTGCTTGGCCTCTTCGCCGGTCGGGCGGCTGCGCTTGAGCACGACGAAGGCGCACACGGCCTCGCCCGTCACGTCGTCGGGCCGACCGACCACGGCGGCCTCTGCCACGAGGTCGGTCTTGGACACGAGCGCCGATTCGATTTCCATCGTGCCGAGACGGTGGCCCGACACATTGAGCACGTCGTCGATGCGCCCCGTGATGCGGAAGTAGCCGCGGTCGGCGCTGCGCACCGCGCCGTCGCCTGCCAGATAGATGGTGCCGCCCATCTCTTCCGGAAAGTAGCTCTTCTTGAAGCGCTCGGGGTCATTCCAGATGGTGCGGATCATCGAGGGCCAGGGCCGCTTGATGACCAGCATGCCGCCCGCGCCGTTGGGCAGGTCCTTGCCGGTTTCGTCGACGATGGCGGCCATGATGCCCGGCAGCGGCAGGGTGCAAGAGCCCGGCACCAGCGGCGTGGCGCCCGGCAGCGGCGTGATCACGTGGCCGCCGGTCTCGGTCTGCCAGAAGGTGTCGACGATGGGGCAGCGCTCGCCGCCGATATTGCGGTGGTACCACATCCATGCCTCGGGGTTGATGGGCTCGCCCACCGAACCGAGGATGCGCAAGCTGGTCAGGTCCCAGTTCTTCGGATGCACCTTCTCGTCGCCCTCGGCCGCCTTGATGAGCGAACGGATGGCGGTGGGCGCGGTGTAGAACACCGACACCTTGTGCTTCTCGATCATCTGCCAGAAGCGGCCCGCGTGCGGGAAAGTGGGAATGCCCTCGAACACCACCTGCGTGGCGCCGGCCGCGAGCGGACCGTAGGCCACATAGGTGTGGCCGGTGATCCAGCCGATGTCGGCCGTGCACCAGAACACGTCTTCGGGCTTGACGTCGAAGGTCCAATCCATCGTGAGCTTGGCCCACAGCAGGTAGCCGCCGGTGGCGTGCTGCACGCCCTTGGGCTTGCCGGTGGAACCCGAGGTGTACAGAATGAAGAGCGGATGCTCCGCATTCACCGCCACCGGCGGGCAATCGGTGCTCTGGCCCTTCAGCGCCTCGTCGAAGGTCTTGTCGCGGCCTTCGACGCGGTTCCATGCGGAGGACGTGCGCTCGTAGACGAACACGGTCTTGATCGACTCGCAGCCGCCCATCGCAATGCCGTCGTCGACGATGGCCTTGAGCGGCAGCTCCTTGCCGCCGCGCAGCTGGTAATTGGCGGTAATGACAGCCACGGCGCCGGCGTCGATGATGCGCTCCTGCAGCGCCTTGGCCGAGAAGCCGCCGAACACCACGCTGTGCGTAGCGCCGATGCGCGCGCAGGCCTGCATGGCAATCACGCCTTCGACCGTCATCGGCATGTAGATGATGACGCGGTCGCCCTTCTGGATGCCGGCGGCCTTGAGCGCATTGGCAAACTGGCTCACGCGGCCGAGCAGTTCCTTGTAGGTGACGTTGGTGACGGTGCCGTCGTCGGCCTCGAAGACGATGGCCGTCTTGTTCTCGACCGGCGTGCCCATGTGCTTGTCCAGGCAATTGGCGCTGGCGTTGAGCTCGCCGTCGCCGAACCATTCGTAGAACGGCGCCTTCGATTCGTCGAGCGTGCGGGTGAACGGCTTGGTCCAGTTCAGGTTGGCCTGGGCCTGGCGGGTCCAGAAGCCCTCGAAATCCTGCTCGGCTTCCTTGCACAGCGCCTCGTAGGCGGCCATGCCGGCAATGCGGGCACCTTGGGTGGCGCGGGTGTCGGGCGGGAACACGCGGTTCTCGACCAGAACGGATTCGATGTTCTTCGATGCGCTGCTGCTCATTCTCTTGTCTCCTGGGTAGGTGCGGCCGTAATGTCGGCGGACCCACTTACGGGTCACTGACGGTCCGATATTAGTTCGCAGGGTTATCACGGGCCCGACACGAGGGCACCCCTAGAATCCCCGGTCGTTTCCAACCTTCCTCCCGATGTCCGCTCCCGACCCCTTCGATACCCGGAACCCGCCCGTACCAGCCCGCGGCTCGCCGCTTCGGCCGCTGCCCAAGCTTATTTTTGCCAGCCGCTGGCTCCAGCTGCCGCTGTACCTGGGCCTGATCGTGGCGCAGGCGGTGTACGTGGTGCACTTCCTCGTCGAACTGCTGCACCTTGTCGAAGCCGCCTTCGGCAACAAGGATGCGCTGCAGGCGCTGATCACCAGCATCGGCTACAAGACCACGGCGCCGGTGGGCACGCTCAACGAAACGGTGATCATGCTGGTGGTGCTGGCGCTGATCGACGTGGTGATGATCTCGAACCTGCTCATCATGGTGATCGTCGGCGGCTACGAAACCTTTGTGAGCCGCATGGACCTGGAAGGCCACCGCGACCAACCCGAATGGCTGAGCCATGTGAACGCCTCGGTGCTCAAGGTCAAGCTGGCAACCGCCATCATCGGCATCAGCTCGATCCACCTGCTGAAGACCTTCATCAACGCGGACAACTACACCGACCGCGTGCTGATTGCGCAGACGGTGATCCACATCACCTTCCTGCTGTCGGCCATCGCCATCGCCTATACCGACAAGCTGATGACCGGAAACGCCTCCAGGCCCGGCGCTCCCCACTGAAGAGAACAGGCCCGCGCGCCCTACCCGGCGCGCGGCGCGTCCCAGGCCGGCACCTCCGTGAATCGCCCGGCCAGAAAGTCGAGCATCGTGCGCAGCGTGGCCGGCATGTGCTTGCGCGAGGCATACACCGCATACATGCCCACCACCTGCGGCTCGAATTCAGGAAACAGGCGCACCAGTTCGCCGGACTTCAAAAGGCATGACGTCAGGTAAGTCGGCAACATCGCGATGCCGGCCCCAGACCGCGCAAGCTGCATCAGGCTCGCGGCATCGTTGGTCGACACGTTGCCGCCTACCGCCACCGAGACGGGCGTGCCGTCGTCCTTGCGTGTGAAGTTCCAGAGGCTGCGCCCGAAGTAAGAATGCGTGAGGCAGTTGCGCTGGGCCAGTTCTTCCACGCGCAGCGGTTCGCCGTGCTCCTTCAGATACCCGGGGGAAGCGCACACCACGGATCGGCAATCCGTGAGCCTGCGCGCGATCAGGTTGGGATCGATCTCCACCGCCACCCGGATTGCGAGATCGATGCGCTCGTCCACCAGGTTCACCGCCCGGTCGAGCAGCACCAGGTCGACTGCCACGCCCGGATAAAGCCGCACGTAGTCGGCCACGGCGTCGGCCAACTGCGCCTGCGCGAACGAGGTGCTGGCCGTGATGCGCAGCTGCCCGCGCGGCGCCTCCGCCGGGTGCCGCACCGCTGCCTGCATGTCGCCCGCGAGCTCGAGGACCTGGCGGCAGCGCGGCAGCAGCTCTTCGCCCGCGGCAGTAAGGCTCAGCCGCCGCGTGGTGCGGTGCAAAAGGCGCGCGCCGGTCCATTGCTCCAGTTCAGCCACGTAGCGCGTGACCACCGGCCGCGAAAGGTCGAGCTTGTCGGCCGCCGCAGAGAGGCTGCCCGAATCCACCACGGTCACGAAGACCCGCATTGCGTTCAAACGATCCATTCGAACGATTTTAGGAATAAAGAAACGCGAAATCCGAGGTATTTCTTTCGAAACCAGAAACCTAAGATGCGCTTCATCGAATCAACTTTTCTGGAGCATTCATGAGCCACATTGCCATCATCGGCGCCACCGGTCGTGCCGGCAGCCGCCTTCTCGAAGAGGCCCTGCGCCGCGGCCACACCGTGACGGCCATTGCCCGCAAGGCAACCGCCAAGCTCTCCGGGCGCGCCAATGTGAAGGCAGTCGACCTCGATGTGCTGGACGGTGAAGCGCTGGAAAAGGCCGTGGCCGGCCACGACGCGGTGTTCAGCGCTGCGCACTTCTCCACGGTGCCGCCAGCAGCCATCATCGAGCCGGTGAAGCGCGCGGGCGTGAAGCGGCTGCTGGTGGTCGGCGGCGCGGGCAGCCTGTTCGCGGCGCCCGGACTGAAGGTCATCGAGACGCCGAATTTCCCCGATGCCTACCGCGCCGAAGCAACGGCAGGCGGTGTGTTCCTCGACGCGCTGCGCAATGAGAACGAACTCGACTGGACCTTTCTCTCGCCCTCCGCCGAATTCGTCGAAGGCGAGCGCACCGGCAAGTTCCGCCTCGGCAAGGACGACCTGCTGGTGAGCGCCGAGGGCCGCAGCTGGATCACTTTTGAAGACTACGCGATCGCGTTCATCGACGAGCTCGAGAAGCCCGCGCACTCGCGCCAGCGCTACACCATCGGCTATTGATCGACCACTGATCGGCCGGCAAACAAAAAAGGACCCGCGGGTCCTTTTTTCATGGGCGAGACGGTCTTACCGGCCCGTCATGTTTTCAGGCACCACCCACTGGTCGAACTGTTCGGCCGTGAGGTGCCCCGAAGCGATTGCCGCTTCGCGCAGGCTCGTGCCTTCCTTGTGCGCCTTCTTTGCGATGTAGGCCGACTTGTCGTAGCCGATGTGCGTGTTGAGCGCGGTCACCAGCATCAGCGAGCGCTGCACCAGCTCGGTGATGCGCTCGCGGTTCGGCTCGATACCCACCGCGCAGTGGTCATTGAAGCTCACCATGCCGTCGGCCAGGAGGCGCACGCTCTGCAAGAAGTTGTGCGCCACCATCGGCCGGAACACATTGAGTTCGAAGTTGCCCGAAGCGCCGCCGATGTTGATGGCCACGTCATTGCCGAACACCTGTGCGGCCAGCATCGTGACGGCTTCGCTCTGCGTCGGGTTGACCTTGCCCGGCATGATCGACGAGCCGGGCTCGTTTTCGGGAATGCTGAGTTCGCCGATGCCGCTGCGCGGGCCGCTCGCGAGCCAGCGCACGTCGTTGGCAATCTTGGTCATGCTGGCCGCCAATGTCTTGAGCGCGCCGTGCGCATGCACCAGCGCATCGACGCTGGCCATGGCTTCGAATTTATTCGGCGCGGTCACGAAAGGCAGGCCCGTGAGTTTGGCCAGTTCGGCCGCCACCTGCTCCGCATAGCCCTTGGGCGCATTGAGTCCGGTGCCCACGGCGGTGCCGCCGAGCGCCAGTTCGCACAGGTGCGGCAGCGCGGCGCGCACGTGCGCTTCGCAGTGCGCGAGTTGCGCCACGTAGCCCGAGAACTCCTGACCCAGCGTGAGCGGCGTGGCGTCTTGCAGGTGGGTGCGGCCGATCTTCACGATGTCGGCAAAGTCCTTCGACTTTTGCTCGAGCGTGCCGCGCAGCTTGGCGATGGCCGGCAGAAGCTTGTGCGTGATGGCCTCCACGGCGGCCACGTGCATCGCAGTGGGGAACACGTCGTTGCTCGACTGGCTGCGGTTCACGTCGTCGTTGGGATGCACCAGGCGCCCTTCCCCGCGCTCGCCGCCGAGCAATTCGCTTGCGCGGTTGGCCAGCACCTCGTTCACGTTCATGTTGGTCTGCGTGCCCGAGCCGGTCTGCCACACCACGAGCGGAAACTCGCCCGGGTGCTTGCCGGCGATGACTTCATCGGCCGCGGCAACGATGGCCTTGGTCTTCTTTTCGTCCTGAAGGCCCAGTGCGTGGTTGACCACGGCCGATGCTCGCTTGACCTGCGCCAGCGCCTTGATGATCTCGCGCGGCTGCTGCTCGCCTGAAATGTCGAAGTTCTGCAGCGAGCGCTGCGTTTGCGCGCCCCACAGCTTGTCGGCCGGCACGTCGATCGGACCGAAGGTATCGCGCTCGGCACGGGTCTTGGGGGAAGTCGTCATGAGAAAAGCTCCGCAATCATGGAAGGTCGCGCCACCTGATCGGACGCGGGCCCCAGTATCCGCCAATAAGAATGGCTCGCATTTGACGGGGCCATTCGGCCCGCCGCCAAACATCACGTTACGCCCGTCGGGTTGACCCGCGTCATGTCAAAAAGTTATAATCGTGGGCTCCAGACGACCAACAAGTCATGTTGATCGGCCCTGCACTACTCGCGGATCTCCGAATCCCGTCGCGGTGCAAGGTTCTCGCGCCGGGCCCTGTCCGGCAAAACCGGCCGGATCGTTTCCGGCCCCACTGCCACGCCACCTTTCGGCGGGCACTGGTTTCGTCGCCACGTCGTCTTCAGTGCCTGTCGGCAGCCCCAGAGGTTCGCCGGGCCATTGCACGCGTTTTCTCGCGCTCTGTGTTCAGCCTGCCCCTCGGCTGATGGCGTGACCGTTGCCGCCTTCTGCTTCAGGGGCGGTGCTGTGTCAAAACATCTCACAAGGAGTCCCCGGCGTATGGCCAAAGGAATTCTCATCGACCACGTCTTCAAGGTGTTCGGCGATTCACCCGAGCAGGCACTCGAACTGGTCCGCCAAGGTTTTTCGAAGAAGGAAATCCTCGCGCAAACGGGCCAGTCGATCGGCGTGTTCGATGCCACCTTCGAGATCCAGGCCGGTGAGATCTTCGTGATCATGGGCCTCTCGGGCTCTGGCAAGTCGACGCTGGTGCGCCTCCTGAACCGGCTGATCGAGCCGACCGCCGGGCGCATCGTGATCGACGGCGCAGACATCAACGAGCACTCCGACGCCAGGCTGCGCGCACTGCGCCGCAAGGACATCAGCATGGTGTTCCAGTCGTTTGCGCTCATGCCGCACATGACGGTGCGCGAGAACACCGCGTTTGGCCTGGAGCTCTCGGGCACCGGCAAGAAGGAGCGCCTTGCGCAAGCCGACTTGGCGCTTGCGCAGGTGGGCCTGGCGGGCTGGGGCGACAGCTACCCCGACGAACTCTCCGGCGGCATGCAGCAGCGCGTGGGCCTGGCGCGGGCGCTGGCTTCAGACCCTTCGATCCTGCTGATGGACGAGGCCTTCTCGGCGCTCGACCCGATCATCCGCACCGAGATGCAGTCGGAGCTGCTGCGGCTGCAGAAAGAGCAGCGCCGCACCATCGTCTTCATCTCGCACGACCTCGACGAAGCGATGCGCATCGGCGACCGCATTGCGATCATGAAGGACGGCCACGTGATCCAGGTCGGTACGCCCGACGAGATATTGCGAAGCCCCGCGGACGACTACGTGCGCAGCTTCGTGCGGGGCGTCGACGCGGCGGCCGTGTTCAAGGCGGCGGACATCGCGCGCAAGTCGCTGACGGTTGTGTGCGAGCACCCGGAGCGTGGTGCGCGCGCGGCACTCAAGCTGCTCGAAGACCAGGACCGCGAGTTCGCCTATGTGGTGAATCCGAACAAGCGCTACCTCGGTGTGGTTTCGGCCGACACGCTGCGAACCGCGCTCGACGGGCATTCGGGCTCGCTGGGGCTGCAGCACGCGTTCCTGGCCGACCTGCCGCGCATCGACGCCGAGGCGCCGGTGGCCGGCCTCATCGGCCAGCTCGCGCAGGCGCCGTGCGCGCTGCCGGTGGTGGCGAACGACGGCCGCTTCTGCGGTGCGATCAGCAAGACGACGTTGCTCAAGTTCCTCGACCGCGACACGCCGCCGATCGAGCCCGTCCTGCCCAATGCCGCGCCCGCCCTCGCTGCCGAACCGCACTGAATTCACGAAGTCCCTGAACGATGAACGACAACACACTTCCTTCCGACCTGAGCACGCCCGCAACCCCCACCTTCGTCGATCCGTGGGAAGCACTCTCGGCTGCGCCCGACACATCGGCCACCAGCGGCTGGCTCGACGCCCCCGTCGACATGGCCCATCCATTGCCCGGCCCGGCCGATGCCATGGCCGGCGGACTGCAACTGCACCGCCTCTGGGACGGCTCCCTTCCCGTCGAATCCTGGATCAACCAGGGCCTCGGCTGGGTGGTCGAGCATTTCCGCCCCTTCTTCCAGGCCGTGCGCCTGCCCATCGACAGCACGCTGAACTGGGTGCAGGGCCTGCTGACCGGCCTGCCGACGCTCGCGATGATCGCGCTCATCGGTCTGTTCGCCTGGCAGTTCGCGGGCCGCGCGCTCGCCATCGGCACCACGGTGGCGCTGCTGCTCGTGGCCATGCTGGGCATCTGGCCCGAGGCGATGGTCACGCTGTCGCTCGTGCTGACCTCGCTGGTGTTCTGCTTGATCATCGGCCTGCCGCTCGGCATATTGCTGGCCAGCAGCGAGCGCGCCCAGCACCTCACGCGCCCGGTGCTCGACGCGATGCAGACCACGCCGGCCTTCGTGTACCTGGTGCCGGTGGTGATGCTGTTCGGCATCGGCAACGTGCCGGGCGTGATCGTGACGATCATCTTTGCGCTCGCCCCGCTCGTGCGCCTGACCAACCTGGGCCTGCGCCAGGTGCGGCCCGACCTGATCGAGGCTGCGCGCGCCTATGGCGCCTCGCCCTGGCAGATGCTGGTGAAGGTGCAACTGCCGCTGGCCATGCCGTCGATCATGGCGGGCATCAACCAGGCGCTGATGCTTTCGCTGTCGATGGTGGTGATCGCTTCGATGATCGCCGTCGGCGGCCTCGGCCAGATGGTGCTGCGCGGCATTGGCCGGCTCGACATGGGGCTGGCCACTGTGGGCGGCCTGGGCATTGTTCTGCTGGCTATTTCGCTCGACCGCCTCACGCAGGCCATGGGCAAATCGCGCCGCAGCGCCGGTCGCCGCTGGTGGCATGCCGGCCCCGCCGGGTTTGCACTACGCCTGCTGCAGCGGCTCGTGAGTGCGCCGCAGCGCGATGCGAGCGAGCCGGCTCCCGCCCTTTCCACGCAAGCGCAATGACCACCACGCAGGAATCCGACGCATGAAGAAGACCAGTCTCATCATCGCCCGCAGCCTGCTGGCGCTCGGCTTCACCGCCTTCTGCATGGGCGCACAGGCCGCCAACGACCTGCCCGGCCAAGGCGTGACCGTGCAGCCGCTCAAGAGCTCGCTCGCCGAAGAAGCGTTCCAGACGCTGCTGGTGATGCGCGCGCTCGAAAAGCTCGGCTACAGGGTGGAACCCATGAAGGACCTCGAGCCCGCCACCGAGCACCTGGCCATCGCCAACGGAGACGCCACTTTCATGGCCAACCACTGGAGCCTGCTGCACGCCGACTTCTACAAGAACAGCGGTGGCGATGCCAAGCTGTGGCGCAAGGGCGTGTATTCGGACGGTGCGGTGCAGGGCTACCTGATCGACCGCAAGACGGCCGAGCAGTACAACATCACCAACATCGCGCAATTGAAAGACCCGGCCATCGCCAAGCTGTTCGACGCAGACGGCGACGGCAAGGCCGACCTCACCGGCTGCAACCCGGGCTGGGGCTGCGAACTGGCGATCGAGAGCCACCTGACGGCCTACCAGCTGCGCGACACCGTCACGCACAAGCAGGGCAGCTACGCCGCGCTGATGGCCGACACCATCGCCCGCTTCAAGCAGGACAAGCCGGTGCTGTACTACACGTGGACGCCGTACTGGGTGAGCGCCGTACTGCGCCCGGGCGCGGACGTTGTGTGGCTGCAGGTGCCCTCCTCTTCCTCCCAGGGCGGCAATGCAGACACGCAACTCCCCAACGGCAAGAACTACGGTTTCCAGGCCAACCAGGAGCAGATCGTCGCCAACCGGGCTTTCGTCGAGAAGAATCCGGCCGCCGGCAGGCTGTTCGAAGTGATGAAACTGCCGATCGGCGACATCAACGCCCAGAACCTGCGCATGAGCCAGGGCGCCAGCACCCAGCAAGACCTGGAGCGCCACGCGGACGGCTGGATCCAGGCGCACCGGCCGCTGTTCGAGGGCTGGATCGAGGAAGCCCGGGCCGCCGCAAGGTAGAACGCGGCGGCTGAGATAATCGGGGGGCGTTTCCACACTCCAAAGAACACCCCCCCACCATGACGACCACGATCCAGCAGGCCGACCTGATCGAATCGATCAGCGCCGCGCTGCAGTACATCAGCTACTACCACCCCGCCGACTACATCGCACACCTGGCCAAGGCCTACGAGCGCGAGCAGAGCCCCGCCGCCAAGGACGCCATTGCGCAGATCCTCACCAACAGCAAGATGAGTGCCACGGGCCACCGCCCGATCTGCCAGGACACCGGCATCGTCAACGTGTTCCTCAAGGTGGGCATGGACGTGCGCTGGGGCGGCTTCACCGGCTCGCTGGACGACGCCGTCAACGAAGGCGTGCGCCGCGGCTACAACCACCCCGACAACACGCTGCGCGCCTCGGTCGTGGCCGATCCGCAGTTCGACCGCAAGAACACCAAGGACAACACGCCCGCGGTGATCTTCACCGAAATCATTCCGGGCAACACGGTCGAAGTGACGGTGGCGGCCAAGGGCGGCGGCAGCGAGAACAAGAGCAAGCTGGTCATGCTGAACCCCGGCGACAGCGTGGTCGACTGGGTGCTGAAGACGGTGCCCACCATGGGCGCCGGCTGGTGCCCGCCCGGCATGCTGGGCATCGGCATTGGCGGCACGGCCGAGAAAGCCGCGCTGATGGCCAAGGAAAGCCTGATGGACGACCTCGACATGCACGAACTGCAGGCCAAGAAGGCCTCGGGCGCCGAACTCAGCAAGGTCGAGGCGCTGCGCATCGAACTGTACGAGAAGGTCAACGCCCTGGGCATCGGCGCGCAGGGCCTGGGCGGCCTGGCCACCGTGCTGGACATCAAGATCAAGATGTACCCGACGCATGCGGCCAGCAAGCCCGTTGCCATGATTCCCAACTGCGCGGCCACCCGGCATGCGCACTTCGTGATGGACGGCAGCGGCGCGGTGTACCTCGATCCGCCGTCGCTCGACCTGTGGCCCGACGTGAACTGGGCGCCCGACGAGAAGAAGAGCAAGCGCGTCGATCTCGACAAGCTCACGCCCGCCGAAGTGGCAAGCTGGAAGCCGGGCGACACCCTGCTGCTCAACGGCAAGATGCTCACCGGCCGCGACGCCGCGCACAAGCGCATCCAGGGCATGCTGGCCAAGGGCGAGAAGCTGCCGGTCGACTTCACCAACCGCGTCATCTACTACGTCGGCCCGGTCGATCCGGTCGGCGATGAGGCCGTGGGCCCGGCAGGCCCGACCACGGCCACGCGCATGGACGGCTTTACCGAAATGATGCTGGCCGAAACCGGCCTGATCGCGATGATCGGCAAGGCCGAGCGCGGCCCGGTTGCCATCGAAGCCATCAAGAAGCACAAGAGCGCCTACCTCATGGCCGTGGGCGGTGCAGCCTACCTGGTAAGCAAGGCCATCAAGACCGCCAAGGTGGTGGGCTTCGAAGACCTGGGCATGGAAGCGATTTATGAGTTCGACGTGGTCGACATGCCCGTGACGGTGGCAGTCGACGCGGGCGGCACCAGCGCGCACATCACCGGCCCGGCCGAGTGGCAGAAGCGCATTGCCAGCGGCGAGTTCAAGACCATCATGATGGAAGAAGCTTGAGCCTGGTCGGCGTGTTCGACAGCGGTGTCGGCGGGCTCAGCGTGCTCGCCGCGCTGCGCGCCGAGCTGCCGCACGAGCGCTTCGTCTATTTTGCCGACACCGCCTACGCGCCGTATGGCGAGCGCGGCGATGCCTATGTGATCGAACGCTCGCGAAAGGTGACCGAACAGCTCATCGGCGAGCACGGCATCAAGGCATTGGTGGTGGCCTGCAACACGGCCACCACGGCCGCTATCCACCTGCTGCGCGCAGAGCATCCGGGGTTGCCCATCGTGGGCCTGGAGCCTGCGCTCAAGCCGGCCGTGGCAACAAGCCGCACAGGGCACATCTCGGTGATGGCCACGCGCGGCACGCTGGCCAGCGCCAAGTACGCGGCGCTGCGCGGATCTTTTGCCCGGTCTGCAACCGTGCGCGCCGTGCCCTGCGACGGACTCGTGAAGGCCATCGAAGGCCTCGACACCGCGGCCATTGCCGCGCTGTGCGAACGCTACATGGCTGAGGCCGGGCCTTTCGGCGATGCACCCGGCCAGGTCGATACCGTGGTGCTCGGTTGCACGCACTACCCGCTCGTGAAGAACGAACTGCAGCGCCATGCACCGCCAACGCTGCGCTTCATCGACACCGGCGCGCCGGTTGCGCAGCAAACCCGGCGCGTGCTGGCTTCGCTCGGGCGCCTCGCAGGCAGCGGCGAGGGAGGACTGGTCCTGCAGGGCAGCGGCGACTTGGCCGTGCTCGAAGCTGCCGCCGCGCACTGGCTGCAAAAGCCCCGGCAACAAGATGCGGCAGCGCCCGCAGCAACCGCCGCCTGAAACCGTTCGGCATGCGCCTGGTCTTGCGCCACACCCTGCTCCTGCTGTGCCTCTCGGCCGCAGGCCTCAGCCACGCGGCCTGCGAAAGCGGCCTGGCCGAGCGCATGCACGCGAAGCTGTATCCGAACCGCGCGCTCGACGAACGGCTCGCCGCATGCAAGCCCTGGCCGGCGTTTCCGGGGCGCAGCATCGTGGTGCTGCCCGTGCCGCGCGAAACCAGCAGTACCGGCGCCAAGGTGTTCGACCTGGAGCTGCTGCTGATCCAGCGGCCGGACAACGGCAACACCGAGCGCGACACGGTCATCGGCCGTGTCTTCCAGCCCGAAGCGCTTGACGAAGACAACGCCACGGCCATCCAGGACGTTCGCATCGACACTTCGCGCTACGTGCTGTCGTCCGACACGCGTGCCTTCGGGCTGCGCGTGCGCTACAAGAGCACGGCACCCGGCAGCTCGGCTGCGAGCGAAACCATTCGCCTCTACGTGCATCACGGAAGCAAGTTGCGCCAGGTGCTGCAAGAAGTAGAACTCGACCACGACAGCGGCGAATGGGACAGCACCTGCACCGGCCGATTCGAAAAACTGCGCACCATGCTTTCGGTCGGCAAATCGACCAGCAACGGCTACGCCGACCTGCAACTCTCGCGCACGCTGGTGCAAAGCCATGCGCAAATGCAGGAAGACCTGGGCTGCACTGAAAAAGCCCTGCTTACACGGTTGAGCAATGTGACGCTGCGCTACGACGGTGATCGGTACCGGGTACCGAAGTCCCTGCAGCCGCAAATGCCCTGACCTGCCGGCTTTTTTTTATCTATCGGCTGTGCGCAGGGCCGCGGCCCGGCCCCGCGCCATGTCGATGGGCAGCAACAGCAACAGGCCGACCACGAACAACGCCGCCGTCGAGAGAATGGCAATGCGCTGGTTGCCGCCAGCGGCCCAGGCAATGGCGCCGAACATCAGTGGACCGATGATGCTCGCCAGCCGCGTGGCGAAGGTCCAGAGGCCGAAGAACTCGGCGAGCTGCTGTGGCGGCGCGAGATAGCCGGTCATTGCGCGGCCAGCCGATTGGCTCGAGCCCATGGCGAGCCCCGCAATGGCCGCGGCCCACCAGAAGGCTCCCTTGGTGGTTGCCAGGGCGGCAATTACGCACACCGCAATCCACGCCACCAGCGTGGCGGCCAGCGAAACCTTGTGGCCGATGCGGTCTTGCACATAGCCGAAGCTGAACGCCCCCAGCGCGGCTGCCAGGTTGAGCACGAAGATCAGCACCATGGTCTCGCTTGCAACGAAGCCGATGACCTGTTCTGCATAGATGGCTGCGAGCGTGATGGCAACCGCCACCCCGCCCTGGTAGAAAACGGTGCAGACCAGGAGCCGCATGAAATCGCGGTACGCACGGGCCTGCACAAAGGTGTTGCGCAGTCGCTGCCAGGTGCCCAACGCCTCGATGGCGGCCTGGGGCTGCGCGCGCTCTGGCAGCAACGCAAAGGTAGCGCACGCCGCCCCGCCGTAGATGGCCGCCGTGATCAGCATGGTGACCGGAACGAAGTGCGAAGCCGGCAGCCCCTTGGCCTGGGCCGAAAGGACATAAGCCAGGCACAAGCCGAGCGCAAGCATGCCGCCGACGTAGCCGAAGCTCCATCCCCAGCCGCTGACCTTGCCCATTCCCTCGGCTGTTGCGAGTTCGGGCAGGAAAGCGCCGGTCAACGACTCGCCGTACGAATAGAAGGTGTTCGAGACGATCACCAGCAGCATGGCCAGGGCCACGCCTTCGGCCCCGGAGAAGCCCGGTGTGAGCGCGAGCGCGGCCGTTGCAACGACGCAGCCGAGGGTCGCAACGGCAAGCACGCGTTTCTTGGCTGCACGCCGGTCGGCCCAGGCCCCTATGGCGGGCATGGAGAGCATGACGATGGCGTAGGAGACGCTGAGTGCCGCCGTCCATGCAAAGGCCGCCCAAGGCGCGCCCTTGGCGATGCCGCCCACGAAGTAGGCGGCAAACACGGCCGTGATGACGACCGTGGTGTAGCCCGAGTTGGCAAAGTCGTACATCGCCCAGCCGAACACCTCGCGCTTGCGCACGCCGGCGTTCAGGGCGGAGGACGGAAACAGCGCCATGCGGCGTTGATCAGGGCGCCGGAGCCTTCGCGAACCGCGTCAGTGCAGGTGGCGCGGACGGCGGCCCCCGCCATGCCCGCCGCCGCTGCCACTGCCGCCGGTGCCGCGCGGACGCTTGCCGATTTCGAGCGAGTTCACGAGCGCATCGAAGCGGTCGCTGAAGAGGCGGTCGATTTCGGAGACGACGCCGCCCAGTTCGGCACCGTCGAAGTGGCGCTCCATGAGGTTGACGACGTCTTCCACCAGCAAATCGCGCTGCACCTGCATGATTGCGGCCGGATTGGGGCCGACGAACAGCATCAGGAAGTCGTCGCGCGACTCTTCTTCGGGGTCGCCCTCTTCCTCGTCGAAGTCGGTGTCGTAGAACGTGACCTCGATGGCCGCGCCGCGCTCGGAGAGTTCGTTCAGCGCCATGCACATCTCGTCGAGCGCCTGGCGAAAGTCTTCGTCGCCCGGCACCGTCCAGCACATCTGGAGCATGTGGTCTTTCTGCTCGAAACGGATGCCGGGTTCCTCCTCGTAGGTGCTGGTGGCACCGTCTGCCAGCGATTTGGCGCCCGCATAGGTCCAGAGGGGCTTGAGCGCTTCCTGGATCTGGTCGAAGCTGACGTCGGACCGCAGCGGCACGTCGCCGTGCACATGAATTTCAAATGGAGCGTTGTAACGAGGCATTGTGTGCTCCCTTGTCTAGATGTGGTGCCCGGAACGGGGGTCGAACCCGTATGCCCCGATTAAGGAAGCGGCGGATTTTAAGTCCGATGTGTCTACCAATTTCACCATCCGGGCCTCGGGTTGAACATCGACGATAACCCAAACAAAACGAGCCCCGGCAACGAGGTTGGCGGGGCTCATTTTCAGTGGAGGGTGGATCGAACTTGATCAGAGAGAGGTGGAGGCGCGACCCGGAGTCGAACCGGGCTAGACGGATTTGCAATCCGTTGCATAACCGCTTTGCTATCGCGCCACGCTGAAAAACGAAATCGAACTCGCGAAAAAAAGGGAAGCATTGCTTCCCTTTTTCAAAAACTGGAGCGGGAAAAGAGTCTCGAACTCTCGACCTCAACCTTGGCAAGGTTGCGCTCTACCAACTGAGCTATTCCCGCGTTTCGAGCCTCGAATTATAGAACACTTTTTCGGGGCCCGGCAAGTTTTGCCAATCAATGTTTGACGGAACCCTCGGAAGCGCGTGCTTCGCGCTGCTTGGCCAGTTCGGCCACGGCAGCGGCGGAAGCCGCAACTTCTTCGTCGGACAGCGGCTCCGGCATTTTCTCGAGCGCGATTTCCAGGACCTTGTCGATCCACTTCACCGGCACGATCTCGAGGCCGTTCTTCACGTTCTCGGGAATGTCCTGCAGGTCTTTCGCGTTCTCCTCGGGAATGAGCACGGTCTTGATGCCGCCGCGCAATGCCGCCAGCAGTTTTTCCTTCAGCCCTCCGATTGCGGTGACCTCGCCTCGCAGCGTGATCTCGCCGGTCATGGCGACGTCCGCTCGCACCGGAATGCCCGTGAGCGCCGACACGAAGGCCGTCGTCATCGCGGCACCCGCACTCGGGCCGTCCTTGGGCGTTGCGCCGTCGGGCACGTGGATGTGGATGTCGCGCTTCTCGAAAATCTCGTCCTTGATGCCAAGGCGGCGCGAACGGCTGCGCACCACGGTGCGCGCGGCCTCGACCGATTCCTTCATCACGTCGCCGAGCGAACCCGTGCGGCTGATCACGCCCTTGCCGGGCATGGTGACGGCTTCGATGGTGAGCAGGTCGCCACCGACTTCCGTCCAGGCCAGACCGACCACCTGGCCGACCTGGTTCTGCTTCTCGGCCAAGCCGAAGCTGTACTTGCGCACACCGAGGAAGTCGTTGAGGTTGGCACCGTCGACCGTGACCTTTGGCGTGAGCTGCTTCAGCAGAAGACCCTTCACCACCTTGCGGCAGATCTTGGAGAGCTCGCGTTCGAGCGAACGCACGCCGGCTTCGCGCGTGTAGTAGCGCACGATGTCGCGCACGGCCTCTTCGGTGACGAGCAGCTCGTCTTCCTTCACGCCGTTGTTCTTCATCTGCTTGGGCAGCAGGTACTTGATTGCGATGTTGGTCTTCTCGTCCTCGGTGTAGCCCGAGAGGCGGATGACTTCCATCCGGTCGAGCAGCGCCGGCGGAATGTTCATCGAGTTCGAGGTGGCCACGAACATCACGTCGGACAGGTCGAAGTCGACCTCGACATAGTGGTCGCCGAAGGTGTGGTTCTGCTCCGGGTCGAGCACTTCGAGCAGCGCGCTCGAAGGATCACCGCGGAAGTCGGTACCCAGCTTGTCGATTTCGTCGAGCAGGAACAGCGGATTGCGCGTGCCGATCTTGTTCAACCCCTGCAGCACCTTGCCCGGCAGCGCGCCGATGTAGGTGCGGCGGTGGCCGCGAATCTCGGCTTCGTCGCGCATGCCGCCCAGCGCCATGCGGGTGTACTTGCGGCCGGTCGCCTTGGCGATCGACTGCCCGAGCGAGGTCTTGCCCACGCCTGGCGGGCCCACGAGGCACAGGATGGGTGCCTTGACCTTGTCGACACGCTGCTGCACCGCGAGATATTCAAGGATGCGGTCCTTGACCTTCTCGAGGCCATAGTGGTCGGCGTTGAGCACCGCCTCGGCGTTGGCCAGGTCATGCTTGATCTTGGTCTTCTTGCTCCACGGCAAGCCGACCAGCACGTCGATGTAGTTGCGCACCACAGTGGCTTCGGCCGACATGGGCGACATGAGCTTGAGCTTCTTGAGCTCGCCCTCGGCCTTCTTCAGCGCGTCCTTGGGCATCTTGGCGAGCTTGATCTTTTTCTCGATCTCCTCGATGTCCGCGCCCTCTTCGCCTTCGCCAAGCTCCTTCTGGATCGCCTTGACCTGCTCGTTGAGGTAGAAGTCGCGCTGGTTCTTTTCCATCTGGCGCTTCACGCGCCCGCGGATCTTCTTGTCGACATTGAGGATGTCGACCTCGCGCTCGAGCTGGCCGAACAGGTTCTCGAGCCGCGACTTCACGTCGTCGAGGTCGAGCACGGCCTGCTTGTTGTCGAGCTTGAGCGGCAGGTGCGCCGCAATGGTGTCGGCCAGGCGGCCCGGATCGTCGATGCTCGAGATCGAGGTAAGGATCTCAGGCGGAATTTTCTTGTTCAGTTTGACGTACTGGTCGAACTGCTGCATCACGGCGCGGCGCAGCGCCTCGACCTCAGTGCCCTTCTCGCCGCCTTCGGGCGCCTCGACAGGCGTGACGTTGGCGGTGAAATGGGTTTCACCGTCGTCGATGCGGTTCACGCGGGCGCGCTGCTGGCCTTCGACCAGCACCTTCACGGTGCCGTCAGGCAGCTTCAGCATCTGCAAAATGGTGGAGACGCAACCCACCTCGAACATGTCCTCGACCGAGGGCTCGTCCTTGGCGGCGGCTTTCTGGGCCACCAGCATGATGCGGCGTTCGGCCTCCATGGCCAGCTCGAGCGCCTTGATGCTCTTGGGGCGCCCCACGAACAGCGGAATCACCATGTGGGGGAACACGACGACGTCGCGCAGCGGCAGCAGCGGCAGGTCGATCGCGTCGGCAGGCAGGGGGGTATGACCGGACATGAATATCCTTTGATTGATCAGGCAAAGATGGATGGGTGTTGGGGCATTTCAAGCCCATGCACCCGGTCTTTGTCGAAGGCGCCGGAAGCTTTGGTGGAAAGAGCCGGCGCCGCGTTCATTCAAGCCTCGCTCAAGCCTTCTTGGCCGCTTCCCGGTACACGAGCAGCGGCGGCTTGTTTTCATCGATTGTGGATTCTTCGACCACAACCTTGTCGACGTTGGTGGCATTCGGGAGCTCGAACATGGTGTCGATGAGCGACTGTTCGAGGATCGAACGCAAGCCCCGTGCCCCGGTCTTGCGGGCCAGCGCCTTGCGGGCAATGGCCTTCAGCGCCGCGGGACGGATCTCGAGGTCGACACCTTCCATTTGCAGCAGCTTGGTGAACTGCTTGACCACC
This sequence comes from Variovorax paradoxus, assembly GCF_029919115.1. Lineage (NCBI taxonomy): Bacteria > Pseudomonadati > Pseudomonadota > Betaproteobacteria > Burkholderiales > Comamonadaceae > Variovorax > Variovorax paradoxus. The sequence continues at coordinate 2,601,438 of NZ_CP123990.1, forward strand.
GCATTCTTGGGCTCGGTCAGGATCTGCACCAGCGCGTCTTCGCTGAGTTCGGCCAGCGAAGCCACCACGGGCATACGGCCGACGAGTTCGGGAATCAGGCCGAACTTGATCAGGTCTTCAGGCTCGACCTCGCGGAACACCTCGGTGATGCTGCGCTGCGCCTTGCTCTTGACCGAAGCGCCAAAGCCGATGCCCGAGGCTTCGGTGCGGTTTTCGATGACCTTCTCGAGGCCGGCAAACGCACCGCCGCAGATGAACAGGATGTTGGTCGTATCGATCTGCAGGAAGTCCTGGTTCGGGTGCTTGCGCCCGCCTTGGGGCGGCACGCTGGCCATGGTGCCTTCGATGAGCTTCAGCAGCGCCTGCTGCACACCCTCGCCCGACACGTCCCGCGTGATGGAGGGGTTGTCCGACTTGCGCGAGATCTTGTCGATTTCGTCGATGTAGACGATGCCGCGCTGGGCGCGCTCGACCTCGTAGTTGCAGCTCTGCAGCAGCTTCTGGATGATGTTCTCGACGTCTTCGCCCACATAGCCCGCTTCCGTGAGCGTGGTGGCGTCGGCCATGACGAAGGGCACGTCGAGCATGCGGGCCAGGGTTTGCGCGAGCAGCGTCTTGCCCGAGCCCGTGGGACCGATCAGCAAGATGTTGCTCTTGCTGAGTTCGACGTCGTCACCCTTGGCCTTTTCCTTGTGGCGCAGGCGCTTGTAGTGGTTGTACACCGCCACCGACAGCATGCGCTTGGCCGGCTCCTGGCCGATCACGTAGTTGTCGAGGTTGGTCTTGATCTCCAGCGGCGTGGGCAGGTCGCTGCGCGACTCGCGCGCCTCTTCACCGGCCGGGAGCTCGTCGCGGATGATTTCGTTGCAAAGGTCGATGCACTCGTCGCAAATGAAGACCGAAGGGCCCGCGATCAGCTTTTTGACCTCATGCTGGCTCTTGCCGCAGAACGAGCAATAAAGCGTTTTTTCGCTGGAAGAGCCTTTTTTTTCGGCCATGGACAGGTGCCTCGTAACGGGGTGGGGACAATGATAACTAAACAAAAACGGCGTTTCCCGTGGGGAAAACGCCGTTTTTGCCTTTTTGGCGCACCGGCGCCACGGCGCGGGCCGATTGATCAGCCGCGCTTTGCAATAACCTGGTCGACCAGGCCGTAATCCTTGGCTTCGTCCGCCGTGAGGAAATAGTCGCGTTCGGTGTCCGATTTGACTTTCTCGAGCGGCTGGCCCGTGCGCTCGGCCAGGATGCGGTTCATCTGGTCTTTGGTACGCAGGATGTCGCGGGCATGGATCTCGATATCGGTGGCCTGGCCGCGAGCGCCGCCGAGCACCTGGTGGATCATGATCTTCGAATTGGGCAGCGAAAAGCGCTTGCCCTTTTCGCCGGCCGCCAGCAAAAAGGCGCCCATGCTGGCCGCAAAGCCGATGCACATCGTGGAAACGTCGGGCTTGATGAACTGCATGGTGTCATAGATGGCCATGCCGGCGCTCACGCTGCCGCCCGGAGAATTGATATAGAACGAAATGTCCTTGTCCGGATTCTCGCTCTCCAGGAACAGCAACTGCGCCACCACGAGGTTGGCGGTCTGGTCGTTGACTTCGCCCACCAGGAAAATGATGCGCTCCTTGAGGAGACGCGAATAGATGTCGTAGGACCGCTCGCCGCGACCCGACTGCTCGATGACCATCGGAATCATGCCGAGGGCCTTGGTATCCTGTGCGCTCATTGATTTGCTCTCCGGAAAAGGTTCGTTCGCTGTTCGAATTTAACTGTACGCCTGAGTGAAATGGGGCTCGTGCCGTAAAGCACAAGCCCCATTGGCGTTGCGGGCGGCGGGCAGGCCCGGCGCTCAGCCTTGCTGCTGAGCCATCAACTCGTCGAACGAAACCGACTTTTCGTTGACCTTGGCTTTGCTGAGCACGAAATCGGTCACGTTGTTCTCGATGACGACTGCCTCGACCTCGGCCAGGCGGTTGTTGTCGCTGAAGTACCAGCGCACGACGTCGGCCGGCTTTTCGTAGCTGGCTGCCAGCTCATCGATGTGCGCCTTGATCTGCTCGGGCTTGGCCTGCAGGTTGTTGGCACGCACCAGTTCGGCCACCACCAGGCCCAGGCGCACGCGGCGCTCGGCTTGCGGGCGGAACACTTCTTCGGGAATCGGCGCCTTGTCGGCGTCCTTGATGCCGCGCTGCTTGAGCTCGGCGCGGGCGCCTTCGATCATGCGGTTCACTTCGGACTGCACGCTGGCGTTGGGCAGGTCGAGCTCGGCGTTGGCCACCAGGGCGTCCATCACGGCGTTCTTGTTGCGGGCCAGCAGGCGGAACTTGACTTCACGCTCGAGGTTCTTCTTGATGTCGGCGCGCAGGCCTTCGACCGTGGCTTCGGCAATGCCGAGCGACTTGGCGAGTTGTTCGTTGACTTCCGGCAGGTGCGAGGCTTCGATCTTCTTCACGGTGACCATGAAGTCGGCTTGCTTGCCGGCCACGTCCTTGCCGTGGTAGTCGGCCGGGAACGACAGCGGGAAGGTGCGGCTGTCGCCGGCCTTCATGCCGCGCACGGCGTCTTCGAATTCCTTCAGCATCTGGCCTTCGCCGACGATGAACTGGAAGTCTTCGGCCTTGCCGCCCTGGAAGGTCTCGCCGTCGATCTTGCCTTCGAAGTCGACCGTCACGCGGTCGTTGTCCTGGGCCACGGCGTCTTGTGCGCGCTGCGCGAAGGTGCGGCGCTGCTTGCGCAGGATGTCGAGCGTCTTGTCGATGGCGTCGTCGCCCACCTCGGCCGAGAGCTTCTCGACTTCGGCGCCCGACAGGTCCTTGATCTTGACTTCGGGGAACACCTCGAACACCGCGTCGAAGGCGAGCTGGCCTTCGGGCGACTCTTCCTTCTCGGTGATGCGGGGCTGGCCGGCCACGCGCAGCTTGGCTTCGTTGGCGGCTTGCGAGAAGGCTTCACCAACCTTGTCGTTCATGACCTCGTAGTGCACCGAGTAGCCGTAGCGCTGGGCCACGACGTTCATCGGCACCTTGCCCGGACGGAAGCCATCCATCTTGACGGTGCGCGCGAGCTTCTTGAGGCGCGAATCGACTTCGGACTGGATGGTGCCGACCGGCAGGGTCAGCGTGATCTTGCGTTCGAGCTTCTCGAGAGTTTCAACGGTCACGGTCATGGTGTCTTCCTTGTGAGGGGTGTGGCTGGTGCGCGGGGCCGGACTCGAACCGGCACGTTCTTGCGAACGTCAGGACCTAAACCTGGTGCGTCTACCAATTTCGCCACCCGCGCTTGCCAAATTTTTCAGGTGAATGCAAAGGCGGACGGTCAGGCGGACGGTCCTGGTGCCACGGGTATTCGATATCGCCGATATCGAATACCCGCCGCCCAAAGACCGTCCGCCTGAAATCGGTCAACCGCGTATTTTAAGCGCTAATCAGACCCTCTTTCGGCTCCCGCGACCGTCCGCCTGAAATCGGTCAACCGCGTATTTTAAGCGCTAATCAGACCCTCTTTCGGCTCCCGCTTGATGCGGAATGCGGCGGCGTACATTGCCGGCAGGGCCAGCAGGGTCAAGACCGTAGCCACGACCAGCCCGCCCATGATGGCAACGGCCATCGGCCCCCAGAACACGCTGCGGGAAAGCGGAATCATCGCCAGTACCGCCGCCGCCGCGGTCAGCACGATGGGGCGCAGGCGCCGCACGGCCGACTCGACGATGGCGTCCCACGCGGGCACGCCGGCTGCGCGGTCGCTCTCGATCTGGTCGATCAGGATCACCGCGTTGCGCTGGATCATGCCCATCAGCGCAATCACGCCCAGGAGCGCGACGAAGCCGAACGGCCGGTTCAGCAGCAGCAGCGCACCGGCAACGCCGGCAATGCCCATGGGACCGGTAATGAACACCAGCAGCGAGCGGCTGAAGCTGTGCAGCTGCAGCATCAGCAGCGTGAACACCAGGAACAGCATGATCGGCACGCCCGCCACGATGGAAGCCGAGCCCTTGCTGCTTTCCTCGACGGCGCCCGCCACCTCGATGCGGTAGGCGCCCTCGCCCGCTGCATGCCAGCCGGCTTCGAGCTTGCGCAACTGCGGCAGCAGCTGCTCGGTGACCGTGGCGCCCTGCAGCCCTTCGACCACGTCGCCCTGCACCGTGATGGCGTAGTCGCGGTTCTCGCGCCACATCACGCCCGGCTCCCAGGTGAATACAGGCCGCGCGATCTGCGTGAGCGGAATCGAACGCCCGGAGGTCGTGGGCAGGTAGGCGTTGCCGATGTCCGAAATGGCCTCGCGCTCGTCCGCTGACTGGCGCAGAACGATGTCGATCAGCAGGTCGTTTTCGCGGTACTGGCCCACCGTGGTTCCGGAGAACATCGTCTTGGACGCTTGCGCGATTGCCTGGCTGGTCACGCCGAGCGCGCGCGCCTTGGCTTGGTCGACCTCGAGCCGGATCACCTTGACCGACTCGTTCCAGTTGTCGTTCACGCCGCGCATGTTGGCGTTGTCGCGCAGCACGGCCTTCACCTCGTCGGCATGCGCGCGCAGTTGCGCCGGGTCGGTTCCGATGACGCGGAACTGCACCGGGTAGGGCACCGGCGGCCCATTGGGCAGCAGCTTCACGCGGCCGCGCACTTCCGGGAACTCCTGCGCCAGCAGCGCGGGCAGCTTGATGCGCAAGCTTTCCCGTACCTTCAGGTCTTTGGCGAGCACGATGAGCTGCGACACGTTGGTCTGCGGAAACACCTGGTCCAGCGGCAGGTAGAAGCGCGGCACGCCGGAACCGATCCAGGTGCTGACCGTCTTCACGCCCTCTTCCTTCATGATGCGCTGCTCTACCCGCTTGGCCACCTCTTCGTTCGCGGGGAACGAGGTGCCTTCGGGGAACCAGATGTCCACCATGATTTCGGGCCGGCTCGAATCCGGGAAGAACTGCTGCTGCACCTTCCCCATGCCGAAGATGCCCAGGGCAAAGATGAACACGGTGGCGCCGATGGTCAGCCAGCGGTGCTGCACGCACCAGTTCACCGCGCGGCGGAAGCTGTTGTAGAACCGGGTGTCGAACAGCTCGTGCGGCGGCGCATCGGGGTCGTGCGGCTTGACCTTGAGCAGCAGCGTGCCGAGGTAGGGCACGAAATACACCGACACGATCCACGACAGTACCAGCGCAATGACCGTCACCGCAAAGATGGCGAAGGTGTATTCACCCGTCACCGACTTGGCAATGCCAATGGGCAGGAAACCCGCCGCGGTAATGAGCGTGCCGGTCAGCATGGGCTTGGCGGTGACGTCATAGGCGAAGGTGGCGGCCCGCACCTTGTCGTAGCCCTCTTCCATCTTTCGCACCATCATTTCGACCGCGATGATCGCGTCGTCCACCAGGAGGCCCAGCGCAATGATCAGCGAGCCCAGCGATATCTTGTGCAGCCCGATGCCGAAGTAGTTCATGGCCAGGAAGGTAACGGCCAACACCAGCGGAATGGTGATTGCCACCACCAGGCCCGGGCGAATATCGATGTACCAGCCGAAGCGCCCACCCTTGTGCAGGCCGAGCGAGATGATGCTCACGGCCAGCACGATGGCCACGGCCTCGATCAGCACGCCGACGAATTCATTGACCGAGCTGGCCACCGACACTGGCTGGTCCTGCACCTGCGCGAGCTTCACGCCGGCGGGCAAGCGCTGGTCGATGGTTGCGGTGGTGGCGCGCAATGCCTTGCCCAGCGCAATGATGTCGCCGCCCTTGGCCATCGAAACGCCAAGCGCAACCACTTCCTTGCCCTGGTGATGCACCTTCACGGCAGGCGGATCGACATAGCCGCGATGGATTTCGGCAATGTCGCCAAGCTTGAGCTGGTTGCCAGAACTGCCGCGGATCGGCATTTCGCGCAGTTGCTCGACGTTGGTGAACTGCCCGCCCACGCGCACCTGCACCACGTCGAGCGGCGACTGGATCGTGCCCGCGCTTTCCACGGCATTTTGCGAGCCGAGCTGCGCGAGCACGGCGTTGAAGTCGAGCCCCAGCTGCGCAACACGCTTCTGCGAAATCTCGATATAGACCTTCTGGTCCTGCACGCCGAACTGGTCGACCTTGGCGACGTCCTTCACGCGCAGCAACTGCTGGCGCACTTCGTCAGCCAGCGTCTTGAGCTCGGCCTGGCTGAAGCCCTCGCTCTCCAGCGCGTAGATCACGCCATACACATCGCCGAAATCGTCATTGAAGAATGGGCCTTGCACGCCCGGCGGCAGCGTGTTGCGCATGTCGCCGATTTTCTTTCGCACCGTGTACCAGACGTTGGCCACATCGGCCGCCTTGGACGAATCCTTGATCTGGAAAATGATCTGCGACTCGCCCGGCTTCGAATAGCTGCGGATCTTGTCGGCGTAGGGGGCCTCTTGCAGCGTGCGCTCGAGCTTGTCGGTTACCTGCTCGGCCACCTGCTGCGCCGTGGCGCCGGGCCAATAGGTGCGCACCACCATCGCACGAAAGGTGAACGGCGGGTCTTCGTCCTGACCGAGCTGAAAATACGCAAAGGCTCCCAGCACCATCAACACCACCATCAGGTAGCGCGTGAGCGGCGCGTGGTCCAGCGCCCATTTGGAGAGATTGAAGCCTGCGGGCTTGTCCGTTGTCGCAGCGCCCTGCGTCATTTGGAGGCACCTGCTGCGATCTCCTTCTTCGTCGCCGCAACGGGTTGGGCGGGCTTAACCGATTCGTTCGCGCTGGCGGCTGCGGCGGCAGCCTCTTTCGTCTGGTAGATGGTGACCTTTTGTCCCGGCGAAAGCACATGCACGCCCGCGGCGACGACCATCATGCCGGGTGCGAGCCCGGCGCCGATCACGGCTTCGTTTCCGTCTGCCGTGGCAACCTGCACCGGCTGCGACCGCACTGTCATCGTCGGCTTGTCCAGCACCCAGACCGCGGTGCCCTTGCCCTCCTGCCGCAATGCGCTGGTCGGCAGCTTGATGACCGCGCCGCCGGCGCGAGCCAGCGCCTGCGGGCGCGCGTAGACGGTGGCGCCGAGCGCAGGCGAGGTTGCCGCGTCGATTGCCACCTTGACCGAATAGGTGCGCGTAACGGCGTCGGCGCTGGCCGCCACTTCGCGCACCTGGCCTTGCAGTTCATCGCCGCCCGACCAGCCGCGCACCGTCACCGGCGAGCCGGGCTTGATCAGCGCGGCCCGGTCTTCGGGCACCGCAAACACCACATCGCGCGCACCGTCCTGCGCAATGCGCACCACGGGCGTACCGGCCTGCACCACTTGTCCGGGTTCGGCTTCGATGGCAGTAATGACGCCGGCCACGTCTGCAACGAGCGACGTGTAGCTGGCCTGGTTGCCCTGCGACGACAGCTGGGCCTGCGCCTGCTCGAGCTGGGCCTGCGCAGCCTTGAAAGTCGACTCGCGGCGCTCGAGTTCGGCGCCGCTGATGAAGTTTTGCGACCGCAATTCGGTGTAGCGCTTGAGATCGGCCGCCGCAAGATCGCGGTTGGTCTGCGCTGCGGCCAACTGGGCCCTCGCCGCTTCGGCTGCCAGCCGGTAGTCCTGCGGATCGAGTTGCGCCAAGACCTGCCCGGCCTGCACGTGCTGGCCCAGTTCTGCCTGGCGCTTGATGATCTTGCCCGCCACGCGGAACCCCAGGCGCGATTCGACACGCGCCCGGACCTCGGCCGAGAATTCGGGTTGGGCGTCGAAGTCGCTGGTGCCGACGGTCACCAGCTTGACCGCGCGCACAGGTTCCTCGGCCGGCTTCGACTGCGAACAGCCGGCCAGGAACAAGGCGGGAAGCAGTAGCCAGGCGGCACCGCGGGCAAGAGGAGAGAGGCCGGAAGAGGCGGTCATGAGACACCCTAGAAAGGTCGAACCGGGTCAATTACTGACCCACCGGTTAGTAATCTAGGGTAAACCTTAAACACTGTCAATCGCGGCGTGACAGCCGGGGCGCTTCGTTTCTACGTTCGCTGCCCCATTTCCACCAGCCGGTTGCCCGGAATCTCGAAATAGTCGGACGCACGGCCGGCGTTTCGCTGCAGCCAGCCGAAAAGCGCGCGGCGTACGGGGTTCATGCCCGGAAGGTTTTCTTCGCCGACCGAGGCGCGCGAAACGAAGTACGAGGTCTTCATCGAGTCGATCGCCAACGCCTTCTGGTACGCCAGGATGCGGATGAACTCGGGCACATCGGGCCGCTCCATGAAGCCATGGCGGGCGGTAAACACCCAGATGCCTTTCATCAGGCACTCGGCCTCTATGCGCATGCGTGCTTCCACCCGCGGCGTGTCGCAGGCCAGTACCCGCAACACGATCACCTGCTCGTGCAGAACCTGGTTGTGCTTGAGGTTGTGAAGCAAGGCGTGCGGCACCGAGGTCGCATCGGCATTCAGGAACACCGCCGTGCCGCTCACCCGATGCGGCATGTGCAGCGCCAGCGATTCGAAAAATGCCTTGAGCGGCAGGCTTTCGGCCGCCGCGGCTTCGAGGCCCAGGCGGCGTCCCTTGGCCCAGGTGGTGAAAAGCACCATCACCCCGGCCGCCACGGCCAGCGTAAGCCAGCCGCCTTCAGCTACCTTGAGGCTGTTTGCCACCACGAAGGTCAGGTCGACCAGCGCGAAAGCCACCACGCCAAGCAACACCGCCGCCCGGTTCCAGCGCCACAGGCCCCAGGCCACGATGCCGGCCAGCAGCGTGGTGGTCACCATCGTGATCGACACCGCAATGCCATACGCCGCCGACAACGCCGCCGAACTGCGAAAGCCCAGCACCAGCAGCAACACCCCCACCATCAGGAGCCAGTTGACCGTGGGCACATAGATCTGGCCGATGGCCGCACCCGAGGTCTGCACCACGCGCATGCGCGGCAGGTAGCCCATGCGCATGGCATGGGCCGTGAGGGAAAAGGCACCCGAAATCACGGCCTGCGAGGCAATCACGGTTGCCATGGCGGCAAGCACCACCATCGGCACCACACCCCAGGAAGGAAAGAGCCGGAAGAACGGGTTGTCGACAGCCGCCGGGTTTGCCAGCACCAGCGCACCCTGCCCAAAATAGTTGAGCACCAGGCCCGGCAGCGCAATGAAAAGCCAGGCCAGGCGGATCGGCCGCGCGCCGAAATGCCCCATATCGGCATACAGCGCCTCGCCGCCGGTAAAGGCCAGGAACACCGCGCCAAGCACCGCCAGCGACTGGGCCCGGTGCTCGACCAGAAACCCGACGGCCCACCGCGGATCGAGTGCCGCAAGTACCTGCGGTTGCTGCAGCACCTGCCAGCCTCCCGCAAGCGCCAGCACCGCAAACCACAGCAGCATGACCGGCCCGAACACCTTGCCGACCACGCCGGTTCCCTTGCGCTGCACCGCAAAGAGCCCGAGCAGGATAAGCATGGTGATCGGAATCACGGCCCGCTGCAGCACGGGTGCCTGCACCTCGAGTCCCTCGACGGCAGACAGCACCGAGATGGCCGGCGTGATCAGGCTGTCGCCATAGAACATGGCCGCGCCCACCAGGCCGAGCACCCCGATCACGTTCCACATCCACGGCCGGGCCTGGGGGCCTGCCACCGCGCTGCGGGCAAGCGCCTGCAGCGCAAGAATGCCGCCTTCGCCGTCGTGGTCCGCGCGCAGCACGAACACCACGTACTTCAGCGTTACCACGAACATCAGGCCCCAGAAGATCAGCGAGAGCAGTCCCAGCACCGCACCGGGCGTAAACGCCACGCCGTGCTCCGGGTTCAGCGTTTCCTTGAAGGCGTAGAGCGGCGACGTGCCGATGTCGCCGAACACCACGCCCAAGGCGGCAATCATCAGGCCCGGCCCTGCCGCATGAGGCGCCTCGCCGGGCGCTGGAGTAGGGGCAGAGGGAACCGGTGCCGATGCATTCATGAAAGCTGAAAACTGTTGATGGCGACACCATGAGCATAGTCCGCCGCATCGCTCGTCGCGGACAATCGCCGCGTGTCCGCACCATCCCCCATTGCCGCGCCGCCCGCGCACTACGAAAACTTTCCGGTCGCCTCGTGGCTGTGCCCGCCGCACCTGCGCGCGCCGATTGCCGCCATTTACCACTTCGCCCGGACCGCCGACGACATCGCCGATGAAGGCGATGCCTCGCCCGACGAGCGGCTGGCCGACCTGCGCGCCTACCGCGAAGAGCTCCGCGCCGCCGCCCTGGGCAGCATGCCGCCCTCCCCGCGCTGGCCCGAGGTGTTCGGCCCGCTCGCCTACAGCATGGCGCAGTTCGCACTGCCGGAAGACTTGCTCGCCGACCTGCTGAGTGCCTTCATCCAGGACATCGAAAAGACCCGCGACGGCGGTACCTATGCCGACCGCGCCGAACTGCTCGACTATTGCCGCCGCTCCGCCAACCCGGTCGGCCGCCTGCTGTTGCATCTCTACGGCGTGACCGATGCGGAATCTCTGGCGCAGAGCGACGCCATCTGCAGCGCGCTGCAACTGATCAATTTCTGGCAGGACCCGAGCGTGGACCTGCCCCGCGGCCGCTTTTACTTTCCGCTCACCGATTGCACCCGGCGCGGCCTGGCGCGCGAGAGCTTCAAGGTCTTCGCCCCCCTGGGTGACGCACCGCCTCCGCAGGAAGCCATCAACCTCATTGCCGTTGAAAGCGCTTGGGCACGGGAACTGATGACGCTGGGCGCACCGCTGGTCCACCGGCTGCCGGGCCGCGCGGGCTGGGAACTGCGCTTCGTCGTGCAGGGGGGCCTGCGCATTCTCGACAAGATCGAAGACCTGGGCTTCGACACCTTCTCGCAGCGCCCCAAGATCGGCAAGAGCGATGCACCGCTGCTGGTGTGGCGGGCCCTGCGGATGCGGAGACAATTGCCGCCCATGAAAGCGCTCCCCCGATGACTCCCGAGCAATACGTACAAGACAAGGCCGCCGCTTCGGGCAGCAGTTTCTACTACGCCTTCCTGTTCTTGCCCAAACCCAGGCGCGCGGCCATTACGGCGTTCTATGCCTTCTGCCGCGAGATCGACGACGTGGTCGACGAGGTCAGCGACCCCGGTGTGGCCGCCACCAAGCTCGCCTGGTGGCGCACCGAGGTGGCGCAATCTTTTTCGGGCCCGCCGCGGCACCCTGTGATGCAGGCGCTGTTGCCGCATGCCGCGGCCTACGGCATCGAGCCCCGGCAGCTCAACGAAGTGATCGACGGCTGCCAGATGGACCTCGACCAGACCCGGTACCTCGACTTTCCGGGCCTCGCGCGCTACTGCCACCTCGTGGCCGGCGTGGTCGGCGAAGTCGCAGCACGCATCTTCGGCCAGACCGATCCGCAGACCACCGCCTATGCGCACAAGCTCGGCCTGGCGCTGCAACTCACCAATATCATTCGCGACGTGGGCGAAGACGCGCTGCGCGGGCGCATCTACCTGCCCGTGAACGAACTGCAGAAGTTCGACGTGAAGGCGCACGAAATTCTCAACCGCGTGCATTCGGAGCGCTTTGTCGCGCTCATGAAGTTCCAGGCCGAGCGCGCGCATGCGGCATACGACGAGGCCCTCGCCCTCCTCCCCATTGCAGACCGCCGCGCCCAGAAGCCCGGCCTCATGATGGCCAGCATCTACCGCACGCTGCTGCGCGAAATAGAGCGCGACAACTTCCAGGTGCTGAACCAGCGCGTGAGCCTGACGCCGGTGCGCAAGTTCTGGCTGGCGTGGAAGGTTCAGGCGCTGGGGCGCATTTGAGAACAGCCGTCATCGGCGCCGGCTGGGCCGGCCTCGCCTGCGCCGTCGAAGCCACGCGCCTCGGCCATGCCGTCACGCTCCACGAAGCCGCGCACATGGCGGGCGGACGGGCGCGGCGGGTCGACAACATGCACGGAATGGCGCTCGACAACGGGCAGCACATCCTCATCGGCGCCTACACCGCAACGCTGAATCTCATGTGCGATGTGGGCGTCGATGCAAGCACTGCGCTGCTGCGCATGCCGCTTTCGCTGCGTTTTGCCGACGGCGGCGGATTGAAGCTGCCGCGGCTGCCAGCGCCGCTCGATCTGCTGGCTGGCATCTTCAGCGCGCGCGGCTGGACATGGCGCGACAAATCCACCTTGCTGCGCACCGCCGTGCAGTGGCGCCTCGTCGGATTCCGCTGCGCGCCCGGCACTTCCGTTGGCGCGCTCTGCACCGGCCTCACACCGCGCGTGATGCACGAGCTGATCGAGCCGCTGTGCGTTTCGGCGCTCAACACGCCGGTCGATCAATCGAGCGGAGAAGTGTTCCTGCGCGTGCTGCGCGACGCACTTTTCAGCGGCAGCGGCGGCGCCGACCTGCTGATTCCGCGTGTGGACCTGGGTGCGCTTTTTCCTGACGCGGCCTTGACCTGGCTCGCACAGCATGGCGCCACGCTGCGCATCGGCACGCGCGTGCGCGCCATCTCGCGTCAAGGCGAGCAATGGCGCGTAGACGATGAGGGCTTCGATCAAGTCGTGCTCGCCTGCGCACCGTGGGACGCGGCCCGGCTGGTGCGCGCATCCGGCCTGCCGGCAGAGCGCTGGTGCGAAACCACCGAGGCCTTGCGCTTCGAAGCCATTGCCACCGTTTATGTGCGCGGCGCCACACGCCTTACAGAGCCGATGCTTGCGCTGCGCAGCCATCCCGCCACGGCACCGGCGCAGTTCGTGTTCGATCGCGCGCAACTCGGCGGGCCGGAGGGCGTGCTTGCCATGGTCGTGAGCGCGAATGAAACTCCGCGCGAGGCGCTGGAGCATCAGGTGATGGCCCAGGCTGCCGCGCAGTTGGGACAGACCTCGCTGCAGCTCGTGCAGACCGTCGTGGAGAAGCGCGCCACCTTCGCGTGCACGCCGGCGCTCGCACGGCCGCCTGCGAAGATCGCCTCCGGCCTGCTGGCCTGTGGCGACTACACCGAAGGCCCCTACCCCGCCACGCTCGAAGGCGCGGTACTCAGCGGGCTCGCCGCCGCCAATGCCCTGCACTCACCATGAACCACCTGCGTTATCTCGACTTCGACTACAGCGAAGACACCGAAGGCCACGGCACCTTCGATGCAATGGCCACGACCGTGCCCGCCAAGACTCGCGAAGTGCTGGCCGAAGTTGCTGAAGTGCTGGCCTGGGCCAACGCCACCTTTCCCGATGCGCAAGGCGCGCTGGAAGACGGCGCCGCCTGGGACTTCGACCTGCAGCAGACCAGCGAAGCGCCGGAGCTCGACACGGTGACCTTCTCGCTCAGCGGCACCGCCGATTTCTGCGCCGCGCTGCGCGAACAGTTCAGGCTGGACTGAAAAGCCGATTTGCCGATCCCACTTGTTCACGGAAAGAACCATGGTCACCTGCTATCTCCGCTACATCGTCGATCCCTACAAGCTCAAGGAATTCGAGCACTACGGCAAGCTGTGGATTCCGCTGGTCGAGAAGTTCGGCGGGCAGCACCATGGCTACTTCCTGCCGTCTGAAGGTGCCAACAACGTGGCACTGGCGATGTTCAGCTTTCCGAGCCTGGCGGCCTACGAGCAGTACCGGGCCGATTCGATGCAAGACCCCGAATGCCAGGCCGCATTCAGGTACGCCGAAGACACCCGCTGCATCGTGAGCTACGAGCGCAGCTTCTTCCGGCCTGTGTTCTCGTAGAGCGGGAGTTCAGGCGCCGAGCGCCACGCACAAGGCGTGCAGGTTCGGCACGATGAGCTGCGGCCGTGCGCCGTGCACCCACGGGCGCTCGTCGCGCACCAGCCAGGCTGCCTGCATGCCGGCGTTGAGCGCGCCCACCACGTCCAGCTCCGCGTCGTCGCCCACATGCAGCACGTCTTTCGGCAACAAGCCGACCGAAGCGGCCGCGGCGCGGAAAATCGGTGCATGCGGCTTGCCGCTGCCAAATGCGCGTGCATTGAAGGCGGTGCGAAACCATCGGCCGACACCGGTCAGATGAATGTCGGCATTGCCGTTCGACACCGCCACCAGCGGATAGCGTTCGCTCAGCCACTTGAGGGCAGGCAGCGCGTCTTCGTACAGCGTCACGCGCTGGCGTTCGGCAAAAAAGGCATCAAAGGCCGGGTCGGCCAGCGCGGGGTCTTCGCCCGCCCGCTTCAGCGCCGTTCGAATCGATTCGCGGCGCAGCGCGCTCAGGTCGTGCGCCAGGTCTGAACGCTCCTTGGCGGTGGCTTCGCGCAGTTCGCGCAAGATGCCCGGCGTCAGCAGCAGCGAGGCGGTCTTGGGTGCCTCGCGCAGCAGCCACTCCTGCAGCACGGTCTCCGCACGCTCGATGGTCGGCCAGATCGGCCACAGGGTGTCGTCCAGGTCGAGCGAGATCGCGGCAATGCGCTTGATATCGAGGGGCTCGGCGTTCGCGAGCGCCGTGGAAGCGGAGGTCATGCCCGAGAATATCGCATGCCTCAAGTCAACACGAACGACAGTTCCATCGCCGGGCGTACCGCCGTGCTCTGGTGCAACCTGGGCTCACCCGACGCACCCACCGCGGCCGCCGTCCGGCCCTACCTTGCGGAGTTTCTCGGCGACCCCCGCGTGGTGGAGATTCCCAAGCTGGTCTGGGCGTTGATCCTGCACGGCATCATCCTTCGCGTGCGGCCCGCCAAGTCGGCCGCCAAGTACGCGAGCATCTGGATGCCCGAGGGCTCGCCGCTGAAGGTATGGACGCAAAGGCAGGCCACGTTGCTTGCCGGCTGGCTCGGCGAACGCCGCCACCGCGTGACGGTGCGCGACGCCATGCGTTACGCCAGCCCGTCTATCGCCTCGCGTCTCGATGCGCTGCAGGCCGAAGGCGCCACGCGTGTGCTGGTGCTGCAGGCCTACCCGCAGTATTCGGCCACCACGACGGCCAGCGTGATCGATGCGGTGAACGACTGGAGCCGCCGCCAGCGGCGTATTCCGGAGTTCCGCTTCGTCAACCAGTACCACGACGATCCGGCCTACATCGAGGCGCTTGCGTCGGGTATCGAGCAGCACTGGAAGAAAGAAGGCCGCGGCGAAGTCTTGCTGATGAGCTTCCATGGCATTCCGGCGCGCAACATCGAACTCGGCGACCCCTACCAGGCGCAGTGCCTCGAAACCGCGCGCCTGCTTGCGGCACGGCTCGGCCTCTCCGCGGCCCAGCATCGCGTGACCTTCCAGTCGCGCTTCGGGCGCGCCAAATGGCTCGAGCCCTACACCGAGCCCACGTTGCGCGAGCTCGGCGCGAGCGGCGTGAAGCGCGTCGACGTGGTGTGCCCGGGCTTTCCGGCCGACTGCCTCGAAACGCTGGAAGAAATTGCCATGGAGGGCCGCGAAGCCTTCATGCATGCAGGCGGCGAGGCCTTCAGCTACATCCCGTGCCTGAACGACAGCCCCGCGTGGATCACCGCGCTGGCGGGTATTGCCGAACGCAACCTGGCGGGCTGGCCGACGCAGCGGCCCGCCGGCACTTGAGACGCTGGAACTCAGGAAGGCCCGCGCCTAGAACTTGCCCAAATAGTCCATCTTGCCGATCGGCATGCCCTTGTGGCGCAGCACGCCGTAGGCCGTGGTCACGTGGAAGAAGAAGTTGGGCAGCGCGAACTGGAGCAGGTAGCGCTGCGCGGTGAAATGCGCTTCGCCTTCGCGGGCCTTGATGGTGACGGGGCGCTCCTCGTGGCCGTCAATCAACGCGCGGTCCACGGTCGCCAGGAAGTCCTGCGTCTTCACGATACGGGCCAGCAGATCGTCGTAGGTCTTTTCCTCATCGGGGAAGCTTGGCGCCGCGATGCCGGCGATGCGAGCCACGCCGAGCTTCGAGGCGTCGCTCGCGCGCTGGATCTGCCCGGCCAGCGTGAGCATGTCGGGTGCAAGCCTTGCTTCCACCAGCGTTGCGGGATCGATATCGTTGGCCTTGGCATGTGCCAGGCTCTTTTCGAGCAGATGGGTGAGCTGGCCGAGCCCGCGGGAGAAGACCGGCACGGAGAGGTCGTACATCGAAAGCGCCATGGCAAAAGTCCTTGTGGTTGGAATCGGCGGCGATTGTCTCGCCGACTTGCCACTAGCGGCCGGCGGCCCGAATAAACCCTTCGATGAGCTCCAGTTGTTCGGGCACGTTGAGCGCGGGGGCGTGACCGCACCCCTCGATTTCGACCACTTGCAGCTGGCCCGAAACGCCAGGCCCCCGTTCCCGCATCTGCCGGGTAACCTCGGACAGCACCAGATCCGAATCGGCGCCGCGCAGGCACAGAACCGGCACCTCGATCGCGTCGTAGTGCGGCCAGATGAGGTAGTCGTTGTCGTGCGCGCTGAACTGCCGGACCATCGCCGGGTCGTAGTGCGGTGTGACGCGGCCGTCGGGCAGGCGGCGCGTGGAGCTTTCGGTCAACCGGCGCCACTGCGCATCGCTGAGCCAGCCATAGGGCTTGTAGACGGTACGAAAGAAAAGCTCGAGCTCGGCCACCGTGTCGAATGCGGGCGGCTCGCCGGCATAGGCACGAATGCGCTCGATGGCCGCCTGTGCAAGCTGCGGCGCGTTGTCGT
Organism: Variovorax paradoxus; assembly: GCF_029919115.1. Lineage (NCBI taxonomy): Bacteria > Pseudomonadati > Pseudomonadota > Betaproteobacteria > Burkholderiales > Comamonadaceae > Variovorax > Variovorax paradoxus. The sequence continues at coordinate 2,617,877 of NZ_CP123990.1, forward strand.
TGAGCACCAGGCTCGCAATGCGCCCCTTCATTCGCGGCTCGAACAGGCCCGACGCGCACACCGTGCCAATGGCGCCGCCCATCGAGGTGCCGACCCAGTGCACGCGGCCTAGGCGCAGCTCGTCGCACAGGGCGCCGGCAAGGCGCGCGTAGAACGAGAGCTGGTATTCCTCGTCGGGCAGCGGGCTCCATTGGCTCAGTCCGCGGCCGATGGTGTCGGGGCAGATCACGCGGAAGCCGCGCGCGGCAAAGTGCTGTGCCAGCTCGTCCATGTCGCGGCAGGTGCGCGCAAGGCCATGCCACGCAATGACGACCGGCGCATCGGACGCGCCCCAATCGAGCCAGTGAATTTCGCGGCCGGCGAGTTGCGCGTAGCGTGAAACCGGAACGAGATCGTTGCTCATCGCGCAGCCCTCGCCCTGAGCTTGCCGACGATGCCGGTCGGAAAGTAATACACCGACAGCACGAACAGCACCCCCAGCCACAGCAGCCACCGGTCGGGCGACAGCAGAGCGGCAAGCCAGGGCAGCCCGCTTGCCGCCTCGCTGCCCACGCGCAGCAGGTCCTGCAGGTAGCTTTGCGCCAGCACGAACAGCACCGCGCCGATGGCCGCGCCATACATGGTGCCCATGCCGCCGATCACCACGATCAACAGCACGTCGATCATGATTTCGAAGCTCAGCGACGTGTCTGGCCCGTTGTAGCGGAGCCAGATCGCGAGCATGGCACCTGCCAGCGTGGCGAAGAGCGCGGACAGCACGGCCGCCGTGGTGCGGTACACCACCACGCGGTAACCGATGGCCTCGGCGCGGAATTCGTTTTCGCGAATGGCCTGCAGCACGCGGCCGAACGGCGAATTCACGATTCGCAGCAATGCCAGCAACAGCACCACGGCGACGACGAACAGCAGGTAATAGCACAGCAGCCGGCCGTCGAGCGAAACGCCGAGAAACGGCTCTTCGGAGAACTCGAAGCTCGGCGAAATGAGCTCGGGCAGCTTGAAGGTAAGGCCGTCTTCGCCGCCGGTGAAGTCCGAGAGCTGCGAAGCCAGCGTCTGGAAGGCCGAGGCCACCGCCAGCGTGATCATCGCGAAGAAAATGGCGCGCACCCGGAGCGAGAACAGCCCGATGGCAAACGAGAGCACCAGCGAGATCGCGAGCGCCGCCCCCAGCCCGAGCAGCATCGCACCCCAGTTGGGCCCGAGCCGCGACGCCGAAATGGCGATGCCGTAGGCACCGATGCCGAAGAACATGGTGTGCGCAAAGCTCACGATGCCGGTGTAGCCCAGCAGCAAGTCGAAGCTGGCCACCAGCACCACGAACACCAGGATCTTGGCCGCAACGCTGAGCGCCTTCACGCCCGGGAAGATAAAGGGCGCGAAGGCCAGCGCAATGAACAGCGCCACCAGCAGCAGCGCCAGCAGGCGGCTTCGGGGCATGTCGTTGGAGAGAAGTCGTTTCAGGAACATGGCGTCTTCTTTCTCAACGGTTGGCCACCGGGTACACGCCCTGCGGCCGCCACAGCAGCACGGCCACCATCAGCAAGATGCTCGCAAACTGCGTGAGCGTGGGCAGCAGAAAGCCGATGTAGTTGGTCATGAGCCCCACCAGCAGTGCGCCAATGAGCGCCCCGCCCGTCGAGCCCAGCCCGCCGATGATGATCACGATGAAGATCAGCACATTGACCTGCGCGCCCATCTGCGGCACCAGGTTCTGCTGGAACAGCCCCCACATCACGCCGCCCAGGCCCGCCAACGCGCTGCCCACCACGAACACGCCGACGAACAGCCGGCCGATGCGGTAGCCAAGCGACTCGACCATTTCGCGGTCTTGCACGCCGGCACGGATCAACAGGCCGATCTTGGTACGGCCCAACGTCCACGCGAGCAGCCCGAACACCAGCACGCCCACCGCAACCGCAAGCAGGCGGTACTTGCTGATGGCCGCATCGCCGATCAGCAGCGAGCCGCGCAGGGCTTCGGGCAGCGGCAGCGGCACCTGTGCGGGTCCCCAGATGACCTTGATGAGCTCCTCGCCGATGATCATGCCGCCCATGGTGATGAGGATCTGCTTCAGGTGCTGGCCGTACACCGGCCGCACGATGAAGCGCTCGAACGCCAGCCCCACCGCGCCGGCCACCGCCATGGCCACCAGCATGGCTGGAAACACTGCCACAAGGTTGCGCCACAGCTCCTGCGAACCGGTCCAGTCGCCCATCAGGCCGAGCACGCTGCTGGCCACGAAGGCGCCGAGCGCAATGAATACGCCGTGGCCAAAGTTGAGCACGTCCATCAGGCCGAACACCAGCGTGAGGCCGGAGGCGATGATGAAGATGATCATGCCCATGGCCAGGCCCGCCACGGTGAGTGTGAGCCACGTCGAGAACGAGCCGGTGAGCGGCAACGCGACCGCTGCGAGCACGGGGGCGAGAAGCAGCGGCTTCCAGTCGAAGTCGAGTGCTTTCATTGTTGCGCCCCCTTCTCTCGCTCCTTGCCCCTCTGGGGGAAGGCTGGGATGGGGGCTGACGGCACTTGCAAGGCCATGCTGTATCGAAGGCCGCGAGCCCCCACCCCAACCCTCCCCCGGGAGGGGACGGAGAAAAACGTCGAGTACTTCATAGAGCCAATCCAAGCAGCGACTGCTGCAATTGCGCATCCGCGGAGAACTCCGCCATGCCGCCGCTGTGCACCACGCGGCCGTTGTCCATCACCGCGACGGTGTCGCCCAGGCGCTGGGCGAAGTTGATGTTCTGCTCCACCAGAAGAATCGTCACGCCGCTGCGCTTGAGCTCGCCGAACGCATCGATCATGTTGTTGATGATGGCCGGCGCGAGCCCCTTGCTGGGCTCGTCGACGATGAGCAGTTCGCGCGGCTCGACGATGGCGCGCGACACCGCCAGCATCTGCTTCTGCCCGCCCGAGAGCTTGCCCGCCGGATGGTTCCAGAACTTCTCCACCGCCGGAAAGAGCTTGAATATCCACTTCAGCCGCGTGTCGTCCATCTGCTCGGCGTTCTTCGCGCCGCGCGCGGCGAGCAGCATGTTCTCCTTCACCGTGAGGTCGGAAAAGATGCCCATGTTCTCGGGCACATAGGCAATGCCCAGCTCCGCAATCTGCGGCGTGTGCAGGGCAGTAATGTCCTTGTCACCAAAGCGCACCCTGCCCTCCGACGCATGCCACAGGCCCATGATGGTCCGCAGCGTGGTCGTCTTGCCCGCGCCGTTGCGGCCCAGCAGCATGGTGAGTTGGCCCTTGGGCACATGCAGGTCGACGCCGTGGAGGATGTGATACGCCCCGATGTGCGTCTGCACGCCTTCGAGGGTCAACAGGTTCTGAGTTGTCATCGGTGTTGCTCCTTCCCCTTTCGGGGGAAGGTTGGGATTGGGGCATGCGGCGCTTGAAAGGCCGCGGCGGTTCGACGGCCGAGAGCCCCCACCCCTGCCCTCCTCCAGCGGGGGAGGGAGAAATTCATCGACGCCTTCATGCAGTCGCCTCCTTCGCAATGCCCAGGTAGGCCTCTTGCACCACCGGCGATGCAATCACCTCGGCCGGCTCGCCATCGGCCACCAGCGTGCCGTTGTGCAGCACGATGATGCGGTCCGCGAGCTCGCGCACCACATCCATCTTGTGCTCGACCAACAGGATGGTCTTGGTCTTGTCCCGCTTCAGCTTGCGGATCAGGTCGAGAATGACTGGCGCCTCGGCAGCGTTCATGCCGGCCGTGGGTTCGTCGAACATGAAGACCTTGGGTTCGAGCGCCATCAAGAGCGCCACCTCCAGCTTGCGCTGGTCTCCATGCGGCAGGCTTGCCACCGTCGCATGCTCGCGCGACTTCAGCGCCACATCCGCCAGGATCTGGTCCGCGCGTTCGGTCAGCGCCTTGTGGTCGCTCCAGATGCTCCACAAATTGAGCCCGCGCCGGTGCGCGCCTTCGCGCGTGGCCTGCACCGCAAGGCGCACGTTCTCCAGCACCGTGAGGTTCGGAAACAGATTGGTGAGCTGAAACGCCCGCCCCAGCCCCGCATGCGTGCGCGCGGACGGCGAGAGGCCCGAGAGCAATTGCCCGTCGAGCGACACCGTGCCCGCGCTCGCCTTGAGCTGGCCCGAAATCAGGTTGAAGTACGTGGTCTTGCCCGCGCCGTTGGGGCCGACGATGGCCGTCAGCGTGCCCGGCGCGAAGGCGCAGCTCACGTTGTTGACGGCCACGTGCCCGCCGAAGCGGATGGTCAGGTCTCGGGTCTCAAGCATCGTTGGTCATTTGCAAATAAAAGTCGGGGACCGGTCGGTCTCAACAGGTGCCGATCACGTAGTAGTTGGGGCCAGTCTGCTTCAGCGTGGTGGTGACGTAGATGTTCCACAGCCCCATGGCCTGCGCCGAGCCGTAGGCATACGTCAGGCCCCACAGCGCATAGGCACGCCCTGCCACCGTGTGCGCATAGTTGCTGGCGGTGTAGCAGGTGCCGCCGCCACCGCTGCCGGCCAGCGTGGTGCCGGTGGCCGCGGCCGACATCGCACCCTGCGCGTTGCTGGCGTCCAGCGCCGCCACGGTCCAGCTGTAGGTGGTGGACGGTGCCAGGCCGGTGTCGGTGTAGCTGGTGCCCGCGACGGGGGCGGCGTTAACCTTGCTGCCGCCGCGGTACACGTTGTAGCCGCTCGCGCCCGAGACGCCGGCCCAGCCGATCACCATGCTGCTGCTGGTCGCGCCCGAGGTGCCCACGCCGGTGGGCGCCGGTAGCGACGAGCCGCCGCCCGAGCCGGTCACGCGGTCGACCATGGCCTTGAGCGCAGCCATCTGCGGCCCCGACTTCCTCGCGTAGTTCGCGTTGTCGTAGCCCCACCAGTCCCAGCAGCTGTTGGTGGCCGCGGTGCTGGTCTGCGGATAGATCAGCACGATGTTGTTCGTGTCGGCCCAGCGGTTGTAGCCGGTCTTGCGCACATACTGGTCGCCCACGTCGGTGTAGTTCTGCTTGCAGCCGTGCAACACCATGTGCACGCGGCACGAAGCTGTGGTGCAGGCCTGCGGCACATAGATCCACCCCGTCGCGGCCACGCCGTGGCCGGTGATGAATTCCGACTGGTTGAACTCGGTGAACGTGCCGCCCAGCGTGCCGTTGTTGCGCGGGTTCAGTGGGCCGTAGAGATGCTGCAGGATGTCGCCCGCAAGATCGAAGCCGCAGTTGTTGATGTAGGGCGCGGCGGTGGTGCTGCAGGCGCCGCCGTAGTCGTCGGTCACCATGGCGTGGCCGGCGCCGATGTTGTTCTTGTAGACCGTGTTGGCAGCGGGCACGAAGCTCTGGTAGTAGGTCTTCAGGTCGTCCATGACAGCCGGCTTCACGGTGTTGTCCGACGTGCCGGAGAAAAGGTACACCTTCGATGCCGTCATGTTCGACACCGGGTCGATCGCCCCGCTGACGGCCCAGCTGTTGGTGGTGCTGACGAGCGACGACACCGGAATGCTGGTGCTGTGCGTCATGCAGCGCCCGGTGGCATTGAGTACCGAGCCTTCGGCGCAGTAGTACGGCCCGCCGGCCACCACGCCCGCGCCGCGCTTGAAGGTGGCCGAATAGGCCACGTGCAATTGCACCGCCATGAAGCCGCCGGCCGAAAGGCCGGACACGCTCACCTCCGCCGGATTCGCGCCGAGTGACGGCAGCGGCACCGCCGCGGTTGCCGTACAGGCATACGCGCCAAACGCCATTGCCGCAGCCGCGGCCAATCCCTTCCAGTTCCATCGCATCGCTGCCATCGCTGTCTCCTTTTGTAGGTTTGTCGAACGCTTTGCTTGATTGCTGACGAATCGGCCGTTGGTGGCGCCGTACTCGCGCCGCAAGGCGCAAGCTGGCGCTTCGCCCGGCGGCCACCCGGGGCGAAAGGCTTGCGGCCTCGAGGGCCGCGGTAGGGTTTGGCGCTCAGCTCAGCGCTTGTTTTTGATGGGGATGTCCATCTCTTCAGGCTTGATCTCGCGCACCAGCTCGGGCACGCCCCACGCGAATGCTGGGTCGACCTTGATCTTGAAGTGGTACATCGACTGCATCGCCTGGTGGTCTTCCTTGCGGAAGGTCATCTTGCCCTTTGGCGTGTCGAAGCTCATGCCTTCCATGGCGCTGATGAGCTTGTTGGTGCCGGTGTCGCCGCCGGTCTTCTTGAGCGCCGTGACCACCGCCATGGCGGCAGAGAAACCGCCCGCGGTGAAGAAGTCCGGTGGCGCCTTGAATTCCTTGTAGTGCGCCGACACCAGTGCCTCGTTGACCGGGTTCTTCGGAATGCCGAAGTAGTAGTAGGCCGCGCCTTCCATTCCGGGCAGGTTCTTGTAGGCCGCCATGGCCGGCAGGATGTTGCCGCCGGTGGCAATCTCGATGCCGTAGCGCTTCAGGTCTAGATCGACAATCTTGAACGGGTTGCCCGCGCCGGCCCAGACAATCCAGATGATCTTTCGGCCGGGCTGGTCCTTGAGCTTGTCGATCAGGCGCTGTGCGCCAGCGGTGAAGTCGGTGGTGGCGGGCGGCAGGTATTCCTCGTGCACCAGCTTCGCCTTCTTGAGCGCGGCGCCGAAGGCCTTCACGCCATCGCGGCCGAAGGCGTTGTCCTGCGCCAGCGTGGCAACGGTCACGCCTGCCTTGTCGATGGCCACCGCGTTGGAAATTGCGTCCTGGCTCGAGTTGCGGCCGGTGCGGAAGATGTATTTGTTCCACTTGTCGCCGGTGATCGAATCGGCCACCGCCGGCTCCACGATCAGGATCTTCTTGTATTCCTCGGCCACCGGCAGCATGGCCAGCGCCACGCCCGAAGCCGTGGGGCCGACCGCGAGCGCGGCCTTGTCGTCGGAGTAGGCGGCCGCGAGAAGCGACTTGCCGAGGTCAGGCTTGCCCTGGTCGTCTTTTTCGATGACCACCAGCTTCTTGCCGTTGACCGTCATCGTGCCGCCCGTGGCGTAGTCCAGGCCCATGGTGAAGCCGGTTTGCGTCTGCTTGCCGTAGGCCTCGAGCGGACCGGTCTTGCTGTAGATGTGCGCGATGCGGATTTCGTTGGACTGGGCCCATGCGGGTGCAGCGGCGGCGCAGGCGGCGAGTGCGGCCAGGGCAACGAGGTGGCGACGGTTCATTCTTTGTCTCCTTATTAGATGCCTGAATATTGCACAGTTCGTGCCAGGCGTCGAAGCCGTTGATGCCAAACGGATTTGTCTCGGACAGCAGTCAGTTCGTCCAGCTTCAGAACACCTGAATCGTCTGATTTTCAGACACCTGTCTTCTATTCGATCAGGGTTAACTAGGAGTGCACCCTTGCAGTCGCTCATGCACGGGCACAGCAGCAGACACGGCACCGAAGTATGCTTGGCAACAAAATGCAACGTGTCCTATGAGGGAGTGAGATGCTAGTTGGAATCGACCTGGGAACGACCAATAGCCTGGTCTGTGTATACCGAGACGGAAAAACAGAACTGATCCCGAATTCGCTGGGGCACGTGCTGACTCCTTCTGCCGTTGGCGTGGCTGACGACGGCAGCTTTATCGTCGGACTGCCCGCTCGCGAACGCGCCGCCACCCACCCCAGGCTCACGGCCACCGCCTTCAAGCGCTGGATGGGCACGGACCACACCGTAATGCTCGGCCAGCGCCGGATGCGCGCCGAGGAACTGAGCGCGCTCGTGCTCGGCGCCCTGAAGGCCGATGCCGAGGCCTATCTGGGCCAGCCTGTCACCGAGGCCGTGATCACGGTGCCGGCGTACTTCAACGACGTGCAGCGCAAGGCCACCCAGGCAGCCGGACGCCTGGCGGGCCTGAAGGTCGAGCGGCTGCTCAACGAGCCCACCGCGGCCGGGCTTGCCTACGGATTGCAGGAACGCGCCGATCACTCGGCCTTCCTCGTGTTCGACCTTGGCGGCGGCACCTTCGACGTCTCGGTGCTCGAATATTTTGAAGGCGTGATCGAGGTGCGCGCCAGCGCGGGCGACACCCGCCTTGGCGGCGAAGACTTCGTGAAGGTGCTGGTCGACTGGTTCGTCGAGAAGATTCCCGCGCTCAACGATGCGGACAAGGAAGCCATCGCCTCCGACAACGCGCTCTGGCGATCGGCCGAGCAAGCCAAGCGCGACCTGAGCGAACGCGAAACCGCGCAACTCCAGCTTCAGCGCAATGAAGCCACGCACACGCTGGAAGTGACCCGCGCCGAATACGAAAAACGCTGCGCCGACTTGCTGCTGCGTCTGCGAAGGCCGCTCGAACGCGCCCTGATGGACGCAAAGCTCGACCCGAGCGGCCTCAGCGAAGTGGTTCTGGTGGGGGGCGCAAGCCGCATGCCTATCGTGCGGCAGGTTGTGACACGCTTGTTCGGCCGGCTTCCGCTGCGAACCATCAATCCGGACGAAACCGTCGCCCGCGGCGCCGCGATACAGGCAGCGCTCAAAGAAAGAAACGCTGCGCTCGACGAGGTCGTGCTCACCGACGTGATGCCCTACTCGCTCGGCATCGTGGTGTCGGAAGAGATCGACGGCCGCCACTACCCCAACCGCTTCTCCCCCATCATCGAGCGCAACACGGCCGTGCCGGTGTCGCGTGTGCAGTCCTACTCGACTGTGCAGGACGGGCAGACAGCCATCTCCATCGACGTGCGCCAGGGCGAGTCGCCGATAGGAACCGAAAACCTCAAGCTGGGCAGCCTCGATGTCCAGGTGCCTGCGATGCCGCGCGGCGAAATCAACGTGAATCTTCGCTTCACCTACGACATCAACGGCTTGCTCGAAGTGGAGGCCCATATTCCCGCCACCGGGCAGACGACGCAGAGCGTGATCCAGCGGTCTGCGCAGGTCATGAGCGAACAGCAGATTGCCGCCGCACTCGAGAAACTGCGCACACTCAAGATCCATCCGCGCGACAAGCAGGAGAACGTGTACCTGGTGTCGCGGGCGAAGCGGCTCTACGAAGATCGCTTGGGCCATGCACGGCAAGACGTTGCCCATGCACTGATGCGCTTCGAAGCGGCGCTCGACAGCCAGGACGAGCACCTGATTCGGCAGCATCGAACCGAATTCAAGGCTTACCTCGACAGCATCGACAAGGGCTTCGTGCTGTGAATTTCTGGTCGACGCTCGGCATGGAGCCCACTGCCGACCTGATTGCAATCAAGCGTGCCTATGCGGCGCGGTTGAAGGTGACGCGGCCCGACGACGACGCACAGGCCTACCAAGCCTTGAGAGAGGCCTACGAATTTGCCCAGGAACATGCGCGATGGCTCGCACAGCATGCGGCAACGCACGCGGTCGAGCCTTTGCCGGAGGAGCGGGCGACCATAACGGCGGTGGCACTGGCAACAGCGCCTGAGCAGCACGCTGCTACCGACGAAGGGCATGCAAGCATCGCCGCAGAAGAAGCGCTTGCGCCTGAGCCCCAGGCCCTGCCTGAGCCTGAGCCTGCGCATGAACCGCATCTGGAGCCGCAACCCGGGCCCGAAGCGCCGCCCCTGTCCTACGTTCCCGCCCGCGTGCTCGCGGAGCAAACCCTGGCCTACCTGCAGCAGGCGGGCGGCGAAGCCTTGATTGCCGGATGGCCCCTGCTGGAACAAGAGCTCGGCAAGCTGCCTTTCTGGGAGCACAGCGAAGCAAGCAAATGGTTTGCGCAACTGGTGATCGACGCGGAGCAGATGCCGCGCGGCTTCGCGCAGGGCTTGTCCACCTACTTCGGCTGGGAAACCGATTTTCGGACGGAGCAGGTGATGGGGGCGTCGCGCGCCGTCGCGCTTCGCCAGCGGCTGCACGATCTGAATTTTGGTTTTCACGCCGACGAAAACTTCAGGCGCCGCTACGCCGAACTCTCGTTCTTCGGCCCGATGATCGAGCAGGTCGCCAAGTGGCGGCTGTATCTGTTTGCCATGCTTGCGTCGAGCCGCCTCGCACGCCTCTGGGGCGAGCTCGAGCCCAGGCAGCGGTATGTTCTAGGGGTACCGCCGCCGCAGCATTCGCGCGCCGATCACGCAATGGAAGTCGGAGCGTGGGTTCGCACCTTCGCCGTGCTTCTTGTAGCAGCAACAGTGGTGCAGCTGAAAGGCTATGCAGAGAGGCCCTGGCTCGAACGCCTGGCGTTCGCGGTCGCCAACGGCGTCGTCGGCTGGGTGGTGCTGCACTTTGCGTATCGCTTCTTCCTTTCTTTCAAGGCAAGCGTGCACGCGACACTCCGGCCTGAAGGCCTGGCGCCGGGCTTGCCCAAGCGGTCGCATCTTGCCGCCGTGGGCTTTGCCTGCATGCTGGCGGCCACGTTCATGTGCGGGCTCAGCGAGACCGATGCATGGCCCGCGGCGTTTCACTCCGGTTTCGGAAGTCCGGTGCTGGTGTGCATTACGGTGCTGCTGATCGCATTTGCCGTGATGACGCCGTCGCTGCCACCCACCGAGGCGAGCCCCGCCTTCCCGGCCATCCTGGTGCTCTGCATCGTCGTCGGCATCTATCTTCCCTGGTTCAGCGGCTTGCCCTGGACCGGTGCATGCGCAGGCATGGCGTGGTTCATGGCCGCCTGCCTGGCCCACACGCTCCACGGCGACGCCATCGAGAGCCGTTGGCGCCAGTACAAGGAGGATGCCCGGCGGCACAGGGAGCGCACGAACCAGACCACGCACCATGGCCTGCTCGTCATGGTGGGGTCGCTGCTGCGCATCACGGTGGCGTGGCCTTACCGGCTCATGCAACTCGGCGCCTCGCAATCGCCCCGCCTGGTAATCGCCATCGTGTGCATCTCGATTGCAGCCTTGCCGGCGCAGGAGCGCGCGTGGCAGCTGCCGTTCTCCGCCGCCGTAGCCGGCCTGTTCGTGTTGTTTGCCAGCTTGTGGTTCAACCATGCGGTGCTGGCCCTCTTGCCGGGCCAGAAACTCGCACGGAGGGGATGGATCGGACTGGCCTTGCTCACGCTTTGGGCCGTTTGGGCAGGCGTGTACTACGGCGCGAGCAGCTGGATCGATACGCATCTGGGCTGGGGCCCCGCGGCCAATCCATTCGAAACGCAGGTCCGCCGCTTCGGACTCACCTTCTGCGCCCCGCTCCTGCTCATGATGTGGACCTCCGGCTTTTTCAGGCTGGTCAAGGTGCAGTCGCGGACCGGCTCGCGCTAGAGAATCGAACCGGCCGCAGCCAAGGGTGGTCTCCGCGTTTCAGGCCGCGCGATCCGTGTTTGTCATACGCTCGTACAGCGTCGCCCGCGAAATACCCAGCAACCGCGATGTGGCAAGCTTGTTGCCGCCGGTTGCCGCCATTGCCGCGGCGATGGCGCGCCGTTCAAGTTCGGCCACCTGCTGAGCGAGTGGCCGCAGCAATGCGGCTTCCTCGTCGGCATCACCGCCTGCTTGCGGCAACTCGGGTGGGGCAATCTGCTCCAGCCCCGCCTCGCGCAGGATGCGCTCGAGCTGCGCGGCGTCGATGCGCTGCGAATCGCTGCGCATGGTCACCTGCTCCAGCACATTGCGCAGCTCGCGGATGTTGCCGCGCCAATGCTGCCCTGCAAGCAGCGCCAGTGCATCGGGCGTGAGCTCGGGCGGCGCCTCGCCGCTGCGCAGCGCCATGTCCTCGCCCAGGGCTTCGACCAGCGCCGGTATGTCGCTGCGCCGCTCGCGCAGCGGCGGCACGCGCAATGGCAGCACGTTGAGGCGGTAGTACAGGTCTTCGCGAAACTGGCCACGGCGCACCAGCTCGGGCAGGTCGCGCGAGGTGGCGGCGATCACGCGCGCGTCGAAGGGCACGAGCTTGTTGGAACCGAGCGGCTCTATCTCGCCTTCTTGCAGCGCGCGCAGCAGCTTGGCCTGCAAGCCGAGGGGCATGTCGCCGATTTCGTCGAGAAACAGGCTGCCCCCATCCGCCAGCTTGAACTTGCCTTCGCGTCCGCGCCGGTCGGCGCCGGTGAAGGCGCCGGGTGCAAAGCCGAAGAATTCGGCCTCCAGCAGCGTGTCGGGCACGGCCGCAATGTTGACGCTGACGAACTGCCCCTTGGCCCGCGCCGAAGACGCGTGAATCGCATGCGCGAGCAGTTCCTTGCCGGTACCTGTTTCGCCCAGCAGCAGCACCGGGCTGGTCGACTGCGCCGCGCGCCGTGCATGTCGCTTTACTTCCACCGCCGCAGGGCTGCTGCCGATGAAGCTGGCAAAGGTGTATTTGGAGCGCCGCTGGCCGTCGGCTGCATGCAGGTAGAGCGGGTTGTTGCGCTGGGTTGCCAGCTCGCGCCGCGCATCGTCGAGGTCGCGCTGCAGCAGCGCAAACTTGCTGATGAGCGGCTGCAGCGTGGTTTCGGGCTGGTCGAACAGCACGATGCCGATGGCGCCGATGACCTCTCCCGCCCCGCCCTTCTGCCCCTCTTGCCCGTCGTGCTCGGCCCGCAGCGGAATGCGGCTGACGACGAAAGTACCAGCTTTATTGGTGAGCAGGTCGACCAGTATCGGCTCGCCGGTTTCAAGCACGCGCCGCATCTGCGTGTTGGGAATGACGTCTTCGACCATGTGCCCCATGAACTGATCGATCGAAGAAAACCCCAGCGCCGGCAAGAAGCGACGATAGCCTTCGTTCACCCACACGATGCGCCCGCTGCGGTCGACCAGGAACATGCCTTGGCTGATGCTCGAGAACAGATGGAACATGGAGCGCGCGGCCAGCGCGAGGATGCCCTCTGCATCTAGAGGCAGGGCGGAGGTTGCGGTAAAGGGCGGAGCGGCGGACATGGGCGGATCGTAGCGTGCATCAATCCGCAACAAATCCGGCATCAATACAGCTTTGGAATTGTCCAGAATTCACATTCAGCCGATGAGTGCGACTAAAGCCCTCATCCGGCCTTAAGTAAATCAATCGTTTGATTGTCTGCGTGGTGTAATCGCGGGCATGAGCGCCCCCGCCCTTCAAGCTATTTCTGCCCGCGCCCCCCGAAGCGACGGCGTTGAAGCGCGCCAGCGTCTTCTCTACGCCGCGCTCTCGCTCTTTGCAGCCAACGGCTACGCCAAGACCTCCACCCGAGAAATTGCGCGCACTGCAGGCGTGAACATCTCGGCCATCAGCTACTACTTCGGCGACAAGGCCGGCTTGTATGCCGCAAGCTTCGGCGAGCCGATGGGCGGCAATGCAGGCGACTTCGTGCAGCTGTACGACGCGCCCGACATGCCGATCGAAGAAGCACTGCGCGTGTTCTTCACCCACATGATCGAGCCGCTCAAGCAAGGCGAGATCGTGCGGCAGTGCATCCAGCTGCACCTGCGCGAAATGCTCGAGCCGACCAGCCAGTGGGCCGAAGAAATGGAGCGCGACATCAAGGCGCCGCACAAGGCCATTGCCGGCATTCTGTGCCGCCGGCTCGGCCTGCCGCGGCCCGACGACGACGTGCATCGGCTGACCTTCGCCATCACCGGCCTTGCGATGCAGCTCTTCGTGAGCCAGGACCTCGTCGAGGCCATCCGCCCCTCTTTGCTGAACACGCCGCGCAGCGTCGACACCTGGGCCCAGCGCCTCACCGGCTACGCCCTTGCGCTGGTCGAGGCCGAAGCATTGCGCCGCCAGGCCGCCGCCAAGCCTGCGGCCGCACCAGTCCGATCCGGGAGAAAGAAGACATGAGAAGACTTCGATTGATCTACACGCTATGCCTGCCGCTCGGCATTGGGCTCGGGCTCAGCGGCTGCGGGTTCATGAGGCCGCCCGCCGCGGTGGAAGCGCCGGTGCCCGCGCAGTGGCACGCGCCGCTGCCGCACGGCGGCTCGCTCGCGTCGCTGGCCGACTGGTGGCGCCAGCTGGACGACCCGCTGCTGGTCGAGCTCATTGCCGCGGCCGAAGCCGCGAGCCCCAACGTGGCGAGCGCCGCGGCGCGCGTGGCCGAGGCGCGCTCCACCCGCATTGCGGCCGGCGCGGCGCTGCTGCCCAACCTCGATGGCACGCTGTCGGCTAGCCGAGGCGTCTCGGGCTCTTCGCTCGGCTCCGGCGCTTCAGGTGCCTCGTCCGGCAGCGGCGGCGCCACCGCGCTTGCGCCGGTGACCACGCTGCAGGCGGGCCTGCAATCGCAGTGGGAAATCGACCTGTTCGGCCGGCTGCGTGCTGATCGAGACGCCGCGCGCAACCGGCAGGAAAGCGCCGATGCCAAGTGGCATGACGCGCGCGTTGCGGTGGCGGCCGAAACCGCCAACGCCTATTTCGCCGAGCGCGCTTGCCAGCAGCAGTTGCGCGTGTCCGAATCCGACGCGCGCTCGCGCGGAGAAACCGCGCGGCTCACCGACCTTTCGGCGCGCGCAGGCTTTACCGCGCCGGCAGATGCCGCACTCGCACGCGCCAGCGCATCCGATGCTTCTGGCCGCCTGACGCAGCAGCGCGCATTGTGCGCCGTGCAGCGCAAGGCGCTTGTGGCGCTCAGCGGCATCGACGAAACAACGCTGGAGCAAAAGCTCGCAGCCTCGCCGGCACAACGCGCGCTGCCCGTCGTGGGCAGCATTGCCAGTGTGCCGGCGCAGGCCATCTCCCAGCGGCCCGACGTGTATTCCGCCGAACTGGGTGTGGCCGCCGCTAGCGCCGAAGTGGGTTCGGCCGAAGCCGCACGCTATCCGCGCTTGTCGCTCTCGGGCTCCATCGGCCGCCTGCAGATTCGCACCAGCGGCTTCCGCGAATCGCTAGACACCTGGACCGTGGGGCCGGTGTCGCTGACGGTGCCCCTGTTCGACGGCGGCACGCGTGCTGCCAACGCCGAAGCGGCGAAGGCGCGCTACACCGAGGCCGTCTCTCTCTACCGCGCCAACGTGCGCCAGGCGGTGCGAGAGGTGGAAGAAGCGTTGGTCAACCTCGACAGCACCAACGCACGCGCCACCGATGCCGACACGGCCGTGCAGAACTACCAAGCCTCGTTCGACGCCACGCAGGCCCGCTACCAGAGCGGCCTGGCCAGCCTGTTCGAACTCGAGGATTCGCGCCGCACGCTCTTTGCGGCGCAAACCGCGCGCGTCTCGCTGCAACGCGAACGCACCGAAGCCTGGGTTGCGCTCTACCGCTCGATGGGCGGCGGATGGGCCCGCCCCGAATCGCCCTCTATGACCTCCAACCCGACCGCCAAGGTCGCGACGTCGCCATGAAAAGAATCAAACGCTCTACCCTCGTCATCGCGCTGCTGGCGCTCGTCATCGTGGTTGCCGCGGCCTTGTGGCTGACGCGCAGCAAACCCGCGGGCGAGCCGGGCGCCGCGCCCGCGGCCGCCAAGGGCAAGGACGGCGCGCCGCCGCCACGGCCGACGTTGACGGTGACCGTCGCCAAACCCGAGTCCACCGAGCTCACGCTCACCCTCGCCGCCAACGGCAATGTGGCGGCCTGGCAAGAGGCCAGCGTGGGCTCCGAATCGAGTGGCCTCAAGCTGGCAGAGGTTCGCGTGAACGTGGGCGATGTGGTGAAGAAGGGCCAGGTGCTGGCCGTGTTCTCGCCGGAGACGGTGCGTGCCGACATCGCTCAATCGCGCGCCTCACTGGCGGAAGCCAAGGCCACCGCCGCCGACGCGGCGGGCAACGCGGCGCGCGCCCGCACGCTTCAAGCCACAGGCGCACTGAGCCAGCAGCAGATCAACCAGTATCAAACAGCCGAGCAGACCGCGAAGGCGCGCGTCGAAGCCGCCGAAGCCGTGCTTGCCGCACAGGAAGTGCGCGGCCGCAACACGCAGGTGCTGGCGCCCGACGACGGCGTGATCTCGTCGCGCACCGCCACGGTCGGCAGCGTGGTGGCAGCCGGCACAGAGCTGTTCCGGCTGATCCGCCAGGGCCGGCTCGAATGGCGCGCCGAGGTGACCTCGGCCGAGCTGAGCCGCATTGCGGTGGGCACCACAGCCTTCGTGGTCAGTGCAAGCGGCGCACAGGTGCGCGGCAAGGTACGCAGCATCGCGCCCACGGTCGATCCGCAAACGCGCGCGGCGCTGGTCTATGTCGACCTGCCGAACGTGCAGCAGAACACCGGCATCAAGGCGGGCATGTTCGCGCGCGGCGACTTCGAACTGGGACGCAGCTCGGCGCCCACCGTGCCGCAGAGCTCCATCGTTCCGCGCGACGGCTTCAACAACGTGTTCATGCTGCTGCCCGACAACCGCGTGGCGCAGCTCAAGGTACAGACCGGCCGCCGCGTCGGCGAGCGCGTCGAAATCACCAGTGCGTTGCCCGAGGGCGCGCAGATCGTGGTGCAAGGCGCGGGCTTCCTGAACGACGGTGACCTGGTGCGCGTTGTGACGGCGCCCGCACCGGCAGCAGCCGGCGCCCAGCCCGCCCCATCGCTGGCACCGGCGGCATCGGCACCTGCGGGCAACGCCGGCACCAACGAAACAAAGGCACGCCCATGAACGTTTCCGCATGGTCCATCCGCAACCCTATTCCGGCGGTGATGCTGTTCGTGCTGCTCACCTTCGGTGGGCTGCTGTCGTTCAACGCGATGAAGGTGCAGAACTTTCCGGACATCGACCTGCCGACCGTGACGGTCTCGGCATCGCTGCCCGGCGCCGCGCCTTCGCAGCTTGAAACCGACGTTGCGCGCAAGCTCGAGAACTCCATTGCCACCGTGCAAGGCCTGAAGCACATCACCACCAAGGTGCAGGATGGCGCCGCCACGCTCATCGTCGAGTTCCGACTCGAGAAGCCGGTGCAAGAGGCCGTGGACGACGTGCGCTCCGCGGTGCAGCGCGTGCGCGCCGACCTGCCGGCCGACGTGCGCGACCCGGTCGTTACCAAGCTCGACTTTGCCGCCCAGCCGGTGCTGGCCTTCACCATCGCCTCGTCGCGCATGGACATCGAGGCGCTCAGCTGGTACGTGGACAACGACATCACCAAGAAGCTGCTCGCATTGCCCGGCGTGGGCGCGGTCAACCGCGTGGGCGGCGTCACGCGCCAGGTGCACGTCGATCTCGACCCGGCCAAGCTGCAGGCGCTGGGCGCCTCGGCGGCCGACATCTCGCGCCAGCTGCGGCAGGTGCAAACCGAAAGCGCGGGCGGACGCATCGACCTGGGCGGCAGCGAACAGCCCGTGCGCACCATGGCCACGGTGCAGTCGGCGGACCAGCTCGCCGATATGCAGATTGCTCTTTCGGACGGCCGCCGCATCCGGCTCGACCAGGTGGCGCGCATCAGCGACACCATTGCCGAGCCCCGCGCCGCGGCATTGCTCAACGGCAAGCCCGTGGTCGGCTTCGAAGTGGCCCGCAGCCGCGGCGCCAGCGAAGTGGAAGTGGGCCGCGCCATCCAGAAGGCGCTGGCCGATTTGCGCGTGCAACGCCCCGACATCGAGCTGACCGAAGCCTTCAACTTTGTCGACCCGGTGGAAGAAGAGTACGACGGCTCGCTGCACCTGCTGTACGAAGGCGCCATCCTGGCCGTGATCGTGGTGTGGCTGTTCCTGCGCGACTGGCGGGCCACTTTTGTCTCGGCCGTGGCGCTGCCCATGTCTGTGATTCCGGCCTTCATCGGCATGCACCTGCTGGGCTTTTCGGTCAACGTCATTTCGCTGCTCGCGCTTTCGCTCGTGGTCGGGATATTGGTGGACGACGCCATCGTGGAGGTGGAAAACATCGTGCGCCACTTGCGCATGGGCAAGACGCCGTATGAGGCCGCCATGGAGGCCGCCGACGAAATTGGCCTGGCGGTGATTGCCACCACGTTCACGCTGATTGCGGTGTTCCTGCCCACGGCCTTCATGAGCGGCGTGGCGGGCAAGTTCTTCAAGCAGTTCGGCTGGACGGCTTCGCTGGCGGTGTTTGCTTCGCTGGTGGTGGCGCGGGTGCTCACGCCGATGATGGCGGCCTACATCCTGAAGCCGGTGGTCGGCGCCGAGAAGGAGCCGCGCTGGCTCACGGCCTACATGCGCGCGGTGGAATGGAGCACGCACCACCGCTTCAAGACGATGGTGTTCGCCACCCTCTTCTTCTTTGGTTCCCTGGCGATGATCCCGCTGTTGAAGACCGGCTTCATTCCGCCGGACGACAACTCGCAGACGCAGATCTATCTCTCGCTTGCGCCCGGTTCCACGCTCGCGCAGACCACCGCGGCCGCGGAAGAAACGCGAAACCGGGTGATGAAGATCCAGCACGTGAAAAGCGTCTACACCACGGTTGCGGGCGGCAGCGCGGGCGGCGACCCGTTCGCCAACTTCGGCACGCCCGAAACGCGCAAGGCCACGCTCACCATCAAGCTGGATGACCGCGGTGACCGGCCGCGCAAGCAGGTGATCGAAAACCAGATTCGCGCCGCGCTTGAAACGCTGCCTGGCGTGCGCAGCACGGTGGGTCTCGGCGGCTCGGGCGAAAAGTACATCCTCGCGCTTACCGGCGAAGACCCTGCTGCCCTGGCCAGCGCAGCCAGCGCAGTCGAGAAAGACCTGCGAACGGTGCCCGGCCTTGGCAACATCACGTCCACCGCGAGCCTGATCCGCCCCGAGATTGCCGTTAGGCCCGACTTTGCACGCGCCGCCGATCTGGGCGTGACAAGTTCCGCCATTGCCGAGACCTTGCGCGTGGCCACGCTGGGCGACTACGACCAGGCGCTGGCCAAGCTCAACCTCGCGCAGCGGCAGGTGCCCATCGTGGTGAAGCTCGAAGATTCGGCGCGCCAGAACCTGGATCTGCTCGGCCGCCTTTCGGTGCCCGGTGCTCGTGGCCCGGTCATGCTGAGCCAGGTGGCGTCATTGACGATGGAAGGCGGCCCTGCCGTCATCGACCGCTACGACCGCTCGCGCAATGTCAACTTCGAGATCGAGCTCTCGGGCGTTGGCCTCGGCGATGCAAAGGCCGCAGTCACCTCGCTGCCGTCGATGCAGAAACTGCCGCCCGGTGTGCGCGTGACCGAGATCGGCGACGCCGAAGTGATGACCGAGCTGTTCGCGAGCTTCGGCCTTGCGATGCTCACGGGTGTGCTGTGCATCTACATCGTGCTGGTGCTTCTTTTCAAGGACTTCCTGCATCCGGTGACGATTCTTTGCGCATTGCCTTTGGCGCTGGGCGGAGCATTCGTCGGTTTGCTGATCGGGCAAAAGGCACTTTCGATGCCGTCGCTGATCGGGTTGATCATGCTGATGGGCATCGCGACCAAGAACTCGATCCTGCTGGTCGAATACGCCATCGTGGCGCGGCGCGATCACGGCATGAGCCGCTGGGATGCATTGCGCGATGCCTGCCACAAGCGCGCACGGCCCATCATCATGACCACGCTGGCCATGGGCGCCGGCATGCTGCCGATTGCGGTGGGCCTGGGCGCCGCCGACTCGAGTTTCCGTTCGCCGATGGCGATGGCGGTGATCGGGGGGCTGATTACCTCTACCGTGTTGAGTTTGCTGGTGGTGCCGGCTGTGTTCACTTATGTGGACGACATCGAGCACTGGATTCGGCGAACTGTGCGCAAGCTGCGGGGCCAGCCGGCTGATCCGCACATCGACGACGACCTGGTCGAAGCACCACGGACTTGAATGTGCCGCGCCCTCTCCTGCTGGCTGCGGGGAGGGCGTTGGTTTTTACGCCGTTGCTTGCGGGGTTTTTTTTGGGGCGCCGCTGTTTTGGGCGCCGCTGTTCAGGGCTTGTGCAAAGGCCACCGGGTACTCCCCTCCGCGAATGTCCCCCGGGGCTGCGCCCCTCCTCAAAGGAGGAGGCCGCAGGCCGGGGGACATTCGCGGAGCAAGGTACCCCGTCGGCGGGAGCGCCGCCCTGAACAGCGGCCACAAAGCGCTACGGCAGAACAGGCCAAGCCCGCTGCGGCTCCCGAATCTGCTCGAACGCACGAGACACGCGCAGCACACCGAGATCGTCAAAACGCTTCCCGGCAATCTGCAGCCCGATCGGGAGGCCGCCAGCCGAGTACCCGCAGTTCACCGAAGACGCAGGCTGCTCCGACATGTTGAACGGGACAGTGAACCCGATGTGCTCCAGCGGCCGCAGCGGATCGTTGGTCGGCGAAGGTGCTTCCGCGGCTGCGGGCATGTTGGGCGACACCGGCGAGATCACGTAGTCGAACCGTGCGCAGGCCTGCACCGCTGCCACGCGCGTTGCGTGGAACTGGCTGAAGCCGCGGAACACATGTTCGCCGCTGAACTCGGCCGCGCTCTCGGCCCACTCGCGAATGTAGGGCAGTACCTTGGCCCGCTGGTCGGCACGCAAGGCTTTCATGTCCACCAGCGAGCGCATGCGCCACAGATGATCCATGCCGTCGAGCATGGCCTGCGACATGAATGGCTGCATGGTTTCGACGATCGCACCGGCCTTCTCGAACAGACGGGCGGCACGCTCGACTGCTGCCTCGATCTCGGGCTCCACCGCCAGGCCGCAGCCCGCGTCGAGCAGCAGCCCGATGCGCAGCCCGCGCAAATGGTCGGGCGCGACATCGAAGCTCGCCCAATCGATGTCTTGCGGCGGCAGGCTCATGCTGTCGCGCGCGTCGGGCTTGGAGAGCACCTGCATCATCAGCGCAGCATCGGCCACGCTACGGGTCATGGGGCCCGCGGCGCGGCCCATGTACGGCGGGTCGATCGGAATCCGGCCCAGGCTCGGCTTCAGCGTGAAGATGCCGCACCAGCTTGCGGGCAGCCGCAGCGAGCCGCCGATATCGGTGCCGATGTGCAGCGGGCCGTAGCCCGCGGCAGCCGCTGCACCGGCACCGGCACTGGAGCCGCCCGGGGTCTTGCTCAGGTCCCACGGATTGCGCGCCAGCTTGTGAAAGCTCGAGAGCCCCGAAGACAGCATGCCGTAGTCCGGCATCGTGGTCTTGCTGACGATCACCGCGCCGGCTTCCTTCAGGCGCGCGGCCGGCGGTGCATCGGCGGTGGCAGGCTTCAGGTCGACGGCGGCTGTACCTGCCGGCATCGGGTCGCCGCGCGTGGCGATGTTTTCCTTGATGGTGGCGGGCACGCCGTCGAGCGGGCCCAGCGATTCGCCGCGCTGCCAGCGCGCTTCCGAAGCCCGCGCCTGTTCAAGCGCGGCTTCGGGCCTGAAGAGCCAAGTGGCCTGCAGCTTCGGTTCCCAGCGCTCGATGTGCGCGATGACGGCCTGCGTCACCTCGACCGGCGACAGGCGCTTGTCGCGGTAGGCGGCGGAGAGCTCCTGGGCGGAAAGGTCGTTCAATGCAGAGGAGGAAGAAGACACGTCCGCGCTCATCCCCATGACAGGGCCGACAGGTCGTTCACGAAGATCGGGTTCTCCTTCCAGAGGCCCTTCACGTTCTTCTTCGCAATGGTCGGGAACTGCGGCTGATACAGGAAGCCGTTGGCTGCATCGGCAGCCAGCATCTTCTGCGCTTCGCCGAGCAGCTTGTTGCGCTCGGCCGCATTGCCCGTGGACTTGATCTTGTCGAACAGCGTGTTGAAGGCTTTCGACTGGTAGCCCCAGTAGTAGTCAGCCTTGGCGTAGTTGCCGAGGTCGAAGGGCTCCACATGCGACACGATCGACAGGTCGTAGTCCTTGTTGCCGTAGGTGCCGCTGAGCCACTGGGCCCATTCGACGTTCTGCACCTTCACCGTGATGCCGATCTTGGCCAGCTGGGCCACGATCACTTCGCCGCCCTGGCGTGCATAGGGCGGCGGCGGCAGGGTCATGGTGAGTTCGAGCGGCGTCTTCACGCCGGCTTCGGCGAGCAGCTTCTTGGCTTTTTCAATGTCGAAGGGATTCACGGCGGTGGTGTCGACATAGCCCGCCGCGCCCGGCACGTAGTGGCTGCCGATAGGCACGCCGAAGCCGTCCGCCGCGCCTTCGATCACGGCCTTGCGGTCGATGGCCGAAAGGATGGCGCGCCGCACGCGCACGTCGTCCAGCGGCTTCTTCTTGTTGTTGATCGAGAGAATGGTCTTGGCGCGCGAGCCGGCCAGGATGGTCTGGAACTGCGGGTTGCTCTTGAACTGCGGCACCACGCGCGTGCCGATGCGCGTGAACACGTCGACGTCGCCGGCCAGCAGCGACGCGGCCTGCGCGGCGGCGTCGGCAATGAAGCGGAACGTGACCTTGTTGATCTTCGCGGTGCCGGGGCTGCGAAAGCCGTCCCACTTGCTCAGCGTGATCGACGAGCCCTTGGCCCAGTTGTCGAGCTTGTAGGGGCCGGTGCCCACCGGCTTGGTGGCGTTCGTGTCGGCGCTCTTGGGCTCGACGATCGCTGCGGTGGCCTGGCCCAGCACAAAGGGCAGGTCGGGGTCGATTTCCTTGTTGATGATGACGACGGTGTAGTCGTCGACCACCTGCGTGCTCAGGTTCGCGAAGGTGCGCTTGTCCTTGTTGGTGCTCTTCTCGCCACCGGCACGGTCGAAGGCGAACTTCACGGTGTTGGCGTTGAAGGGTTCGCCGTTCTGGTACTTGACGCCGCGCTTGAGCTTGAAGGTGTAGGTCTTCAGGTCGGGCGAGACTTCCCAGCTCTCGGCCAGGAGGGGCGTGACGTTGCCGTCGGCATTGATCTTGGTGAGCGTCTCGAGGATGTTGTAGTGCACCACTTCCCCGATCGCGGCCGCGGCACCCGCAGTGGGGTCGAGCCCCGGCGGCTCGAGCGCCATGCCGATCACGATGGCGTCCTTCCGCCCCTGCGCCATGCCGGTGACAGGGGTGGCCAGGGCAACGGTGGCGCCGGCGGTGGCAAGGAGGGTGCGACGATTCAGCATACGGTGTGATCTCCGGAAAAACTGGGTGTGCGATTTGGCTGCTTCAACGCGCACGGCGCCCCGAATGGAGGCGCCGCGGCGCGGAGCAAGAGCACGCAGCACGAAAGATGCCACGCGCGCAGCCAAAGTCATTCTCTCGCAGCGGGCGCGTTGCTGCTTGCCTGCAGCGGCGCTTTTTCCTCGGGACGTACCCGGATGCGGATTTGCGCGGCGTTTACTCAGGCGGCCAGCAGCGTGCCGCCTGCCGGCGTGCGCGGCACCGCGTCGAGCAGGGTGCGCGTGTACGGATGCTGCGCATTGCTGAAAAGCTCGCCGGGCGGCCCCTGTTCGACGATCTTGCCCTTCCACACCACGCAGACCTCGTCGCAGAGGTGGTTCACCACCGCGAGGTCATGGCTGATGAGCAGGTAGCTGATACCGAACTGCTGCTGCAGGTCTTGCATGAGGTTGAGCACCTGGGCCTGCACGGACACGTCGAGCGCGCTCACGGGTTCGTCGGCCACGATGAGCTTGGGGCGCGTGATGAGCGCTCGTGCAATCGCGATGCGCTGGCGCTGTCCGCCCGAAAATTCGTGCGGGTACTTGTCCATGTCGGTGGTGCGCAGGCCCACCGCGGCCAGGGCTTCGGAGGCGCGCTCGCGCTGCACGGCGCGGCTGGTTTCGGCCAGCGCCTCGAGCGGCTCGGCCACGATGCGCGCCACCGTCTGGCGCGGATCGAGCGAGCCGTAAGGGTCCTGGAACACCATCTGGAAGTCCCGCCGCGCCGTACGCAGTTCGCTTCGGGGCAGCTGGTGCAGGTCGCGGCCCAGCATGCGCACGCTGCCCGAAGTGGGCGCGTCGAGCGCCATCACCAGGCGTGCGATGGTCGACTTGCCCGAGCCCGATTCGCCGACGATGCCCAGGCTGCGGCCGGCCTCGACCTTGAAGCTCACGCCGTTCAGCGCCTTGACGAGCGGCGGCGGGCCAAAGAGCTTTTCGCGCGGCAGGGCGTAGTGGCGCACGAGGTCGGTCACCTCGAGCAGGGGCGCTGTGCTGATCGGTTGGCTCATGATGCGAGGGCGCCTTCCGCGGCAATCTCTTCGAGCCGGATGCACCGCACCGCATGGTCGTGCGGCAGCATCGTGGGCGGAGGCCGGGTCGCATGGCAGGCGTCGACGGTGTACTTGCATCGGCCCGCAAAAGGGCAACCTTGCGGCAGGTCGATCAGCTCGGGCACGCTGCCGCGGATGGTCGCCAGGCGAATGCCGCGTGGCGCGCCGAGTGCCGGCCGCGCCGCGAACAGGCCCTGCGTATACGGATGTGCGCGCTCTGCAAACACGGTGTCGGTCGGGCCGCTCTCGACCACGCTGCCGCCGTACATCACCAGCATCTTCGACACGCTCTGCGCGATCACGCCAAGGTCGTGCGAGATCAGGATCAGCGCCATGCCGCGCTCCGCGACCAGACCTTGAATGAGCTCGAGGATCTGCTTCTGGATCGTGACGTCGAGCGCGGTGGTGGGCTCGTCGGCAATGAGCAGGTCGGGGCCGCAGGCCAATGCCATGGCAATGCCGATGCGCTGGCGTTGCCCGCCCGAAAACTGATGCGGATAAGCATCGAGCCGCGAAGCCGCATCGGGAATGCCCACGCGCTCCAGCAATGCCAGCACCTCCTTGCGTGCGTCGGCGCCTGTGAGGCCGCGATGCAGGCGCAGCGGCTCGCCGACCTGGCGCGCAATGGTGTGCACCGGGTTCAGTGCCGTCATCGGCTCCTGGAAGATCATGCCGATGCGGTTGCCGCGAATCTTGCACATGGCCTTTTCGCCCAGGCCCACGAGCTCGGTGCCGTCGAAGCGGATGCTGCCTGTGACCTTTGCGGTGGCGGGCAGCAGGCCCATGAGCGATTGCACCGTGATCGATTTGCCGCAGCCCGATTCACCCACGATGCCCAGCGTTTCGCCGCGCTCGAGCGTGAAGCCGATGCCGCGCACGGCCTCGGCGGGGCCGCGCTGTGTTTGCAGCTCGACGTGCAGGTCTTTGACTTCGAGAAGAGGCATGGCTTAACGCGCCCTCGCAAGGCGCGGGTCGAGCAGGTCGCGCAGGCCGTCGCCGAGCAGGTTGAGCCCCAGCACCGCCAGCGCAATGGCCATGCCCGGAAACACCGCAAGCAGGGGCGACTGGAACATCATGGTCTGCGCCTCGTTGAGCATGCGGCCCCACGAGGCCTGCGGCGGCTGTGTGCCCAGACCGAGGTAGGAGAGGGCGGCTTCGGCGAGGATGGCAATCGCGAAGCGGATGGTGATCTGCACGATCAGCACGGCCGAAATGTTGGGCAGCACATGCTGCATGGTGATGGCGAACGAACCCTTGCCGCACGCGCGCGCCGCCGCCACGTATTCGCGCGACCAGATGGCGTTGGCCGATGCGCGCGTGATGCGCGCAAAGGTCGGAATGTTGTAGATGCCGATTGCGATGATCGCGTTGACGATGCCGGCGCCGAACACGGCCGTCATCATGATGGCCGACAGAATGGCCGGGAAGGCAAGCGAGAAATCGGTGAGCCGCATAATGGCTTCCTCGACCCAGCCGCGCCGCGCCGCGGCCATAAGGCCCAGCGCCGTGCCGACGACAAGGCCGATGCCCACCGCAATCATGCCCACCAGGATGGACGCTCGCGCGCCCACCAGCAGCAGCGAGGCCACGTCGCGTCCGTAGGTGTCGGTGCCCAGCCAGTGCGCGCCCGAGGGCGGCTTGAGCTTGTTGGGCATGTCCATCTCGTAGGGCGACCACGGCGTCCACACCAGCGAGACGAAGGCGGCCAGCAGCAGGAGCAGCGTGAGAACGCCGCCAAGCACGAAGCTGCGGTGCCGCAGTGCGCGGCGCCAGAAGCCGGGCACCTTGAGCGCTGCTGCGCTCGGAACAGTCGTCGCGCTCATATGTCGCTCGCCTTGATGCGCGGGTCGATCACGGCGTAGAGCACGTCGACCACGAAATTCACGATGACCACCAGGGCGGCAAGCAGCATCACGCAGTTGCGCACGACGATCAGGTCGCGGTTGCCGATGGCTTCGAAGATCAGCCGGCCGAGGCCGGGCAGGTAGAACACCTTTTCGATCACGATGGTGCCGGCCAGCAGCTCGGAAAACTGCATGCCCATGACCGTGACCACCGGGATCATCGCGTTGCGCAGCACGTGGGTCCAGAGCACCGCGCGCTGCGAAACGCCCTTGGCGCGCGCAGTGCGAACGAAGTCTTCGCGCATCACTTCGAGCACCGCCGAACGCGTGATGCGCGCAAGGATGGCCGCCTGCACCACGGCAAGCGACAAGGCCGGCAGCAGCAGCGACTTGATGCCCGCGAAGACACCTTCGCCCCAGCCCTCGAAGCCGCCGGCCGAGAACCACTGCAGCTGAACGGAAAACACCAGGATCAGCAGGATCGCGAACCAGAAATTGGGAATGGCAATGCCCACCTGCGTGAGGCCCATCAGGCCCACGTCGCCGAGCTTGTTGTGGCGCGCTGCCGCGGTGACGCCCACAAGCAATGCGAGCACCGTCGTCAGCGCCATCGCCAGCAGTGCGAGAGGCACGGTGAGCGCGAGCCGTTCCAGGATGAGGTCGAGCACCGGGGTGCTGTAGGCGTAGCTGTCGCCCAGGTTGCCCGTCAGGAGGCCCGCAATCCACTGCCAGTAGCGCGTCCAGGCGGGCTGGTCGAGGCCGAGCTTGGCAGCAAGGGCAGCGACCGCATCAGGTGCGGCGTCGGGGCCCATGAGCAACTGCGCGGCGTTGCCGGGCAATATCTCGAGGACGAGAAACACTATGACCGAGGCGCCGATCAGCGTGGCGATCAGCGTGGCGAGGCGCTTGAGAATAAACAGGCTCATGGGGCGGGGCGCAGCATAACCCGACTCCTGCAACAAGCGTGCCTTGTTCGCGATAATCGGGTATGGCCCTCATGATCACCGACGAATGCATCAACTGCGATGTCTGCGAGCCCGAGTGCCCGAACGACGCGATCTACATGGGCGCCGAGTTCTACGAGATCGACCCGCGCAAGTGCACCGAATGCGTGGGCCATTTCGACGAGCCGCAGTGCGTGCAGGTGTGCCCGGTTGCGTGCATTCCCATCAACCCGGAGCACGTGGAAACCCGCGAGACGCTGTGGCAGAAGTTCGAGCGGCTTGCCGCGGCCAAGGCGGCAGCCGCGGCTGTGGAGCCTCGGCCGCCTGTGCCTTCAGCCGGCGTCTGAGCCGGACGACGGCTTTCGCTTTTTCTTGCCGCCCGCGCCGCCCGGCGACGAGGCTGGTTTTCCTCCCGTTGCCCCGCTGAAGCGCGTGCTCGACTTGTGCGGTTCCGAGGCGAGTTTTCGGGCGCGTGCCTGCGCGAGTTGCTCGGAAGACGCGAGCTTTCGCTCGGCGACGGCGGCCTGCCGGGCCTCGTGGGCGGAGCGGCGGTCGCGCTCGTAGGCTTCTTTTTCCTGGGACAGGCGAATGCGCTCGAGCTGATCGGCGCGGACCTCGGCCTTTTGCGTTCCGGCTTCCGAAGCACGGCGGTCCGCATCGGAGCGCAAGTCGTCGACTTTCACCGGTTTTCCGCCTTCGCAGGGGCGGTCGGTGTAGGTGTTGCCGCAGCGGTAGGTTTCGGACCTTCCTTGTGCCGCAGCGGGTAGCCAGAGAACGCCTGACGCTATTAAAAATATAGCTGCGCCGGTTTTCCCGGTCTGGATTGCGCTTCTGCTTCTTCTCATTTTATTTCTCTCCCTTTTCTCTATCCCGCTCTCGTTGCCGGCTAGGTGGCGGCGGGCGTGCCTCCGTCGCCGGGCTCTCGCCGCGGCGGTTTGGGCCGGGGCGGTTTGCTCGTGTGAATGATCAAGGTGGCCTTTTCCATCTCGCCCGCCACCAGGGCAGGGGCCGCATGCAGTGTGCGGACGATGGCGTCCTCGATGGCTTCGCGCTGTTCCTTCAGCGGCTTCTTGAGCACCCAGTTGATCACCTCCGACTTCACGCCGGGGTGTCCTATACCCAGGCGCAGGCGCCAGTAGTCACCCGTGCCCAGTTGTGCATGGATGTCGCGCAGGCCGTTATGGCCGGCATGGCTGCCGCCGAACTTGAGCTTGGCCTGGCCCGGCACCACGTCGAGCTCGTCGTGCACCACAAGGATTTCTTCGGGCGCAATCTTGAAGAAGCGCGCGAGCGCGCCCACCGATTTGCCCGACAGGTTCATGAAGGTTTGCGGCTCGAGCAGCCACACGCTCTGCCCGCCGATGTTCGCGCGCGCCGCAAGGCCGTGGTAGCTGCGCTCGGGCACCAGGTTGAGCTTCCAGTCGCGTGCGAGTGCGTCGATCCACCAGAAGCCCGCGTTGTGCCGGGTGGCTTCGTATTCAGGCCCGGGATTACCGAGGCCGACAAACAGCTTGATCATGAGGGAATTATCTCGCCGCCCCAAAAGCAAAAGGCCCGCACGAAGCGGGCCTTTTGCAGGGTGCCGGAAGAATTACTTCTTCGCGGCGGGCTTTGCCGTCTTGGCGGCAGGCTTGCCACCGGCGGCGGCGGCGCCTTCGGCGGGTGCTGCGCCTTCAGCGGCAGGTGCCGGCTCTTCGGCGACCAGCGGCGGCACGGCCGACACGATGACCGGGTTCAGCTTGCCGTGGCTCACGAACTTCACGCCCTTGGGCAGCTTGATGTCGCTCACGTGCAGCGTGGCGTTCTTCTTGAGGCTGGAGAGATCGACCTCGATGAACTCGGGCAGGTCGCTCGGCAGGCAGCTCACTTCGAGCTCGTTCATCACGTGCGTGACCAGGTTGTGGTCGAGCTTGACGGCGTCGGACTCTTCTTCACCCTTGAAGTGAAGCGGCACCTTCATGTGCAGTCGGGTCTTGGCATCGACGCGCTGGAAGTCGATGTGTTGCACCAGCTGGCGGAACGGGTGGTACTGCACGTCGCGCAGCAGCACTTTGCTGGTGGCGCCGCCGAGTTCCATTTCGAGGATCGAGGCGTGGAAGGCTTCCTTCTTGAGGGCGTGCCACAACGCGTTGTGATCGAGCTCGATCAGCTGGGGCTTGCCTTCACCACCATAGACGATACCGGGCGTCTTTCCCGAGATGCGGAGACGGCGGCTCGCACCCGTGCCCTGCTTGGCGCGCTCAAAAGCGACGAATTTCATAACAACTCCTGTGAGAGTCCACCGCGACCAGTGCGACTCCGGTTCAACAAGGGCGCCGTTCCGGAAAAAGGAAGTGGCGCCCGCTTTTTGCTCAGAACAGGTTGTCCTGGTCCGAGAACAAACTCATGACCGACTCGCCCTTGGCAATGCGCTGGATCGTTTCGGCGATCAGCGGTGCCACGGAGAGTTGGCGGATCTTTCCGCAGGCCAAGGCGCCGTCGGAAAGAGGAATGGTGTTGGTCACGACCACTTCGTCGAGGGCGGAGTGGGTGATGCGCTCGATGGCCGGACCCGAGAAGATCGGGTGCGTGCAATACGCATAGACGCTTTTTGCGCCACGCTCCTTGAGCACTTCGGCCGCTTTGACCAGCGTGCCGGCCGTGTCGATCATGTCGTCCATGATCACGCAGTTGCGGCCGTCGATTTCGCCGATCACGTTCATGACCTCGCTCACGTTGGCCTTTGGGCGGCGCTTGTCGATGATGGCGAGGTCGCAGTTCAGCTGCTTGGCCAGCGCTCGTGCGCGCACCACGCCGCCGACGTCGGGCGACACGACGATCAGGTCTTCGTAGTTCCGCTGGCGCAGGTCGCCCAGCAGCACCGGCGACGCATAGATGTTGTCGACCGGAATGTCGAAGAAGCCCTGGATCTGGTCGGCGTGCAGATCCATGGTGAGCACGCGCTCGACGCCCACGGTTTCCAGCAGGTTGGCCACCACCTTGGCCGAGATCGGCACCCGGCTGGAGCGCGGGCGGCGGTCCTGGCGGGCATAGCCGTAGTAGGGAATCACCGCGCTGATCCGCTCGGCCGAGGCGCGTTTGAGCGCGTCGACCATGATGAGCAGTTCCATCAGGTTTTCGTTGGTCGGTGCGCAGGTGGACTGCACCACGAACACATCGCGCGCCCGGACGTTCTGGTTGATCTCGACGGTGACTTCGCCGTCGGAGAAGCGTCCCACGCGCGCGGCACCCAGCGAGGTACCGAGGTTTTGCGCGATTTCTGCGGCCAGGCCAGGATTGGCATTGCCGGTGAAAACCATGAAATCAGGGTGATTAGCCTGCATGAGCGCGTCCCGGCAGTCGAATGGCTTTTAGGAAGCCGCCAAAGAGTTTGAGTCGTGGTGGCGGCTTGGAGGCCGCCGATTATTGCAGCGGGTAGGCTGCAAAAGAAGCACTGCGGCCCGTGGGCCGCAGTCTGAAAGCGCTGCGGCGGTTAGACCGCAGCCTGAAGAGATTTGGCAGGGGAGAAAGGATTCGAACCTTTGCATGCTGGAATCAAAATCCAGTGCCTTAACCAACTTGGCGACTCCCCTACACGGGTCGATGGTTTTCACCACAAACCGATATATGTCGCATCGGACCCATCACGATCCGATTATCTTCAGGTCGCCCATCCCCAAAGTGGATGAACGGCCAGGTTGCTGCATTGACGAACCTGCCAGCCCGCGGGGGCTTCGGCCAGTTCCGCTTCTTGCGGCCCTTGCGGCAATTTCGCGAATACCGAACTTCCGGAGCCGGTCATCCGGGCTTTCAATCCTTGGGCGCCGAGCCATTCGATGGCTTCGGTGACTGCGGGGCAAAGCCGTTGGGCAACCGGCTGCAGGTCGTTGTGGCCGAAGTCGAAAACCTTGAAAGCACTGCTTTCGTGGTTTGGAGCTTCAAGCTGTTCGCTATCTGCAGCAAAGCCCGAGATTATAGCAACAGGAGTGGCGCGTTGAAGGTCCGGCGCAGAAAAAATTAAGCGCGTGTCGAGCCCTTCGGGTGGCTTGGCCACTACGAAACCTGCCGCAGGGATATTCACAGGTGTGATTTTCTCGCCGATTCCCTCGACCCAGGCATTTCGGCCCCCCAGGAAAAACGGGACATCGGCACTCAATTTCACGCCGATTTCGGCCAGGCGTGCCAGCGGCAGGTTCAGGTTCCAGAGCCGGTTGAGTGCCAACAGGCACGTTGCGGCGTCCGAAGAGCCCCCGCCCATGCCCGCCTGCGCCGGAACCTGCTTGGCTACGCCGATATGGGCGCCCTGGCCGGGGCTGGCATGCACCTGCAGCGCCCGCGCCGCACGCAGCACCAGGTCGTCGGGCGGCAATTCGGTCGTCAGGTCTTCGCGGCTGAGTTGCCCGTCGCGCCGCAGCTCGACGTGCAGCGTGTCGCACCAGTCGATCAGCATGAAAACCGACTGCAGCAGGTGGTATCCGTCTTCGCGCCGGCCGGTGATGTGCAGGAAGAGGTTGAGCTTGGCCGGTGCGGGAAGGTCGTAGATCGCCTTCATGACCGTTCGAACACAATGCGCAGGTCGGCCGTGGGCCCCGGGTTCTCACGCGTGGCCTGCAGCCGGCCGTTCGCGATTTGCGCCAGGTCGGGGCGCCAGCCGGGAACGCGGTCGTCGCGTCCCGCGAGCCAGCCGAACAGTGCGCCGACGGGTATTGCGGCGCCGGTGGCGGCTTCGATCAGCGCATCGACCGACTCGTAGCGCCGCACTTCGCTGCCGTTCTTGAGCAAGGCCTCGCCGGGCGACCAGTGCAACTGGGCCAGGGTGCTGCCGATCGGGCTCGTGAGCGACAGCTCGCCGGCTTCGGGGGAACCGCGCAATTCGAACAATGCGGAGAAGGTCTGCACCGGCTGGCTGTCGATGCGCAGCGACATGCGGCCGCTCCAGCTGTCCGAACCTCTTGGCGCGGAGGAGCCGCCGCCCAATTGGGCGCAGCCCGCCATCGAGAGAAGAGCAGCCCCACCCACAGCCAACAAGGCTCGGCGGCTGCGGTCGACGGGGCTTGGGGCGAGCATGTTCACGGCTTGACCCGCAGGCGCTTGAGCGTCTCCTGCAGGGTTTCGTTTTCGGCGTCGCTCAGCAAGGCTTCTTTCCAGATCGTCACGGCGCGGTCTTTCTGGCCGGTCGACCAGAGCACTTCACCAAAATGCGCGCCGATCTCCGGATCGGGCCGCGTTTTGTAGGCGGCCTCGAGGATGCGGATGGCCTCTGTGGTGTTGCCCAGCCTGAATTCCACCCAGCCCAGGCTGTCCGCAATGAACGGATCCTGCGGTGCCAGCTGCACCGCCTTCTGGATCAGCGTGCGGGCCTCGTCGAGCCGGATCTTGCGATCGGCGAACGAGTAGCCGAGCGCGTTGTAGGCGTTCTGGTTTTCGGGCTTGAGCTCGATCAGCCGGCGCAGCAGCCGCTCCATTTCGTCGAGGCGGTTCAGCTTCTCGGCCACCATGGCCTGGTCGTAGATCAGGTCGGTGTCGTTCGGCGAGGCTACCGAGGCCTGGGTGAGCATGTCGTAGGCGGCCTGGTATTGCTTGGCGTCCCGCAGCAGCTGCACTTCAGCGAGAAATTTCTGCTTCTTGTCTTCGGCCGTGCGCTCGGGCAACCCGCGCAGCACTTCGCGCGCTTGCGGCAGCTTGCCCTGGCGTGCGAGCAGGCCTGCGCGCCGTGTTTGCGCAACGACCAGGTCGTCGGTGCTGTCGACCCGCGCGAGCCAGCGTTCCGCGCCCGTGAAGTCCTTGCGGCGCTCCGCGAGTTGCGAGAGAACCAGGTACGCCTGCGTGGTGCCGCGCTGGCGATCGTCCGAATCCTTCGCGTCTTTTTGCGATGACGCGAGTTCGACATAGCGCTTGAGCGATGTTTCCGCCGCCGCGTCCTGGCGGGCCTGCGCCTGAAGGCTGCCGAGCAGCAGCCAGGGTTCGGCCAACTCCGGCCGTGCCGTGGTCAGTGTCTGCAGTTGCGCTGTGGAATCAGCGAAACGGCGGTTTTCGACCAGCACGCGTGCATAGGCAACGCGCAGGTCGGGCGAGGCCTTGGGGTTGCTCGCAAGGTAGCGCGTGACGATCGGCTCCGCCAGCGGCTGGCTGGGGTCGATCATTTCGAGTGCCAGTGCAGCCGGCGCCTCGGAAGCGGGGTCGATCTCCTGGCCCTTGAACGCGGCGTCGAGCGCACCGGAGGTGTCGCCCGCATTCAGCCGCATGCGGCCCACAGTCGCCCAGGCCAGTCCGCCGGTCGCCGGCTTCTTGAGTTCGTCGGCCAGTGCCCGTTCGACCACCGAGGCGGCCAGTTTCTTGTCGGTGGCGCGCGAGTAGTTGCGCACGATCACCGCCATGAGCAGTGGGCGTTCGACTTGCGACGTGGCCGCGACTTCTGCGCGCAGCAGCTCAGCCGTTTCGCCGATGCGATTGAGCGCAATCAGGATCTGCAGCTCGATGCGGCGTGCATCGCGCGAGTTGGGCAACGTTTCCTGCCAGGCGCGGGCGGCTGCAAGCGCCGCATCGCCGGAGCGCGATTGCAGCGCAATTTCGACCGCGCGCTGAAACAGCTTGCCGTCGCGCAGGCGCCGCGCCGCGTCGAGCACCAGCGCGTACCCAGCGCCGGGATCGCCGGAGCGCGTGGTCATCTCGCCCATCAGGATTTCGTAGAACAGCTCGGCCGTGAGCGCCGAAGGCTGCGCAGCAGGTTCGCTCGCCGGCTTGGCGACCACCGGCGCTGCCGCGGGCTTCGTACCCGGCCGGGGCGGAGCCTGCCTCTCGATGATGGGCGCCGGGCTGTTGGGCGCGGCGGGATCGGAGGTTTGCGCATGAACCGCGCAGGCAAGCAGAACGAGAGACGCGGCCGCCGCAAGGCGGTGTCGGCGGGGCGATGGAATCATCGAACCATAATAATCCAAGCTTTTGAGCGAGCACCGCGTGGGGCTTCATGCAGCCCGGAGTTTTTATTCTTATGCCTGAGCTTCCCGAAGTTGAAGTGACGCGGCGCGGTTTTGCCGAACGCATTGCCGGCGCACGCATCGATGCGGTGCGCATCGGCAAGCCCTTGCGCTGGGCGCTGATGGTCGCGCCCGAGGCGCTGGTGGGGCGGCAGGTGCTGCAAGTGCGCCGGCGCGGCAAGTACTTGCTGATCGACCTGGACCGCGGCCTGCTGCTGTTGCACCTGGGTATGTCGGGCAGCCTGCGCTTCGATGTGGCGCTGCCGCCACCCAGTGTTCACGATCACTTCGATCTGGTGACCGACCGGGGCACCCTGCGGCTCAACGATCCGCGCCGCTTTGGCGCCGTGGTCTATGCCGAGGACGAGGCCGCGCCCTGGGCCGTCAAGCTGCTGGGCGGGCTGGGCATGGAGCCGCTGGGCGACGCATTCGATTTCGACGCGTTCCACGCCGGCCTTCGAAAGCGCCGCACCGCCGTTAAGCAGGTGCTGCTTGCGGGCGACGTGGTGGTGGGCGTCGGCAACATCTATGCGTCGGAGGCGCTGTTCCAGGCGGGGATTCGCCCGACGCTCTCTGCCGCACGCATCAGCCGGCCACGGGCAGCCAAGCTGTATGCGGCGGTACGCGAAATTCTGGCCAGGGCGGTAGAGAAGGGCGGCAGCACGCTGCGCGACTTCTCCAATGTGGACGGGCAAAACGGCTATTTCCAGCTCGAAGCCACGGTCTACGGCCGGGCCGGCGAGCCTTGTCGGGTCTGCGCAACGCCGATACGGCAGCTACGCCAAGGGCAGCGTTCGACTTACTATTGCCCGAATTGTCAAAAATAGTGTTTCGGCGTCCACGTCCGAATATCCCGTAAACGGTTGCTCCACAGCTTGCGATGCTATATTTGTAAGTTGTTTCTTACATATTCCCTTTGAGCCGCTCTTTCAACCAACAACTCGATCAGCACGGCGCTTGGCGAAGCAATTTTGCTCACCGCCTCCAGTGGCTGTCCCGCTGGCTGACCGAGAACGAGCTGCTCGACCAGGCCGTGGCCGAGCGCCTGCGCGGCCTCGAGCTGCAGATTCGCAACAGCAAGGTCATGGTCGCTTTCGTGGCCGAGTTCTCGCGCGGCAAGTCGGAGCTGATCAACGCGATCTTCTTCGCCGGCTACGGGCGGCGCATCATGCCGGCCAGCGCGGGGCGCACGACGATGTGCCCGACCGAGCTGGGCTACGACGCCGCGGTGTCGCCCAAGCTGCGGCTGCTGCCGATCGAAACCCGGCTCGAACCCCATTCGCTCACGCATTGGCGTGAAAAGCCCACGCGCTGGACTGAAATTGCAATCGACGTGGAGAACGCCGAGCAACTCGCCCAGGCCATGGGCAAGGTGGCCGAAGTTCGCTGGGTCAGCAAGGACGAGGCGAACGCGCTGGGTTTCTGGAACGAAGAAACGCCCGACGACAACCCGGTGCAGGACGCCGAAGGCCGTGTCGAAATTCCGCGCTGGCGCCATGCCATCCTGAACATGCCTCACCCCCTGCTGGAGCAGGGACTGGTCATTCTGGACACGCCGGGCCTGAACGCGATTGGCGCCGAGCCCGAACTCACGGTGAGCCTCATTCCGCAGGCGCATGCGGTCGTCTTCATTCTTGGTGCCGAAACCGGCGTGACGCGTTCCGACCTGTCCATCTGGCGCGAGCACCTGGTCACCGAGAGCGAAGGCAGCGACACGCGCTTCGTGGTGCTCAACAAGATCGACACCATGTGGGACACGCTCAGCACGCCCGCGCAGATCGAAATGCAGATCGAGCGCCAGCGTGAAGTGGCGGCCAAGTTTCTCGAGGTTCCGCTGGTGCAGGTGCTGCCGGTTTCGGCGCAAAAGGGCCTGCAGGCAAAGATACAGCGCGATGGCCGGCTGCTCGAGGCCAGCCGTCTGCTGGCGCTCGAAACGCTGCTCGCCGAAGGCGTGCTCGGCAAGCGCGAAACGATGCTGCGGCTTGCCGTCGATGCAGGCATGGTGGCATTGCGCGCCGAGGCCGAACGCATCCTGAAAGTACGCCAGCGCGATCTTTCCGAGCAGGCGCTCGAACTGCAGGGGCTGCGCGGCAAGAACGTTTCCGTCATCCGCCACATGCGTTCGCGCATCGACCAGGAGCAGACCGAGTTCGAAGGCAGCAACACGCGCATCCTCGCGCTGCGCTCCGTGCAGGGCAAGCTGCTGCGCGAGGTATATGCCGTGCTCGGCCGTACCGCGCTCAAGGCCGACATGGTGCGGCTTTCGACCGCGCTCAAGCGCCCCGGCATCAAGCTCAACGTGCGCAAGGTGTACGGCGAGACCTTCGATTCGTTGCGCAACAACCTGCGCGAAGTGCAGGCGACCACGGCCGAGATCCAGTCGATGCTGCACGCCACCTTTCGTCAGCTCAACGCGGAGCAGGGCTTCAACTTGCAGGCGCCTGCGGAGCCCGACCTGACGAGCTTCGAGCAGGAGCTGAGCCAGATCGAGCGCAGCCACATCCACTACCTGAGCGTCGGCAATCTGCTGAGGCTGGCGCAGGCGGATTTCTGCGACAAGCTGGTGCGCGCGCTTGCGAGCCGGCTGCGGCTGGTCAACGAAGCGGCCATGACCGAGGTCGAGCGTTGGAGCAAAGGTGCAAGCGCGCAGATCGACGCACAGCTGAAGGAGCGCCGCCGCACTTTCAGCAAGCGCATCCAGGCGATCGAACGCATCCAGAACGCGGCGGGCAATCTCGACGAGCGTTTGCTCGAGCTTGCCGCGCAAGAGAGCAGCCTGGCCGAGTTGCATCTTCGGCTGAATGAATTCACTTCGATGATCACGCATCAGGGAAAGCCGGCTGCTCCGGCCGCCATCGGCGAACTGCGTGCGGCCTGATCGTCCGGTGTCCGGCGGCGCGACGCAAGAGTTGCACATGCCGCCCGATTTCGCGCAGCGCGTGGTGGCCTGGCAGCGCAGCCACGGCCGCAGCGAGTTGCCGTGGCAGAACACGCGCGATCCGTACCGCGTGTGGCTGTCGGAGGTCATGCTCCAGCAGACGCAGGTTTCGACGGTGCTCGGTTACTTTGCGCGTTTTCTCGAACGGTTTCCGACGGTGCGGGCGTTGGCCGACGGCACCGAGGACGAGGTGTTCGGGCTCTGGAGCGGCCTGGGCTACTACAGCCGGGCGCGCAACATGCACCGCTGCGCCCAGGAGGTTGTGGCGCGCTTTGGCGGCGAGTTTCCTCGCACCGCCGCCGAGCTCACCACCTTGCCCGGCATTGGCCGTTCCACCGCATCGGCAATTGCAGCCTTCTGCTTCGGCGAGCGCGTCGCAATTCTCGACGGCAACGTGAAGCGCGTGCTCACGCGCATGCTCGGCTTTGGCGGAGACATGTCTTCGTCGGCGCAGGAGCGCGCGCTGTGGGACAAGGCCACCCAGCTGCTTCCGCCCGACGGGCAAAAAGAAGACATTGCAAGCTATACGCAAGGCGTGATGGACCTGGGCGCCACGGTGTGCCTTCCGCGCAAGCCAAGCTGCATGATCTGCCCGGTGAACAGCATCTGCACCGGCTTGCGAGAAGGGCAGCCGGAGCGTTATCCCGTCAAGACCCGCAAGCTGAAACGCAGCGCCCAGTCGCTCTGGGCGCTGCTGGCGCGCGATGTGCAAGGCCGTGTCTGGCTGGAGAAGCGGCCTGCCAAGGGAATCTGGGCCGGGCTCTATTGCCTGCCGGTGTTCGACAGCCGCGAAGACCTGCTGGCCGCACTGCCGCCGGCCGCGCAGCGCAAGGCGCAAGACCTGCCGTCTTTCGTGCACGTGCTGACCCACAAGGACTTGCATCTTCACCCTGTGATGCTCCAGGGCGGGCAGCCGCAAGGCGAGACCGCGCGCTGGGTGGAGGCGGAGGAATGGGGCCGGCTCGGGCTGCCGGCACCGATGCGCAAGCTGCTGGAAAGCAGCGGGGGCTAGCTCCGGGAACTGCCGGCTGTGGGCGAGTTCAGATCGCGTCCAGCTCGCGATGCCGCTTGAGGGCGCCCCAACGTGCGCCGAACGCGCGTGCCAGCTGTTCGACCAGGAACACCGATCGATGCTGGCCGCCGGTGCAGCCGATGGCCACCGTCACATAGCTGCGATGGTCTCGCGCCAGCGCATCCAGCCAGCGCGAAAGAAACTGCTCGATATCGTCGTACATGCGCGCCACGTCTTCGTGTTCGCGCAGCCACTCGATCACCGGCGTGTCGCGGCCCGTCAGCGGCCGCAGGGTGGGCACGTAATGCGGGTTGGGGAGCATGCGCACATCGAACACGTAGTCGGCGTCCAGCGGCACGCCGCGCTTGAAAGCGAACGATTCGAACACCAGCGTCAGTGCGCTCTGCGGCGCGGAGATCAATGCCTTGATGTAGCTCTGCAGCTGCGCCGGCCGTATCAGGCTGGTGTCGATCACGTCGGCGCCGTCGCGCAAGTCGGCCAGCAGCTCGCGCTCCAGTTCAATGGCCTGCACCAGCGCGCGCTCCTGCTCCGGGGCATCGGTGCGGCCCTCCTGGCGCGACAGCGGATGCCGCCGGCGAGTCTCGGAATAGCGCCGCAGCAGCGCATCGGTGGTGGCGTCGAGAAACAGCGAACGCAGCGAAACACCGTCCTGGCGCAACGCTTCGAGCTGCTGCGGAACGATCGGTAGCGACACGCCGCTGCGCACGTCCATGGCAATGGCCACGCGCTTGGCTTCTTGCTCTTGCTGCAGCGCGATGAAAGGGCTCAGCAGTTCGGGTGGAAGGTTGTCGACACAGTAGTAGCCTGCGTCTTCCAGCGCGTGCAGGGCTACGGACTTGCCTGAGCCCGACATGCCGGTGATGAGCACCAGATCGAGGTTCATTACAGCGTTGCCGAAGTCTTGTGGCCCAGCATTTCGCGGGCGTGCGCCAGCGAGGTGTTCGAAACCTTCTCGCCGCCGAGCATGCGGGCGATTTCGCGGGCGCGGTTTTCGTCGTCTAGCCGCGAAACGCCGCTTTCGGTCCGCGGGCCGTCCTGGCCGGCCGCGGCGGTCTGCCGCTTGGCCACCACCAGGTGGTGATCGGCACAGGCAGCGACTTGCGGCAGGTGGGTGACGGCCAGCACCTGGCGGTCGCGCCCGAGCTGCTTCATGAGGCGCCCCACGGTCTCGGCGACAGCCCCACCCACCCCGGCATCGACCTCGTCGAAGATCAGCGTTTGCGCGGCGCCAAGCTGGCTTGTGGTGACCGCAATGGCCAAGGCAATGCGGGAGAGCTCGCCGCCCGAAGCCACCTTGCCGATGGGGCGGGGCGTGCTGCCCGGATGCCCGCTCACCAGAAAGGCGACGTCTTCGAGCCCCGCGCGGCCCGGCTGCGCGAGCGGCTGCAGTTCGACTTCGAACCGGCCGCCCTGCATGCCCAGCCCCTGCATGGCCTGCGTGACCGCTTCGGACAGGCGCGGCGCGGCCTGCTTACGCAACTTGGCAAGCGCCTTGGCTTCCTTCATGTAGCCCTGCTGCGCGGTTTGCTCGGCACGCTCCAGGCTTTCGAGATCGCTTTGCGCGTCCAGCGCCTTCAACTCGGCTTGCCAACCGGCCAGCAGCGCGGGCAGGTCGTCGGGCGTGCGCTTGTAGCGGCGGGCCAGAGACATCCACAAGCCCATGCGCTCGTCCAGTTCGGCAAGGCGCTGCGGATCGGCCTCGGCGTCGCGCAGGTAGCCGTGCAGCGAATGCGCGGCGTCGGAGGCCTGCGCCACGCTGGAGGCCAGCACCTCGCCCAGTGCGCGGAATTCGGGCTCGATGTGCTCGCAGTTCTGCAGCAGCGTTACCGCCCGCGAAAGCGCTGCCAGGGCGCCGTTGTCGTCGTCTTCCAATGCCTGGCTTGCGCCCTGCGCCGCATCGATCAGCGCCTGGGCGTTCGAGACGCGTGCGTGGTTGGTCGAAAGCTCTTCCCACTCGCCTTCGGCCGGCGCCAGCTTCATGACCTCGGCAATCTGCCATTGCAGCCGTTCGCGCTCGCGCTGCAGCGAATCTTGCGCGGAGCGCGCGTTGTCGAGTGCGGAGATTGCCTGCCGCCAGCTGTGCCAGGCGGCGTCCAGCGCATCGGTGCGCACGCCGGCATACGCGTCGAGCAGGCCGCGCACGGCCTCGGGGCGCGTGAGGCTTTGCCATGCATGTTGGCCGTGAATGTCGAGCAGGCGGTCGCCGAGTTCCCGCAGCTGCGTGGCCGTGGCCGGGCTGCCGTTGATCCAGCCGCGGCTGCGGCCTTGCAGGTCCACCGTGCGGCGCAGCAGCAGGGCGTCGCCGGACTCGAACCCGCCTTCGTCGAGCCAGTCTGCAAAGGCCGGATCGGCGTCGAATTCGGCGCTCACGTCCAGGCGCTCGGCACCCTCGCGCACCGCGCCTGCATCGGCACGGTTGCCCAGCGCCAGTTGAAGCGCGTCGATCAATATGGATTTGCCCGCGCCGGTTTCGCCGGTGAGTACCGTAAAGCCGGCGGACAGGTCGAGTTCGAGTGATCGCACGATCACGAAGTCGCGCAGTGCGATGCGTCGCAGCGCCATCTCAGGAGCCCCCTTCGTTCCAATGAAGTTTTTTGCGCAGCGTGTCGAAGTAGCTCCAGCCCCGCGGGTGCAGAAAGCGCACCCGGAAGTCGGAGCGCCGCACCACCACCCGGTCGCCGATGGCGAGCGAAGCCAGGGATTGCATGTCGAAATTGGCGCTGGCGCCGCGCCCCGACACCAGTTCGATCACGATCTCGTCCGCGTCCGGCAGCAGCACCGGGCGGTTCGACAGCGTGTGCGGTGCAATGGGCACCAGCACCCAGCCCGGTACCGCCGGATGCAGCAGCGGCCCCCCGGCCGACAGCGCATAGGCCGTCGAGCCCGTTGGAGACGCAATGATCAGCCCGTCGGCGCGCTGGTTGGCCACGAAATGCCGGCCCACCGAAACCCGCAGCTCGACCATGCCCGAGGTGGAGTCGCGGTTCACCACCACATCGTTCATGGCCAGCGCATCGAAAACCGATACACCGTCGCGTATGACCTGCGCATGCATGAGGCTGCGGTGGTCTTCTTCGTATTCGCCGGCCAGCATGGGAATCAGCGTGGCCTGGTAGTTGTCGATCGGAATGTCGGTGATGAAGCCGAGCCGTCCGCGGTTGATGCCGATCAGCGGAATGCCGTAGCACGCCAGTTGCCGGCCAATGCCCAGCATGGTGCCGTCGCCTCCCACCACCAGGCCCAGGTCGCAGCGCTGCCCGATTTCTGCAACGCTCAGCGGCTCGTAGCGGCCGCCTGCGATGGCGTCCGCATCGGCGGCTTCCGCAGCAGCAGATTTCTCGACAAAAACCGTGCACCCTTGCGATTCCAGGAACGCGCCAATATCTTCCATGACGCCGTCGCGCGCATCCGCCTGCGCCCTGGCGCCTGAAGCCTGGTATTTGCCGATCAGGGCGACATTGCGGAAGCGAGAAGTCATGTACAAATTACAACACTAAAATCTTGCAATGCTGGACGACCGTGCCAAGTTGCTCCTGAAGACATTGGTGGAGCGTTACATCGCCGAAGGCCAACCGGTCGGGTCGCGGACTTTGTCGCGCGCGCCGGGGCTGGACCTTTCACCCGCGACCATCCGCAACGTCATGTCGGACCTCGAGGCGCTGGGGTTGATTGCAAGCCCCCACACCTCCGCCGGCCGCATTCCCACGGCCCGTGGCTACCGGCTCTTCGTCGACACCATGCTCACTGCCGAGCGCGAGCAGATGAGCGCGCCGAGCCTTGCGCCCGACCAGCCGCAGAAGGTGATTGCGAACGCCGCCAGCCTGCTGTCCAACCTGTCGCAGTTCGTGGGCGTGGTCATGGCGCCGCGGCGCGCGTCGGTGTTCAAGCAGATCGAGTTCCTGAAGCTCTCCGAGCGGCGGCTGCTGGTGATCATCGTCTCGCCGGACGGCGACGTGCAAAACCGCGTGATCTTTCCCGAGGCGGACTACACGCAGTCGCAACTTGTCGAGGCGTCGAACTACATCAACGCCCACTATGCGGGCCTGACCATCGAGCAGGTGCGCGACCGGCTTCAGTCAGAAGTCGAGAAGCTGCGCGGCGAAATTGCCGCGTTGATGCAGGCGGCCGTCAAGGTCAGCTCCGAGGTGCTCACCGAGGCGCAGGAAGACGACGTTGTGATCTCGGGCGAGCGCAACCTGCTTTCCGTGACCGATTTTTCCAGCGACATGGGACAACTGCGCCGCGCCTTCGAACTGTTCGAGCAAAAGGCGCAGCTCATGCGGTTGCTCGACGTGTCGAGCAAAGCCGAGGGCGTGCGCATCTTCATCGGCGGCGAGAGCCAGGTGGTGCCCATCGAAGAGCTTTCCATCGTCAGCGCCAACTACGAGGTCGATGGGCAGGTCGTGGGCACTCTGGGCGTCATCGGCCCGACCCGCATGCCCTATGAGCGCATGATCCAGATCGTCGACATCACCTCGCGCCTGGTCAGCAACGCGCTGAGCCACCGCAAGTAAGCCGCACGGCGAATAGAATCGGGGTCTCTCGTGGGCCGTTAGCTCAGTTGGTTAGAGCAGCGGACTCATAATCCGTTGGTCGATGGTTCAAGCCCATCACGGCCTACCACTCGCATTCATTTCTGATCTGGTCCGGCCAGGGGCAAAAATGGATGCTATAATCGATAGCTGTGCGGCTGTAGCTCAGTTGGATAGAGTACTTGGCTACGAACCAAGGGGTCGTGGGTTCAATTCCTGCCAGCCGCACCACTCTCTTAAAGGGTTAGGACATCAACGTGTCCTAACCCTTTTTCTTTGGCTGGCGTCTAGCCGCATGCCAGGGAGGGATCTCCTGGCAGGGTGGTCACATCGATCGGCTCTCTGCCAATGCTTGTGGCAAACCACCGAAACGTGTTCGTTCGGTTGGCGCTGCGGCCCGTCGTGCGCACAAACAGATAACCCGACGTTGCATTGCCCAGCCCATCCACCGGAATGCCGGCGGCGCGAAGCGCTGCGACTTCCGCGGTGGGGCTTATGTCGAACGGCAACTGCAACGTGATCGTCGCGTTGTGAATGACCTGAGTGACCATTGCTTCCCGCCAGAGTCAGTAGAGTTGCGAGCTTCCCTCTCGCCCCACTCATCTGTAACTAGGCGTAGGACTGAGTACCGTGACTTTTTTCACGCGAAATGAAAAATGTTAACGTTTATTGATCTGGTAACAAATAGAACCGACGGGATATGCCGGACCTCGGTGCGCAGGAAAACGGCATAGAGTGAACCATGGGTACTCACGCAAGAACACGCGCATTTCCGTTCCTCTTCCTGCTTTTTTTAGCCGCGGGCCCGGTCTGGGCGGGAAAGATCACCTGCGTTCCGGGCGCAAGCAACGCAGCCGGATCGCCTTTCAATCCGATTCGCCGGATTTCAATCGACGAGCACTCGCGTACCGTCAACATCGACGTTGTTCGCTCCAGAACAAAAGACACCGAGACCATGGGCAAGATGCGGGCGGATCTGGTGAACATGGAAGAGAGCCAGTCCGGTGAGCCCATTTATGTCTTCAATTCCATTCCAACTGTTGGCGTCGAGGCGACCAATCTGTTCAGGCTGGTCAAGACCACCGAATGGCACCTGATGAGCGCCAGCGTGGTGTACGTGAGCAAGGTGCCGGCGCTGCGAGCCGTGGAGCAAAGCGTGGTCTTCGACTGCAAGCGCTCGGATATGGGGTGAGGGGTGAGCGGTGAGAGGTAAAGGGTGAGGCAAT
Source organism: Variovorax paradoxus (assembly GCF_029919115.1). Lineage (NCBI taxonomy): Bacteria > Pseudomonadati > Pseudomonadota > Betaproteobacteria > Burkholderiales > Comamonadaceae > Variovorax > Variovorax paradoxus. The sequence continues at coordinate 2,661,011 of NZ_CP123990.1, forward strand.
CGGGGCACAATATCTGTCCATCGCACTTTCATCATGAAGGCCTGCAACGAAAGTTGCGGGCCTTTTTAAATTCGGAGGTTTTGCGTTGAGCAAAGCATTCACCAAGGAAACCGACGCCGGCGAAGACGACGACGGCGGCGAAAGCGCCGGCCCGGCGCTGCCCAGCGGCAGCAAGAACTACATCACGCCAGCCGGATATGCCCGGCTGCGCGACGAATTGCTGCAATTGATGGACGAAGAGCGCCCCAAGGTCGTCGAGGCGGTGCATTGGGCCGCCAAGAACGGCGACCGCTCGGAAAATGGCGATTACCTCTACGGCAAAAAGCGCCTGCGGGAAATCGACCGCCGCATCCGCTTTCTGACCAAGCGGCTCGAGATTGCCGAGGTGACCGACCCCTCGGTGCACCATGGCAGCGATCAGGTTTTCTTTGGCGCCACGGTGCGCTATGCCGATGAAACGGGTGACGAACGCAGCGTGACCATCCTGGGCATCGACGAAGCGGACAGCGCCCAATCGCAAGTCAGCTGGATCTCACCCATTGCCAGGGCTTTGCTCAAGTCACGCGAAGGCGATGTGGTGAAGCTTGTGACGCCGGGCGGCACGCACGAGGTCGAGCTGCTGTCTGTGAGCTATCCCGCTCCGGGTTCAGGCACTGCGCCGTAAGCGCGCCGCCGGTTTCAGGCGGAATTTCAGGGCGCGGGAACCGTCCGCGCGGCCGTCAGCACCGAGGCAGTTCGCCGTGCCGCGCGCAACACCGCGTCGAGGTGGCTCCGATCGCGCACGGCAATCACAAAGCGCAGGTCGGTCGAATCCTGCGGCGTTTCATCGGCCATTTCGACGTGCGTGATGTCTGCCTCGGCATCGGCCAGCGTTGCGGCCACCCGTGCGAGCACGCCCTTGTCGTTGCGCACGGTAATTACCACGCCGGTTTCGAAAGCACGGGTGGGCTCGTCGGCCCATTCGACCGCGAAGAAGCGCTCGCTGTCCTTGTGGCGCAGGCGTTGGCCCACGCCGCAGCTTTCGGTGTGCACCACCAGGCCTTCGCCATGCCCCAGGTAACCGACGATCTCATCGCCCGGAATTGGCCGACAGCACAGCGCAAAGCGAACGGAAGAGTTCTCGCTGCCGTCCAGGGTCACGGCGCCCTGCGAAATGGTTTCGTGCGAAATGAAGCGCTCGCGGCTCAGCAGCAGCGCATCCGGCCGCTCGCCCAGTTCGGAGAGCATCGCCACGAGCCGCTTGGCGACGATGCTGGCAATTCGCTTGCCCAGGCCGATGTCGGTCAGCAGCTCGGCGCGGGTGCGGTTGCCGGTGAAGCGCAGCAACTTTTCCCACAGCGCCTGATGCTCGGCATCGTCGGCCGGCAGCTTGCTCAGCCCTTCGGCGCGCAGCGCCTGCGCCAGCAGCTTTTCGCCCAGCCCTTCGGATTCGGCGTGCGCCAGCGTCTTCAAATAGTGGCGGATCTTGGAGCGCGCGCGCCCGGTTCGCACAAAGCCGAGCCAGGCCGGATTGGGCGTTGATACGGGCGCGGTAATCACCTCGACCACGTCGCCGTTCTTCAGCTCGGTGCGCAGCGGCACCTGGTCGCCGTTGATGCGCGCGGCGGAGGTGTGGTCGCCGATGTTGCTGTGAATGGCGTAGGCAAAGTCGACCACCGTGGCGCCGCGCGGCAGCGCCAGAATCTGGCTCTTGGGCGTGAACACGTAGACCGCATCGGGAAACAGGTCGACCTTGACGTGGTCCCAGAACTCGGCCGCGTCGCGGGTTTCGTCCTGGATGTCGAGCAGCGACTGCAGCCACTTGGTGCCCAGCCGGTCGTTGCTGGCCGCATTGGGTTCGGCGGCCTTGTACAGCCAATGCGCCGCCACGCCCGATTCGGCCACCACGTGCATGGCCTCGGTGCGCAGCTGAAACTCCACGTTCACACCCGCCGGGCCCACCAGCGTGGTGTGCAGCGACTGGTAGCCGTTGAGCTTGGCAATGGCGATGTGGTCCTTGAACTTGCCCGGCAGCGGCTTGTACATCTGGTGCAGGATGCCCAAGCCCGTGTAGCAGGCAATCACGTTCGGCACGATCAGCCGAAAACCGTAGATGTCGGTCACCTGGGCAAAGCTCAGGTGCTTTTCTTCCATCTTGCGGTAGATGGAATAGAGCGTTTTTTCGCGGCCCGCAATCCGCAGCGTCATGCCGGCGGCCGAGAAGGCCGTTTCGACCTCTTTCTGCACTTTCTGGATCAGGTCGCGCCGTCGGCCCCGCGCCTTGGCCACCGCCTTGGACAACGTGGCGTAGCGCCAAGGCTTCATGTGGCGGAACGACAGCTCCTGCAGCTCCCGATACGTCTGGTTCAGGCCAAGCCGGTGCGCGATGGGCGCATAGATCTCGAGCGTTTCGCGCGAGATGCGGGCCCATTTTTCGCGCGGCGCATCGTCCAGCGTGCGCATGTTGTGCGTGCGGTCGGCCAGCTTCACCAGAATGACGCGCACGTCGCGCGCCATGGCCAGCAGCATCTTGCGGAACGATTCGGCCTGGTTTTCTTCGCGCGTGTTGAACTGCAGCTTGTCCAGTTTGGTGAGCCCGTCGACCAGTTCGGCAACCGGGGCACCGAAGCGTTCGATCAACTCCGGCTTGGTGACACCGCAGTCTTCGATGGCGTCGTGCAGCAGGGCGGCCATCAGGGCCTGCGCGTCGAGCTTCCATTCGGCGCATTGCGCCGCCACGGCAATCGGGTGCGTAATGTAGGGCTCGCCGCTGTTGCGCAGCTGGCCCAGGTGGGCCTCGTCGGCAAAGCGGTAGGCGCGGCGGACCAGCTCGGTGTCTTCAGGGCTCAGGTAATCGAGCCTGGCCGTCAGCGCGGCAAAGCTTGCGGCGGCCGCATTCAGCGCCGCCGGGCTCGGCTTTGGCGTGCCCGAAGGGGCATGGGACTGATGTTTGGCAACCGCGCTCATAACTACCACTTTAGCGTGGCTGCTGTATGGCCGCGTCCAGACGTAAAAAAAGCACCGCTTTGCGGTGCCTTTTCGTTGCAGGGCTGCGTCAGATCAGCCCGGCACCTTCTTGAGCATTTCAATGCCGATCTTGCCTTCGGCAATTTCGCGCAGGGCAGTGACGGCGGGCTTGTTCTTGCTCTCGATCTTGGGCGCATGGCCTTGGCTCAGCATGCGCGCACGGTAGGTGGCGGCCAGAACCAGCTGGAAGCGGTTGGGGATCTGAAGCAGACAATCTTCGACGGTGATGCGGGCCATGATCAGAATCTTTCGGTCGGTGAGCGGGAAAATCAGGGGATGTTCAGTGCGGCAAATGTGTCGGCACGTGCGCGGCGTTGTGCAGAGTACCGAAGCCGCTGAGCGTGGACGATCGCCTTGAGATCGAAAAGCGCGCGCTCAAATAACTCGTTGATTATAACGAAGTCGAATTCCCCCGCCCGGGCCATCTCTTCGGCGGCATTCTTGAGCCGCAGCTCGATGACGGCGGCGCTGTCTTCGCCGCGCCGTTCCAGCCGGGAGCGCAGTTCTTCCCAGCTTGGCGGCAGGATGAAAATCATGACCGCGTTGGCAAAGGTCTTGCGGATCTGGATCGCGCCCTGAAAGTCGATTTCCAGAATGACGTCCGCCCCCTGGGCAATCCGCTCTTCAATGGCCTTTTTCGAGGTGCCGTACCGGTGCCCGTGCACATGGGCCCACTCCACAAAGCCGTCTGCGGCAATCATGGCGTCGAACTCCGACGGCGACGTAAAAAAGTACTCCCGGCCGTGCTTTTCTTGCCCGCGCGGTGGCCGCGTGGTGTGCGAAACCGAGGGCTGAACGGCCGTGTCCAGCTCCATGAGCGCTTTGACCAGGCTCGATTTGCCGGCACCGCTGGGTGCCGCCACCACAAAAATGTTGCCCGGATAGTCCATTCGCTCGCTCATTCGATGTTTTGTACCTGTTCGCGCATCTGCTCGATCAGCACCTTCATGTCCACGCCAATGCGGGTGAGCTCCAGCGCTGCGGACTTGGAGCCCAGTGTATTGGCCTCGCGGTGCAGTTCCTGAATCAAGAAGTCCAGCCGCTTGCCGATTTCGCCGCCCTTCTTGAGCAGCCGCTCGATCTCGTCCAGGTGCGAATTGAGGCGCGTGAGCTCTTCCGCCACGTCGATGCGAATCGCAAAAGCCGTGGCCTCGTTCAGCGCCCGGTCTTGCGCCGCTTCGGGCAGGGTGCCGCCCGTCAAGCCCATGGCCTCTTGCCAACGCTCCAGGAAGCGCGCGCGCTGCTGCTCGACCAGTTGCGGAATCAGCGGGCCGGCCTGTTCGACCAGCGTACGCAGCTGGACCAGATGGGCTTCCAGCATCTTGGCCAGCCGCGCGCCTTCGCGCTGGCGGGCGGACATGAGCGCGTCCAGCGCCTTGCCGGCCACGTCGAGCAGGTCGCTGCCCCAGTCGCCGCGGGTGGTGCCGTCGCCGCCGGCCAGCCGCAATACGTCGGCCACGCTCAGTTCGCGGGCGCCCGGCAGCCAGGCCTTGATGCCGTCTTGCACGCCGTTCAGCCGCTGCAGCAGCTTGACCGAGGGCTCGGCAATGCCGCCCTGGGCCGTGTTTTCGATGGCGGCCCGCACTTCGACCTTGCCGCGCTTCAGCTTGCCCGTAAGCAGCTCGCGCAGCGCGGTTTCATGCTGGCGCAGTTCTTCCGGCAGTTTGAAGGTGAGGTCGAGAAAGCGGCTGTTGACCGAGCGTATTTCGACCCCGAGCCGGCCTGCGGCGGTAGGCCGTGCTTCGGCTTCGGAGTGGCTGCCAACGGGGCCGTTCTGGCCACTGGCATAGCCGGTCATGCTGTAAACTGGCATTGCGCCTCACTGTGGTTTTTGCTGTATGCACCGAGGCGTCGGCATGGCGTTCGCTTGCCGCACCATCGCCTTCGGGCGAAACTCCCGGATTATGTCAAAGGTCAAGCCTTCGCCCCTGCTGCCCGATACGGTCATTGGCGGTTACCGCATCGTTCGCCGGCTTTCAGCAGGCGGGTTTGGCGTCGTCTATCTCGCCATCGACCCCAGCGGACAGCAGGTTGCCATCAAGGAATACCTGCCTTCCTCGCTGGCAACCCGCGGTCCCGGCGAGCTCACGCCCGAGGTCGCGCCCGAAAAGCTCTCCCTCTACCGGCTCGGCCTGAAGAGCTTTTTCGAAGAAGGCCGCTCGCTCGCGCAAATCTCGCATGCCTCGGTGGTCAGCGTTCTCAACTTCTTTAGAGAGAACGAAACCGTCTACATGGTCATGAACTACCTGGAGGGTGCCACCCTGCAGGACTTTGTGGTGACCGCGCGCGACCTGAAACGGCCCAAGGTCTTCCGCGAATCGACCATCCGGTCGCTCTTCGATGAAATTCTGCGCGGCCTTCGCATCGTGCACCAGTACAAGATGCTCCACCTGGACATCAAGCCCGCCAACATCTTTGTTACCGACGAAGACCGCGCCGTGCTGATCGACTTTGGTGCCGCGCGCGAAGTGCTCAGCAAAGAGGGCATCTTCATCCGCCCCATGTACACCCCCGGCTTTGCCGCCCCCGAGATGTACCGGCGCGACTCGTCCATGGGCCCCTGGACCGACATCTACGCCATTGGCGCCTGCATCTACGCCTGCATGCAGGGCTACCCGCCCAACGACGCGCCGCGCCGCATCGAGAAAGACCGGCTCAGCCTGTCGCTGTCGCGCCTGCGCGGCGTGTACTCCGACAACCTCATCGAAGTGGTTGAATGGTGCATGTCGCTCGACCCGCTTTCCCGCCCGCAGTCCGTCTTTGCGCTGCAAAAAGAACTCAGCCGCGAAGGCGAGCGGCGCTACACCAAGCTCACCGTGGGCGAGAAGGTGCGGCTTTCATTCGACAACATCCGCTCCTTCGACAAGAAGGCCCTGCCCAGGGCCGCGGCACCTACCACCCGTCCGGCATGAAATTCTCGGTATTCCAGGTCAGCCGCAAAGGCGGCCGCCTCAAGAACGAAGACCGCATGGGCTATTGCTACACGCGGGAGTCCGGCCTGTTTGTGCTGGCTGACGGCATGGGCGGCCACCCCGAGGGCGAGGTTGCGGCCCAGCTCGCATTGCAGACCATTGCGGCGCTTTACCAGCGCGAAGCCCGCCCAACCGTCAAGGACGTGAAGGCCTTCCTGGCGGAATCGGCCATGGCGGCGCACCAGCAGATCATGCGCTACGCCAGCAACAAGGCCATGCTCGACACGCCTCGCACCACCGTGGTTGCCGCCCTGCTGCAGGGCACCACCGCCACCTGGATGCATTGCGGCGACTCGCGCCTTTATGTGGTGCGCGACGGCCGCCTGCTCACCCGCACGCGCGACCATTCGCATGCCGAGCGCCCGCGCCCCCACGGCTCCGACATGCCCGTCAACCGCAACCTGCTGCTCACCTGCCTGGGCTCGCCGACCACGCCGCTGTTCGATATTTCTGCCCCGCTGCAACTGCAGCGCGGCGACCGCATCATGCTGTGCTCCGACGGTGTGTGGGGCGTGCTCGACGACGCCGTCATCGTGCACACCCTGTCTTCCGACAAGCCCGTGTCCGATGCCGCGCCAGACCTGGCTGAAATGGCGCTTCGCAAGGGCGGCGCCCACAGCGACAACGTGACGCTCATTGCGCTCGAATGGGAAATGTCCGACTCCACGCGTGAAGACCGCGGCGTTTCGACCGAAACCATCGACGACGGCGTGTTTGCCTCCACCATCCAGGCCGGCATGCCCTCCGACGGCGAGATCGACGACATGGACGAAGACGCCATCGAGCGCTCCATTGCCGAAATCAACGAAGCCATTCGCCGTTCTGCAGCCAAGAAAATTTGATTCCACGGCTGCTTCGGCTTGCGGAGCTGCCTCCGCTTTTGTTTCTTACATACCTCAAAAAAATGACTGCTTTCACACGAAGCGGCGGCCGTGCCGCCGACCAGCTGCGCCCCGTTCGCATGACCCGCGGCTTCACCATTCATGCTGAAGGCTCGGTGCTCATCGAATTCGGCCAAACCCGCGTGCTGTGCACCGCCTCGGTCGAAGAGCGCGTGCCCCCGCACAAGAAGGGCAGCGGCGAAGGCTGGGTTACCGCCGAATACGGCATGCTGCCCCGCGCCACCCACACCCGCAGCAGCCGCGAAGCCGCCAAGGGCAAGCAAACCGGCCGCACGCAAGAAATTCAGCGCCTTATCGGCCGCTCGATGCGCGCCGTGTTCGACCTGGCCGCCCTGGGCGAGCGCACCATTCACCTCGACTGCGACGTGCTGCAGGCCGACGGCGGCACCCGCACCGCCGCCATTACCGGCGCCTTTGTTGCCGCGCAAGACGCCGTCAACAAGCTGCTGGCCGCCGGCACCATCCCCGCAACGCCCATCCGGGGCCACGTGGCCGCCATTTCTGTCGGCATCGTCGGCGGCATGCCGCTGCTCGACCTGGAATACACCGAAGACTCCGCCTGCGACACCGACATGAACGTGGTGATGACCGGCGCCGGCCATTTTGTCGAAGTGCAGGGCACCGCCGAAGGCGCGGCGTTTTCACGCGACGAGATGAACATCCTGCTCGGCCTGGCCGAAAAGGGCATTGGCGAACTCATCGTCATGCAGCAGCAGGTTTTGCTCGCTAAATAAGCAATGGCGGCAATGCAACTGGTCTTGGCATCTAACAACGCCGGCAAGCTGGCCGAGCTGCAGCAGCTGTTTGCGGAGCTGTCGGTCACGCTTGTGCCGCAATCGGCACTGGGCGTGGGCGAGGCCGAAGAGCCGTTTCGCACCTTTGTAGAAAACGCCCTGGCCAAGGCGCGCCATGCCAGCGCCGCCACCGGCCTGCCCGCCATTGCAGACGACGCCGGCCTGTGCGTTGATGCCTTCGGCGGCCTGCCCGGCGTCGACACCGCGTTTTATGCCACCCAGTTCGGCTACGCCAAGGGCGACGCCAACAACGTGAAGGCCCTGCTCGAGCAGCTGAACGGCGTGGCCAACCGCCGCGCCGCGCTCGTCAGCACCCTGGTTGCGCTGCGCGGCCACGACGACCCCGAGCCCCTCATCGCCGTAGGCCGCGTCGTCGGTGAAATTACCCAGGCGCCCATTGGCGACAACGGCTTCGGGTTCGACCCCGTCATGTACCTGCCCAGCTTTGGCAAGACCTTTGCCCAGCTGCCGCCCGAGGTAAAAAACGCCAACAGCCACCGCGGCCAGGCGGCAAAGGCCATGCTCGCCCTAATGCGCGAACGCTGGTTCTGAGCGAGTGGCTGACTGACTGACCCCAATGGCCACCGTGTTTCCCATTCAGCCGGCGCAGGCCGCGGGCGCCCCGCAGGCCAACGACGTGCTGCACTGGATGCGCCCCGGCCCGCTGCAACTGGCCGCGCTGCCGCCCCTGTCGCTCTACATTCATTTGCCGTGGTGCCTGCGCAAGTGCCCTTACTGCGACTTCAACTCGCACGAGTGGCGCGCCACCAGCGAGGCCGAGGCCGAAGGCATTCCTGAAGCGGCGTACCTCGATGCGCTGATTGCCGACCTGGACGCCGCGCTGCCCCTGATTTGGGGCCGCACAGTCCACACCATTTTTATCGGTGGCGGAACGCCCAGCCTCTTTTCACCCCAGGCCATAGACCGCCTGCTGGGCGACGTGCGCGCCCGCCTCAAGCTTGCGCCCGAGTGCGAAATAACGCTTGAGGCCAACCCCGGCACCTTCGAGCGCAACCGCTTTCGCGCCTACCGCAGCGCTGGCGTAACCCGCCTTTCAGTGGGCGTGCAAAGCTTTAACGACGAGCACCTGAAAGCCCTTGGCCGCGTGCACGACCGCGCCCAGGCCATTGCCGCCGTGGAAGAGGCCGCCAGCGCGTTCGACACCTTCAACCTCGACCTGATGTACGCCTTGCCGGGCCAGACCATCGAGGGCCTGGACGCCGACCTGAGCCAGGCGCTGGCGCTCGCGCCGCCGCACATCTCGGTGTACCACCTCACCATCGAGCCCAACACCTGGTTCGCCAAGTTTCCGCCCGCCTTGCCGGAAGACGATTTGGCCTACGCCATGCTCGACCGCATCACCGAGCGCACCGCCGCCAGCGGCATGGCGCGCTACGAGGTTTCTGCCTATGCGCGCAGCGGCCACACCTGCGCGCACAACCTCAACTACTGGCAGTTTGGCGACTACCTTGGCATTGGCGCCGGCGCCCACAGCAAGCTGAGCTTTGCGCACCGCATCGTGCGCCAGGTGCGCTACCGGGAGCCGCGCCTGTACATGCAAAACGCCAGTGCCGGCATGGCCGTGTCGCAAAGCGACGAGGTTGCGCTGGCCGACCTGCCGTTCGAGTTCATGATCAATGCGCTGCGCCTGAAAGAAGGCTTTACGCTGCCCCAGTTCAGCGAGCGCACCGGCCTTGCCATGACCAGCATTCAAAAAGGCCTGCAAGAAGCCGAGCGCAAGGGCCTCATCGCCCGCGACCTGCACCGCGTGTGGCCCACCGAACGCGGGCTGGATTTTTTGAGTGACCTGCAGACGCTTTTCTTGCCCGAGGATTGAAGGGCCAGCGTCAGCATAAAATCGACGGTTCCGGAGAGTTGGGTGAGTGGTTTAAACCAGCAGTCTTGAAAACTGCCGACGTGAAAGCGTCCGTGAGTTCGAATCTCACACTCTCCGCCAGAGATCGGTCTGAGCAAGTATCAAGAAGTCCCGGAACCGAGCATCGAGTCGGAAGCCGCATCTCGACTGTTTTCGACCTCGGGGCAGGGCAGGGGTCTTCTGCAGCAGCACGGCTGCCGCCAGATTGACTCGTTGCTCATCGCTCGCAAGCAGAAATTCCGTCCCGACTCGATTCGACTGCGCGCAGTGCGACTTTGAGTGGCATTTATTCTTGATTTAGCTTTAACGCTCGCGCGACGAGTTTAATAACATCATCATCAGGCGCAATGTCCAAGGGAAACCCCGAGACATTCAAAATTTGACTCTTGAGCGTGACTCGGAGCTTGTCGTCAGCAATGGTGAGATCAAACAATTTCGACATATCGCCGACCATGCTTTTCGCAAGAGCGTTCAAGGAATCGGATGGAGCACCACTCTTCACTCGGGCTAGTGCAGGTGCAGCTACGGCCAGTAAAGCATCCTGAAGAGATTCAGCTTCGACAATACGTTCAGCTCTAGCCGCGATACGAAGACAACGAACTACATCGGCATAGCGTCTTTCAAGCAGGACGGTGGAGGCGTTTACAAACTGAGCCGCTTCAGCCGCCGCCGAAGCAGGCTTGTCTGCAATCAAGTTTGAGGCCAAATTCTCATAGTACGACTCGATCGTACCTCGGCGAAGAAAAAAGCAACCTTGGGATTCCAAAAGATCCAATAGAAAATCAAACCTGCGTTTGACCGTATCCCACCTGTGTTGCGTACTTATACCAGCCAGTTCGACTTCTGCGAGTGTGAATAGTGTCGCAAACGCCGCCCTGCGTTTCGCTTGAGGCGAGCTAGCGTCAGATAAATCGCGTGAAATCCAATAAAGATGACGTTCTGCATGCGGGGCAATATCTGGCCAGTGGTCTTGGACCAAATCGCAGAACGCACTGTAAACTGATCTGCAAAGCTCAATTGCACTCCCACTGCCCGCGTGGGCGGCACGAGTGTTCGCATCGTCGCTTGTTAGAAATGTGTTTGCGAGTTCTACTCCATCAGCAATGCCGTCGGCATCAGCTAACACCAACGGCGTTTTGCCTGTCATGCGCAGGAGCTTAACTACGATGGGGAACTGACCTTTGCCAATGACTGGGAGGAGTTGCGAGCCGCCGGCCTCAATATGAATTTCAAGTTTGTTCGCAAGACCGCCGCAGATAATCGAATCAGACGGCCCTTCAACGAGTAACGGAGATTTGGCGAAAAAAGCGAGCTTATGTTCTTGACCCATTCTTGCTATCAGAGCAGCAAGTTTTGTGCTTTTTAATTCTTCAGCGTCAGCGCGGACCTGAATGGGTTCTTGATTCAGATCATAACAAAAAACAAGTCGCGAGATGTCATTCGGTGAGTCAATGCGCAAAAACTCAGTCGAATGGGTTCCGATAACTACTAATTTTTTATTGGTTGACGCAGCGGGCTCTCCTGCGACCCCAAGTATTTCTTTCAACAAGAAGGCCTGCAACTGCGGGTGCAAGGAAACTTCAGGTTCATCGATCAGCACTGCTCCAACCTCATCGTCGTAAAGTGCCGTCAAAAGTCCGGCTAAATGAAGTAATCCAGAGGCTTCTCTGGCAGACGAGTACGAAGAGGAGTTCGCGACGGTTCTCGAGAATTCAATTTTTAAGCTGCCCCCATCCCAAAGAATTGCAATATCTCGCGAAAAAAGCTTGCGAAGACGCTCCCTGATTTTTATGAGAATGTCGGGGCGAACTGCAAGGGTTTGAAAGTCCCCTTGCAATGTCTCGTAGTTGTGTCGACGGGCGGTATCTTGCAAGCTTCCGTAGTTCGCCTGCTGGTAAAGAGGGCTGTTGCCTCTATAACCGTCGTAATCGGAGCGAAACTGCTCGAATAAGCCAACTCGACCCGCAGACAAAAATCGCGCTCGCTTGCCCGCGCAATGCTGCACTAGCGCATCTTTCAGGCCTCGCATTAGATGGGTTTTGCCCGAACCATTTGGGCCTAAAACTACCGTTAATCCGCTGTGTAGCGTGACGGATCTAGTTATTAATTGACTTTCAAGTTGAATGGAAGCATTAACAGTTAGCGGGAAAGACATTGAATCTCCAATCTGTCATTCTTCAACCTACGCGACTATTTCGCCCAGTTTTCTGAATGCCGGGTTCCCGAACTCTAGTGAGGCAATAATTATCGAATTTGTCGGTTCCGGCATAGCTCTTTCAAGGCTGGGAAGAGCCACGAAGCGCGGCAGCAAGAACATTTTCTTACGAATTTTCAACTCGCGAACGAGGGGCTTTCCCGCGCTTCGAAGCGGTTAAGAGAAGCGGAAGCGTGGGGTGACAAAGATCTATCGGCAGCCTCTGATCGTGTGGACTCAGCTGCTACACGACGTTCTACGAATCCAGTAGTTGCGGGGTGGCATGAAGGGCTCCCGAACGACTCACGAGCGCGGCCGGCGCGTGATCATGGTATTTCCGGTGGCATCGTTAAGTTAGGTGGCTGTCATAACGGAAATGTCGTTTTCACTCTCCGTCAGAACCCCTGGCAGCTCAACTTCTGCGTGCGTGCCTCTTCGTAAGCGCTGTGGGCTTGTTTAGCACCGCCTGATTTTTCCTGCGTAGCGAACCTCCTTCAGACGTCGGCGCATTCGTAGTAACGATCCCTTCGAAAAGCACAGGCAACGTCGTCCCCAAGCTGTAGCAGAGGGTTGCCAGCGTCATCACCGAGGGATTGATGTGACCGCCTTCAAGTTTGGAGATCCGAGACCGCTCAACTTCCGCGTCGTAGGCCAGGGCCACTTGGGTCTTACCAGCGGCAAGTCTCAGCTTCTTCAGGTTCGCCCCTAGCGCCAGCGTTATCTCATTGGGCAAGGTTCCGGTAGCGGGTGCTGGCGGGGGAGTGGCTCTTCGACTGGCATTTTTCATCGCTGTCGAGCGTGAAGAAATGTGCATGTCAAGGAAACGTCTTAAACGACACATACACAAAAATGTGTTCTTTAAGACATGCTCAAGAGATCACTGTCCGAGTTCGTCAGGCAGCGACTTTGAAGGCCCTTTCTTGAAACTCATCACCCCCGAGTTGCGCCAGGTATTGCTCGCCAACGGCAGGGCGTCGCGCAGCAACCCTCGCTTCGATCCGCATCCGGTGGTCAAGTGGCTCAACCCGCGCGGCGCTGCCAGGTGGCTCATCACTGAACTGAACCCCGACGACGCAGACACCGCCTATGGCCTGTGCGACCTCGGCATGGGCACGCCCGCGCCGGGCCATGTTTCCGCGCGGGGGCTGATGTCGATCCGGCTGCTGGGCGGCACGCTGGGCATCGAGCGCGACCTGTACTGGAAGGCAAACAAGCCGTTGAGCGAATACGCGCGGTTGGCGCGGCGCGCCGGGCGCATCGTCGACTGACTGAGCCTTTGTGCCCTCCGCACGTGGCGCCGCGCGGCCACAGGGCTTGCTCGAATCTTGAAAGGTGACAGCGGTCGGCATCGAGGCGTTTTTTCCCTGAGCGGATCTTTGTTCCCTTGCCTCTACCGGCGCCGGCCGCTGTCGGAAGGCAGTGTGCGTGCTGTGGGCGAAGTCAACGTGAAGTCCGTGCGAGAGTTCCGTGAAGTGATACTCGCCGTCTTGCCATGGGCCACTTCGGGGCCAGTCCTGCTGCCGCTACATGGCGCGGAACAGGTGCCCGAATGCACGGCTGACCTTGAGCGATCGCTGGAGGCCGCGCACGCACAGGCTGTAGCGCCCGTTCTCGTCGCGGGTGGCGCTCAAGATGCAGTGGGTGTTGACGAGCACGCCGCGATGCACCTGCGTGAAATCGGCAGCGTCGATCCGCGACACCAGATCGCGCAGGCTCATGCGCACCAGCGCCTCGCCTTGGGCCGTGACAACATTCACGTACTTCTCGGCGGCTTCCAGGCAGATCACCTCCGAGACGGGGATCATGCGCACGGTGTTGCCCACGCCGGCCCGAATGACCTTGATCTTCTCAGGCGCGTCGGCCGCATCCGTGATCGACTGAACGCGCTGCATCAGCGCCGCCATGCCGCCGGCAGGCGGTGTCCGGGCGCGCTCATGCAATCTTTGCTTCAGCCGTTGCACGCAGACCTGCAAGCGCTCGAGCGTCGCCGGCTTGAGCATGTAGTCCATTGCCGCGTGCTCGAATGCCGAGATCGCAAAATTGTCATACGCGGTAATGAAGACGAAGAGCGGTTCGGCCTTGCCGTCAGGCCACTCGTCAGCGACGGCCTCAGCGACTTCCAGGCCCGTTTTGCCCGGCATCTTGATGTCCAGGAACATCACGTCGGGCGCCAGGGTCTGGGCCAGTTCGATCGCCTTCAGCCCGTCTTCGGCAACGCCTGCAATCTTCAGCTCGGGCCAGGCTTCGAACAACAACCGCTGCAGCGTTCTCGACAGCACCGGTTCATCTTCGGCAATCACGGCGCGCAACGCGTTCACGATGGAATCCTCACGACCGCGCGAACGCCGCATGGCGCTCGGGCTTGCAGAGTCAAAGATGCTTGCGAGCCGTATAGGGCTTGGAGGCGGTCACGCACATTCGCCAGTCCGGAGCCGCAAACCTCACCCGCATCGTCGCCGCTCCAAGCGGGCTGTTGCTGCGGCAAGCCCAGGCCGGAATCGTCCACCGTGACTTCAATGCCTTCCGCGACCGACCGTGCCAGCACTTCGATGCTCCCTGCGCCCAGCTTCGGTTCCAGGCCGTGCTTGATGGCGTTCTCGACCAGCGGCTGCAACAGCATCGGCGGAATGGCGATTTGCTCCAGTTCGGCGGGCAAGTCGAGGCTATAGGCCAGCCTGGGGCCCATGCGCAGGCACATGATTTCGAGGTATGCCCTCAACTGGGCAAACTCCGACTGCAGCGTCGTCACTTCGTCGCGCGACGCTGCATGCGTGCTGCGCAGATAAACGATCAGCTGGTCGATCATGCGCTGGGCCTGCCGCGGGTCCTCGTCGACGAGCGAGCGCAGATTTGCCAGCGTGTTGAACAACATATGGGGCTCGAGCTGCGCACGCAGCAGCCGCAGTTCCGATTCAGTGGCAAGGCGTTGGGCATCCGATCGCGCGATCGCCTCTTTGGCAAGCTGGTCACGCGCCGCGGCGGCGTAAAGGACGAACGCCGCCAGCACCAGGCCGAATGCGAAAGCCACCATGTAGTCGCTTTCATGACCCACGACGCGGCTAATCGGCTCGCCCAGGATCAGGAGCGCCATCAGGTGCCCACCGAAGTACCCCGCCGGAATGGCAATTGCGCCGGTGAGAAGCCAACGGGGCAACGCCTGCATTCGCAGCAACCGTTTCGAGCGGCCAAGCACCGCGATGCACGCGATGAACACCATGCCGACACATTCGACGAAGACGAACAGGCGAGCCAGCGTCCCAAGTGCGGGAGCGGCCCAGAAGAGCAGCCCGGCCGCCACCGCGCACAGCAAGAATGAGCCGGCCGTCAGCCGCGCCGCGCCAAGCCAGCGGGCCGGAATCAATGAATCAACGCTGGTCACGGGCGAAAGTCGGCTGCATCGCGGAACTGTAAAGGCTGGCACGCCGTGCCGCCACCGATCGAGGGGCCCTTGAGGCGAGTTTGTCCTCGAGCCGTCGTTTTGGGGGACCGAACGGCAACCGCTCGATGCCGCCTTATGACCGTTGGCGCCCTCAACCGGGCGTTTGGGCGCCAAACCAGATGCGCCCGTGGCAGCGGCGGCCGACAGTGCGGGCCTCACCACTCGGGAGTTCCCATGCAACGATCTTCTCTTTCAAACACGCTGCTTTGCGCCGCGGCCGCAGTCTGTGCAGCCATCGTCACCACGAACGCGCAGGCCTTCGACGGCATCGTTGAAAAGCAGGTGTTCAACCTGCCCGCCTACACAACCGTGAACGGCCAGGTCATCAAGGGAGTGCGCATCGGCTACGAAACCTATGGCCGCCTGAATGCTGCGCGAGACAACGTGATCCTCATCAATCACTTCATCACCGGTACATCGCACGCGGCCGGCCGGTATGCGGCGGGCGACGCCGCGCCGGGTTACTGGGACACGATCATCGGCGCCGGCCTGCCGATCGACACCGAGCGGTTCTTCGTCGTCGCGACCGACGCATTGGCCAACCCCAATCGCGCGTCGGCCACCGTCATTAGTACCGGCCCGGCCAGCATCGACGCCGCCACGGGCAAACCGTATGGCATGCGCTTTCCGGTGCTGGCCGCGCGGGACACGGTAGAGGTGCAGAAGGCGCTGCTCGATTCATTGGGCGTTCGAACCCTCTACGCCGTGGCTGGCGCTTCGGCTGGGGCCTGGATGTCGGTGGAATGGGCCTCGGCCTACCCGGACCGCGTGCAGCGCCTGTTGTCCGTCGTGGGGCCTGGCGTCGACAGCCCGGCCTACGCCATCGCCAAGATGAGCTCGTGGGGCGCCGCCGTGAGGCTGGACCCGAACTGGGCCAACGGCGACTACCACGGCAAGGCCGAGCCGCTGGCCGGCATGACGCAGGCCATGCGGCAGGTCACGCTCGACGCCCTCAGCTTTGCCTGGGCCGACAAGGCATTCGGTCAGAAGTGGGCCGACCCGGGCAAGAACCCGGGCGATGCGACGGCAAACCAGTTTGCGGTCGATGCCACCCTGGAGAAGATCGGCGAAGCGCGCGCCAAGGGCATGGATGCCAACAGCTGGCTGTACACGCTGAAGGCCTTGCAGTTGCCCACCGCCAAACCAGACCGCATCAAGGCCAAGTCGCTGTTCGTGGGCATCAGCTCCGATCAGATCTTTCCACCGCTCCTGTCCAAACGGGCAGTGGAGACCCTCAAGGCGCAAGGCACCCCGGCAGAGTATGTCGAGTTGAACAGTCCCAACGGTCATGCCGATGCACTGGGCGCCACAGTCGGCCAGGCGGGGCCGGCGATTGCGTCATTCCTTGCAAAGTAGGCGCTCAGGCTTTTCCACCGTCTTATCCACCGCAGTGGTGGAGAGCTCCCCCTCTGTGAGGGGCGGTTTGGAGGGTGTTGCGGCGAAAAGTTGTACACATTTGGTATTACATATCGCTCATAACTAACCGTTGAGACGCGCGTGGGGCCTTTCTGCCGTTGCCGGCTTCATCACAATGCCCGGCATTGCCCCGCCGCGCCCTGACCACCCCACCCCATGAAGCTCGACTCCACCACCGTCCAACTCGTTCTTTGCATTGCCGAGGAAGGCAGCATCTCGCGGGCTGCCGACAAGCTGAGCCTGGCGGTGGCCGCCGCCTCCAAGCGCGTGACGGACCTGGAGGCGCAACTGGGCGCCAAGCTGTTCAAGCGGGTGCCCCACGGCGTGTTGATTACCGAGGCCGGCAGCCGGCTGATGGCGCACATCCGGCAGATCGACAACCTCATCGGCCGGCTCGAGGGCGATGCCCAGGTGCTGGGCCGCGGCCAGGATGGGCGCATCCTCATCGGCGCGCCCAAGGCGGCCATCATCCAGTTTCTTGCGAAGGACATCGCCCGCCTGCGCGACGCCTACCCGCAGATCACGCTGAAGATCATGGAAGAGAACAGCAAGATCGTGCAGCAGTTGCTGCGCGACAAGGTGATCGACGTCGGCATCTATGAGAAGAAGAGCGGGTTCCTCGACCTGCCGAAGTTCGACTACCGGCAGGATAGGCTGGTGCTCGTTTACAGCCGCAGGCATTTCCAGTTTGCGGCGGAAGGGCCGGTGGGCATCGACGACTTTCTGGACCTGCCGATCGTGAGCCTTGGCAAGGGCTCGGCGATCTTGTCCGCCTTGGAGGGGGCTTACCGCAGCCGAGGCCGATCGTTCCCCAACAACTTCTCGACCAGCGGTTTCGACACCATGCTGGCACTGGTGCGCCATGGCCTGGGTGTGGGCCTGATGCCGCCCGAGGTGCTGCGCAGCTTTCACCCCGAAGACGATTTGGGCTCGGCCGAAATCCAGGGCGACTGGCATCACCGCGCCTATGTGCTGTCTTGCGTGGAAGGCCATGCGCAGGAGCAGACGCTGCGCAACGTGGTGGACCAGCTGATCGGCAGCAAAGCCTAGAAAGAAAGCGGCCCTCCTGCGGCTGCGGCTTCGCGGATTGCGAAGCCAGGCATGCCTTTCACATTCTTGCGACGTCCTCTGCGCCACGGGAGAGTAGCGGCACTACTACGACAGAGACAAAGGACGCACGACATGATGAAACGCCGAGACTTCATTGCGGCCAGCGCCGGCGCGCTGGCCGCGCCCTGGGCCCTTTCGGCCACAGAGCTGCCCAAGGGCATCGTCAAGATCTACGTGGGCTGGGCGCCCGGCGGCGGCACCGATGTGTTTGCGCGCATCGTGGGGCAGAAGCTATCGGAGCTGTGGGGCCGTTCGGTGGTGGTCGAGAACAAGCCCGGCGCCACCGGCGCACTGGCCGCCGACTTTTTTGCGCGAACCCGGTTTACCGAAGGCGTGAACCTGCTGATGGCCCATGTCAACACGCATGCCATTTCGCCGCACATCTTCAAGAGCATCACCTACGACCCGCTGAAAGACTTCGCGCCCATTGCCATGGTCGGCGCCACGCCGCACATCCTGGTAACCAGCGCGAAGAATTCCACCGGCTCCATCAAGGAGGTGGTCGAGCAGTGCAAAAAGAGCCCGGGCAAGATCAGCTTCGGCTCATCCGGCACGGGGTCGGTGCAGCACCTGGCGGCGGCCATGTTCAACATGGCCGCCGACGTCAAGAGCATCCACGTGCCCTACAAGGGGTCGGGCCCGATGCAGACGGACCTGATCGGCGGGCAGATCGACTACAGCTTCGACACGATGACGGCGGCCACGGCCCAGGTCAAGGCCAAGCGCATGACGGGCATCGTGCAGACGCGCCTGCAGCGGGCCAAGGGCTTTCCGGAAATGCCGACCATGGACGAGCAGGGCTTCAAGGGCTTCGACGTCTCCAGCTGGTATGGCGTGGTCGGCCCCAAGGACATGTCCAGGGACCTGGCCGTGCAGATCAATGCCGACATCAACAAGGTGCTGGCGCTGCCGGATGTGGTTGCGCGCTTCGACGGCTATGGCGTGGAGGACGGCGGCGGTTCCGTCGACAAGTTCGCGGCCTTCATGGCTGCCGAGTTCAAGAAATGGGGCGATGTGGTGCGCACCGCCAAGGTCACCGAGGAGGGCTGAAAAAATGAACCAAGCGCGACAACTGCCGCTGCAGGGCATTCGGGTGCTGGACGTGAGCCAGGTCATGGCCGGGCCGTTCGCCTGCATGCTGCTGGCCGACCTGGGCGCCGACGTGATCAAGGTCGAGCCGCCGGGCGGCGACCAGACCCGCGGCGCCATGGGCTTCAAGATGAAGGGGCCTGACAGCATGGGCTTCTTGAACATGAACCGCAACAAGCGCTCGCTGACGCTGGACCTCAAGAACGAGGAAGACCGCGCATCGTTCTACAAGCTGGCGCAAACCGCCGACGTGATCGTCGAAAACTACCGCCCCGGCGCGGTGCAGCGCCTGGGCATCGATTACGAGTCGATCAAGAAGATCCACCCGAAGATCGTGTACGTCAGCATCTCGGGCTTCGGCCAGAGCGGCCCCTGGGCCGAGCGGCCGGGCTTCGACCTGATGGCGCAGGCCATGTCCGGCGTGATGAGCGTGACCGGCTACCCCGGCGAGAAGCCGGTGAAGGCCGGCGTGCCGGTGGCCGACATCGGCTGTGCGCTGTTTGCGACCTACGCACTGCTTGCGGCCTACATCGGCGCGCAGAAGTCGGGGGTGGGCCAGCACATCGACGCTTCGCTGTTCGACGCGGCCATGGCTTTCTCGGTCTGGGACATGTCGGAGTACTGGGGCACGGGCAAGCAGCCGACACCGCTGGGCACCAGCAACAAGATGAGCGCGCCCTACCAGGCGGTGAAGGCGCGCGACGGCTACTTTGTGATGGGCGCGACCAACCAGAAGCTCTGGACCCGGCTGTGCGAACTGCTGGAGCGGCCAGACCTCGCCGAGCACGCGGACTATGCCAGCGTGTCGCTGCGGCTGAAGAACCGCGAGGCGCTGATCGAGGCGCTCGAACGGGAGTTCGGCCAGCGGGACAGCGCCGATTGGATCGACGCCATGCTGGCCGCCGGCATCCCCGCCGGGCCCATCCTGTCGTATCCGGAGGCTTTCGAGGGCGAGCACGGCACGCACCGCCGCATGTGCATGGAGATCGACCATCCGATCGAAGGCAAGGTCAAGAACATCGGCTTTCCCGTCAAGCTGCTGGGCACGCCGCAGCAGGTGCGCCGGCACCCGCCATTGCTGGGCGAACACAACGAGGAAATCCTGGCCGAGATCAACGCGCCAGCCGGCGCAGCGGAGGCCTTGTGAGTTCAGCCGAATGCGTGCGGCTGGCAGTCCATGCATCGGGCGTGGCCGAGATCGTGATTAATCGCCCCGAACGCCACAACGCGATGACGCTGCAGATGTACGAGGCGCTGCTGGAGCACATCGGCGCGTGCGTGCGCAACCCGGCGGTGCGCAGCGTGCTGTTCAAGGGGGCGGGCGGCAAGTCATTCATCTCGGGCACGGACATTGGCCATTTCAAGGATTTCCAGGGCGGCCGCGACGGCATTGCCTACGAGGCCTTTGTGGAGCGCGTCATCGATGCGGTCGAGCGCATTGCCGTACCCACCGTGGCGGTGGTCGACGGCTGGGCCGTGGGCGGCGGGTTGGCCCTGGCCACGGCCTGTGATTTCCGGGTCTGCAGCGACGCATCGCGCTTCGGCGCACCGATTGCCAAGACGCTGTCCAACACCTTGTCGTCGCGCAACATCGCGCGGCTGCAGGCCGCGCTGGGCGTGCCGCGCGTCAAGCGCATGCTGCTGCTGGCCGACCACCTGACGGCGCAGGAAGCGCTGGCCTGCGGCTATGTGCATGCGGCCTGCACGCCGGGCGAACTGGACGCCGCGGCCCTTGCGCTGACAGGGCGGCTCATGGCACTGTCGCCGGTCACGCACAAGGCCGTGAAGGAGAGCATCCGCCGCATCGTCGTCGAGCAGCGGCTGGACGACGATGACCTGATCGAGGAGGTGTATGGCAGCCAGGCGTTTCGCGACGGGGTGGCCGCTTTCATCGGCCGTGCCTAGGTAGCGCAGGGCAGGCGTGCCCTGGTGGTTTCACGGCTGCTCGAACCGTATCTCAGCCACCGTGGGCGCGGTGGGCTCCCTGGTGTTGGCGTTTGCAATGGCGCCGTCCTTCTCGTACTTGAACCAGTAGCGGCAGCCGGTTCGGGCAACCATGGTCACGCACATGGCGCCGTCGGGGTTCAGAAACCATTTGCCTGAGGCGCGGCCGGGGCCGCTTCGGTTGACAAAGTCGACGCGGCCGTCGGCATAAAACTGCCAGCGAGAGATCATGCCGCTCGCAAGATTGCTCGAGACGATGGGCTTGCCGATCAAGGTGCTCTCGATCTCGGCTTTGCTGAGGTACAGGCGGTCTCGCGGCCCAGGGGGCTCGTCTGAAATGGCGGGCACGGCAGCAACGCAAACAAGCGTGCGAATGGCTAGGCGCGTGATGGACATGGCATGCCCCTTTTGACGTTGCCGGCAACGTCATTTGTTATTGGCAGCGCGATGAGGCCAAAGGTATTCAATGGCGTTACAGCGCATTAACCAAAAAGAACTACTCATCAGTGCCGCATCAGCGGCGCAGGCGGGCCTGAAAGGCGTGCTCTTTCCACAGGGCGGCTCGGCCAGGGCGGTGCGCATGGGCTGCATTGACACGACCTGTGCTCCGGTTGCGCCTCGGTAAACGGCCGAAGTGCGTGGGGGTGGCAATTTGCTGCTGCCCGGCTCTGGGCACTGCAAATCGCGGAAAAGCACTATGGCGCCGTACGCAACACCGCATGTATTGCCTTGTGTCGCAGGTATCACCGTTGTAAATGCACCGGTGTAGGGGCTTTGCCACGCCCAATCGTTTCAGGCGTTGTCGAAAACCGTCAGCTTCGCTCAGGTTGGTTACCGGATATGTTCCGCCTGCCCGCGGGCCGGTTTCGCGATGTGGAGCGCCAAACTTTCGGGGCCGGGGCTCGATCGAGCCCGTCGCCCGCGTCTTCATTGGGCGGTTTGAAGGCGCGCGGCCAGTGCATGCCGCATGAGGTCTTTCGTTGTCAACCCTGCCAGGCGCGGCAGCCCTGTAGGAGCTTTGCCCGACCAGACGAGCGGGAGCAATGTGAAGTTCGCACATCTTGTTGCGTACCGAAGCAGTGGTAAATCGCCTTTCGCCGTACCTTCTTATTGCACTGCAGCAATCCGGACCCAGCCCCCTCACACGTGGCTTCGGCTTCGTTGCGTTGCAGGCAAGTCCCTTTCATTCATGGATGTTGCGCCGGCTTTTTTCGGCGCACGCCTTCGCATCAAAGAGGTGGGGTATGCGTGTGTCGAAACTGCCTTCATTGGTTTTCTTGCCCGGCGGCCAGCGCCGCCAATCGGGCGCCTTTGTGCCCAAGCTGGCGGGCTATGTGCTGCTGGCTTTTGTGCTGTGGCTCATGGTCGCAACGCTGGTGCAGCCGCTGCTGTCTTCGCAGGCCACCCGCGCGGTGTTGCAGGCGCCGGTGGCGTTGATCACGTCGCCCATCAATGGCGTGGTCACGCAAATGGTGGTGCATTCGCGTGACACGGTGGAGCCCGGCACGGTGGTGGCCACGGTGCGCAACCCGACGGTCAGCCAGGAAATTCTCACCACGCTGCGTTCGCAGCACCTGGCGCTGCAAAGCCAGTTGGCGCAGCTGGGCAACCAGTTCAAGGCCGACAACCAGGAGATGAAGTCCGTCGGCCAGGAGGCCAACGTTCACCGCCAGGCCTCGGTGGCCCAAGCCTGGGAGGCCTGGCAGGTTGCGGGGCGCCAGCGCGATGCGGCGCACAGCATGGTCGAAGAGCAGGAAAACAAGGTCAAGACCAACCAGGCCTTGCTGGCGGAGGGCGCAATCAGCGAGCAGGTCATGAACGCATCCGTGGCGCAGCTGAACACGGCGCGTGCCACGGCCGCGGTGGCCGAGCAGACCTTTGCCGGGCAAGCCCAAACGGTGGCAAGCGCGGGGCAGGGCGCCTTTGTGGGCACCAGCGGCAACAACCTGTTCCAGACGCTGGCCAGCCGGCGCGAGGCGCTGCGCAACAGCGTGGGCCGGGCCCAGCAGGACGGCGCGGCCATTCTCCAGCAGCTCAAGCAGGTGATCCAGCTCGAAGACGAAGAGCGCCGCCGGGTCGAAAAGCTGTCTTCGTACGAGATCAAGGCCACGCAGGCGGGGCAGGTTCACTCGGTGCTGGCGCCTGAGGGTGCCTACGTGACGGCGGGCGCATCGCTGGTGCGGGTTACCGACTGCAGCCGGCTCGGCGTGGTGGCGGTGTTTCCGGCGCGGGTAGCCAAGCGGCTGGGCATCGGTTCGATGCTCGACGTGAAGATCGGCGAAAACTCCAAGGCGATGCCGGCACGGGTAGAGCAGTTGCTGCCGGTGGCTTCGGAAGAGCTGCAAAGCACCTACAGCGTGCCGTTCCCGTATGCGGAGCAGGGCTCCATCTACGCCGTGGCACGCATCGAAAGCAAAGAGGCACCGGCCGCACCGGCGGACGGTGGCAGCAACATGTGCGCGCCGGGCAAGGTGGTGACGGCCAGCCTTCAAAGATCTTGAGCGCAGGCAGAAATGCACCGCCCGGCAGCCGGAACAAGCCCATGCAGGTTCTCTCCTCCATTCCGCGCAGGTTCGCGCATTGCGCTGTCGCATCGATGGTGTCGATGTTGCTGATGCCCGCGGCCCATGCACAAAAGCCTGGGGCCACGCAGCAGCAGCTCGCGCGCCAAAGCTGCGAGGGGCTGCGCCGCGCGGTCACTGAAGACCAGAAGGGTGCAGCCTCGGGGCCGCTGTTTCTGGCCAGCTACCGGCTTGCGGACAACAAGCAGGGCCCGCCGCTGGAGCCCGCGCTCGCCGGCGCGGCCTTTACCTATGACAACGCACTGGCCGGCATTGCGCTGCTGGCCTGCGGCGATGCGGCTTCGGCCAAGCGCATCGGCGATGCCGTGGTGCGCGCGATGGAGCGCGACCCGGGCATGCCCGACGGCCGCGTGCGCAACGCCTATCGCGCCGGCCCCATGACCGAAGACAAGGCCGCGCTGCCGGGCCGCTGGGACGCAGGCAAGAAGCAATGGATTGCCGATGCCTACCAGGTGAGCACCGCTACGGGCAACGTGGCGTGGGCCGCCTTGCTGCTGCTGAACCTGTCGGAGGCGGAGCGGTCGCCGGCCTACGTGGCCAACGCGCGCAAGCTGCTCGGCTGGATCGAGCAGCGCACGCGCGCCAAGAACGGGCCCGACGGCTACAACGGCGGCTGGTACGGCTGGGACAACGCGCAGCGCCCGCAAACCTGGAAATCGACCGAGCACAACATCGACATTGCCATGGTCGCCGCCTGGGCCGCGCGCGCAGGCGGCTCCAACGAAGCCGAGCGCCAGCAGGCCCGCACCGCGCTCGAGTTCGTCAACCGCATGTGGAACGCGCAAGAGGGGCGCTTCAACATAGGCACCAAAGAAGACGGCGCAACCATCTCCACCGAAGCCTCGGGCCTGGATGCGCAGCTGTGGCCCGTGCTGGCGGCGCCCGAAGGCTCATGCGCCTGGACCCGGGCGCTCGACTGGGTCGAAAAGAACCACCGCTTCGCCGAAGGCTATGGCTTCTCGCGCAATCCCGACGGCATCTGGACCGAGGGGAGCGCGCAGGCCGCCGCAACGCTGGTGGCGCGCAAGGGAACCGCGCCCGAGGCGCTGTGGCAGCTGCTTGCATCGCAACGTGCCGACAACGGCCTGTACTACGCAACCCCGAGCACCCGCATTTCCACCGGCCTGGCCATAGGGCCGGACTCGACGGGCGCCGACTTTTACTACTACCGCTGGCCCCACCTGGGCGCCACCGCCTGGATTGCGCTTGCCGCAACGGGCTTCAACCCCTTCACCGGCAAGACCACTGCCGCAGGAGCTATTCCATCATGTCCAACCTGATCGCTACACCGGAGTTCCAGCTCAACGCCCTTGTTGCGGGGCTCGCGCTTCTCCTCATGTCATTGGGGCGGGTCGATCGCACCGGCCATCGCATGGTGTTTGGCGCGCTAACCGCGCTGCTGCTGATGCGCTATGCCGTCTGGCGCGTGGTGGCCACCATGCCGCCGTCGGACCTGGGTTTTGAAACGCTGTTTGCCTGGGTGTTCCTGGCCTTCGAGCTCACGGCCATCGTCTACACGCTGATGTCGATCCACATGCTGGTGGGCCGGCGCGACAACACGCCGCTGGCCGACCTCGGCGAGGCCGAGCTGCGCCGCCGCGGCGACAAGGTGCCGGCGGTGGACGTGTTCATCTGCACCTACAACGAAGAGCTGGCGGTGCTCGAAAAAACCATCATCGCCGCGCAGGCCATCGACTATCCGCGAGTGAACGTCTGGGTGCTGGACGACACCCGGCGCGACTGGCTGCGCGACTACTGCGAGCGCAAGGGCGTGCACTACGCGCGACGGCCCGACAACAGCCACGCCAAGGCGGGCAACATGAACAACGGGCTGAAAATTTCTGCGGGCGTGACCAACGCGCCGTACATCCTGGTGCTGGACGCCGACTTTGCACCGCAGCGGCAGATCGTCTACCGCATGCTCGGCCTCTTTGCAGACCGCAAGGTCGGGCTGGTGCAAACGCCGCAGTTCTATTACAACGCCGACCCCATCCAGCACAACCTGCGCGCGACCGACAGCTGGGTCGACGAGCAGCGCGTGTTCTTCGACGTGCTGCAACCCGCAAAGGACGCGGCGGATTCGGCCTTTTGCGTGGGCACATCGTTCATCGTGCGGCGCGACCTGATCACCGCCGCGGGCGGTTTTCCGGTGGGGAGCGTGTGCGAAGACATCCACACCACCTACCTGCTGCTGCGCAAGGGCCACGTTACGCGCTGGCTGGGCGAGCGGTTGTCGAACGGCTTGTCTGCCGAAAGCATCATCGACTACATCAACCAGCGCAGCCGCTGGTGCCTGGGCACGGTGCAGCTTGCGCTGCTGCCCGATGGTCCGCTGCGCGGCAAGGGCTACAGCTTCTCTGCGCGGCTGCACTTCTTGCACGGGCTGCTGCATTGGCTCGGCAAGCCGTTCATGGCAATGATCATGCTGGCGCCTGCGCTCTACTGGTACGCAGGCGTGTCGGTGTTCCACGCCACGCCGCAAGCCTTTGCCTCTTTCGGGCTACCGCCGCTCATGATGTTCTGGGCCTACAGCTATTGGATCAGCCAGCGGCGCTGCCTGCCGGTGTTCAGCGAGGTGAGCCAGCTTGTGGCCGCCATGGCGGTAACGGGCACGCTCGCCAGCGCAATGCTGCGGCCCTTCGGCCGCCCATTCAAGGTAACGAACAAGGGGCTCGACCGCTCCAAGACGGTGGTGCACTGGAAGCTGGTGGCCGTGTTCGGCGGCCTGCTGGTGGCGCTGCAGCTGGGCGGCGCGTCGGTGGCCCTGAGCGGTGAAGCGCTCACGCCCGGCGACGAACTCAACCTGGTGTGGACCGGCATTGCGCTTGTTCTTTGCCTGGCGGCGCTCATCGCCTGCGTCGATCTGCCGCGGCCCGATCAGGAAGAGCGCTTTCCTTGGCGCGCACGCACCCGGCTGCGGACGGCCGCGGGCGAAATCGACTCGCGCTTTGTCAACATTGCCGCGGATGGCGCATTGCTCGAATCGCGCGCTCTCAAGCGCATGCGCGTGGGGCAGCCGCTGGAGGTGTACGTCGAGCCGGTCGGCTGGTTGCCTGCAAAGCTTGCCGGCAAAAGCTCGGCTGGGGCCGAACTGCGATTTGCCGGCACCGAGGCGCAGCGCGAACGTTTGGTAAGCCATGTGTTCAACGTGCCCCCGAGCCACGTCGCGGTTCAGGTGCGGCCATGGCGTGCCGCGTCGGCCCTGCTCGCCAGCGCGGGCTTCGGCGCGCCCGAAGCGGGGTTCGTACGTTTTTCTCTTCGGCTCATCTTGATGGTGCTGGCGGTGTGCGTGGCCTTGGTGGTGAGTGGCTGCAACATGACGCCGCCCATGAAGCAGCCCGACCTGGCGCTGCCCTCGCAATTCCCTGCAGGCACTGCGGCGCCCAACGCCGAGCCGGTCGAATGGCGCAACTTTGTCCAGGACGATGAACTGCGCGGCCTCATCGCCACCGCGCTCACCCAGAACCGCGACCTGCGCGCCTATGCCGCGAAGGCCCGCGAAGCGCGAGCCGTGTATGCGGGAAGCCGCGCCTCTCTGTTCCCGCAAATCGGGCTGTCGGGCCATGCGCAGCGTGCGCAAACCACGCCGCAGGGCTCGCTCAGCCCGGTGGGCAATGTGCCGTCCGACGGGCGCGTGTCGAACAGCTTCGACATCCAGGCCGGCGTCACCTCGTACGAACTCGACTTCTTCGGGCGCCAGCAGAGCACGGCGCAGCAAGCCGGCGCCTTGGCCGAGGCGGGCGACAAGGACTTTGCCGCGGCCCGCATGAACCTAGTGGGCGAAGTGTCGAATGCGTATCTCACGCTGCGCGCTGACCGTGCATTGCTTGCGCTGGCAAATACCAATGAATCGGGCCTGGCCTCCAACGCCGACATGATCGGCCGCGCCAAGGCGGCCGGCGGCGCTGCGCAGCTCGACGTGTTTCGTGCGCAATCGCTGCTGCAGAACGCGCGGGTGCGGCAAGAAGAGTTCCGCATGCGCGTTGCGCAAGACCTGCAATGGCTGAATGTGCTGGTCGGCCAACCGGTGCCACCCGACGCGGGCAGTGCAAGGCCCTGGCCCGAGCGCTCGACTGCATCGGTTGCGGCGGGCCTGCCGTCCAGCCTGCTTCAGCGCCGGCCCGATCTTCTGGCGGCCTATTCGCGGGTAGAGGCAGCCAACGCCGGCGTGGGTGCGGCCAAGGCCGCCATGTTGCCCACCATTTCACTCACCGCATTGGCGGGCGGCATCAGCGGAGACCTGTCGACGCTGCTGAGCAGCGGCAACAGGAGCTGGGCCGGCGTGCTGGGCGTGTCGCTGCCCATCTTCGATTGGGGCCGCCGCTCGGCCAACGTCACCGGCAACGAAGAGCGGCTGGCCGCTGCCATGGCGTCGTATGAGTACGCGGCACAAGTGGCGTTTCGAGAGACGGCCAATGCGCTGATTGCCGATGACCACATGCGCCCGCAGCTGGAGGCGCAGCAGGCCCGCGTGCAGGCGCTCGAGAAAGTGGCGAGCATTTCGCGCACGCGGTTCCGCGGCGGGCTGGAAGATTATTTTTCGAGCCAGGACGCGCAGCGCGAGCTCTATTCCGAGCAGCAGCAACTGATCGAGATGCAACTCAAGCAGGCTGTGAACATGGTCAACCTTTACAAAGCGCTTGGCGGCGGCTGGCGCAGCGCGTAACGGCATCGCAACAGCGCGTGCAAGCGCGTCAAATTTCACGACTTGTGCGGATCGTCGATTGCACACTGTCGTCTTCGTGCCGCTCCCTGTCGTTCTTGATTGCAGACTGCGCTCGCGCTGGGCATCCGCCCCCGGGTTGCCAGTCGCAATCAAAACTTCAGGGAAATCACAAATGAAATTCAAGCACTCGATCGCTCACGTTCTGGTGACCACGGCCATGGCTTTTGCAATCGCGCCGGCAATGGCGCAAGGCATTGCACAAGCAGCAAAGACCGACATGCCCGCCATCTCCGGCAACGTGTACATGCCGGCCGGGCAACAAAACCAGACCGGCGGTCCCATGGGCGAAACCGGCACCACCCTGCAGGCCGCCATGCCCGCCGCGCCCGCCCCTGTGCGCATGGTTGCCCCGGCGCCGGCACCAGAGCCGGTGCGCATGGCAGTGGCGCCGGCGCCGGCACCCGTTGCCGCACCAATGCCCGCACCTGCCCCGGTCCCCGCTGCGCCCGTGCGCCGCGCCCGCGCTGACCGCGGCTGACCGACTGCGCCTCCCCTGCGCCTGAGCGCGGCCGCCAATTCCGGTTGGCGGCCACGCTTTGGGCCGGGTACTCGCACCATGTTTTTCCGATCATGAAGAACTCCGTGATCCTGGCCTTCGCGCTTGCTTGCGCAGCAACGTTTGCGCACACGGAAAGCGGCGCTGCCGCAAGCGCCGAAGCATCGGTTGAAGCGCGGCAGCTGGCGCACGCAGTTGCCGGCATGAAAGACAACCAAGGCCTTCCTTTCGCAATCGTCGACAAGAAGAAGGCGCGCGTTTTCATTTTTGGTGCCGACGGAACCCTGCAAGGCGCATCGCCCGTGCTGTTGGGGCTCGCGCCGGGAGACGAGTCGATCCCAGGCATCGGCGAGCGAAAGCTGTCCGACATCCGCCCTGATGAACGCACCACGCCCGCCGGGCGCTTTGTGTCAGAGCCCGGCGTCAACCTGCAGGGTGAAGACATTGTGTGGGTGGACTATGGCGCGGCCATATCCATGCATCGCGTTCGCGCCAACAACAAGTCGGAGCGCCGGCTGGAGCGGCTTGCGTCGGCAAATGCGGAAGATCACCGCATTTCCTATGGCTGCATCAATGTGCCCGCGGCGTTTTACGACGCCTACGTGAAGCCGGTGTTCGGCAATGCGCGCGGCGTGATCTACATCTTGCCCGAGCAGCAGCCCGCGCACGCCTATTTCAAGTTTCTGCTGGAAGGCAGTGAATGACGCGGCGCCATACGTGATGGCGCCCTTCCTTCGATCAGCCCACCTGGTTGATGGCGTCCTTCAGCGCCTTGCCGGCAGCGAACTTGGGGCTCTTGCTCGCCTTGATGGTGATCGCCTCGCCGGTGGATGGGTTGCGGCCCTGGCGCTCGGCGCGGCTCGCCACGGTGAAGGTGCCGAAGCCGATCAACTGAACGGTTTCTCCACGCACCAGGGCGCGCGACAAATGCTCGAGCGCCGAGTCGAAGGCGCGGCCTGCGTCGGCCTTGCTGAGGTTGGTGTCTTCTGCGATTGCGGCAATGAGGTCGGTCTTGTTCAAAACAGGAGTTCCTTTCAATAGAACGGTTGTGGAAATGAAGTTGGGTGCAGCCCCCGAGTTTGACTGAACGCGAACGGCGGATTCCCCGCTTTGCGTGCGCACCCGCTTCTAAAGTGACGTACCTGTGACGGATGTCCGCTGATTGTGCGTTGGTGCGGCAACACGAACCCCGGCACAGGTGTGACGTACTGGACAGAGTTGTACTCTAGTTCTGGTGCTTCACGTAAACCAGCCCCCGAACGTGAAGCATTTCCTAACGGAATAGAAAGGCGCCACGTATTGTCGCGGCCTGTTTTCGGAGGGAATTCATGCTCAACCCATTCTTGGGAAACGTAGCCCCGGGCACCCGCAACTGGCGCGCAACGTTGATGGCCGCCTTGATCGTGCTCCTGATCGTGATGGCAATGCTCATGAAATGGCTGGTTCAATTTCAGGTTGATGCGGCCAAGGAACGCCGTGCGCTCGAATCGCTTGCGCGCGAGGCCGAGGCGCGCTGCTTTGCGTTGGCGTCTTATCGCGCAACAGAGGCGTGCCGAGCGGCGCATGCGGCGCGCGTAAATCCGCAGAAATAACGGGTCTCGCGCTGCTGCCAAGGCGTTCCCGCTGTCAGCGCGACGATGCCTTTGCAGCGGGTGCCTGCGGCTTCTTTGTTGCGGCGGCCTCGAGCGGCGCACAGCCTGCAAACTCCTCCGACCCCACGTTCAACAGCGGCAGCAATGCAGCAGCGGGAGCCACGGCGCCCAGCGCAATTGCGGCACCCAGCTTGAGCGCAACAGCGCCCTTGTCGACGCCGACATCGGGGTTCTTGAATGTGCCTTTCACATAGAGCGGCGAGCGCAGCGAGAGCACGCGCAGCGCCTTGTTCCGCGGCTGTATCTCCAGTGCCAGCTGCTCGCTGGACAGATTGATCTGCCCTGTTACGTTGATGATCGATTCATCGGTGTCCAGCACAAACGATCGCGTTTGCATCAGGCCCTGCGTGACCTTGAAGTCGCTTGCGAGGCAGTTCAGCTGAACCTGCCTGTCGCCGAAGATCTGGGTTGCCACCACGTTGCCGATGTTCAGCCCCATGGCTTCGAGCAGGAACTTGCTCATGGTGCCCTTGCTGACCAGTGCTTTCACTTCTCCGTTCGACGTGCCCAGCAAGCTCGCAACCGAGTTGCCGACCGCGGACAACGCCGCATCGCCGCCGACTTCGCCCAGGCTGGCTTGCATGGTGTTCAGTGTTGGAAAAAGCTCCTTGATCTTCAAGCGGCGTGCCGAAAACCTCACATCCGCGCGAATCGGGTTTTGCCTGCCGTCGAGCTTGACGGTGGCGGCCAGAGTGCCGCCCGCCACACCAAAGCTCAGCGGCGTGAGCGACAGCACGCTGTCCTTCAGATGCAGGTCTGCCACCAGGCTGTCGATGGGCAGGTCCTTGGCGTGGATGATCTTGCGGCCGGCAAATTTCACGTCGGCGTCGATGCTGCCCCAGCTTGCCGTGTCGAACTTTTCCACCGGCAGCACCTTGTCCGTCGGCTGAACGGCGGCGGCGCCCCGCTTGGCTTTGCTGGCGTTGGAGTCCGCGCCGATCAGCGGTGCCAGGTCTTCGAGCCGCAACTGGTTGGATTGCACCTGCCCGCGCAACAAGGGCCGCGGCTGCTGCGAGATGTATTCCAGCGTGCCGCCAATGTCGCTTTCACCCACGCTGCCCTTGAAGTGTTCGTACAGCCAGCGCCCACCGGCCTTGTCGAGTTTGCCGACCAGGTGGCCTTCGGTGCTGAACGGCGGCGTGTTGGGCAGGGTGATGCCGGTGATCGGGTACAGGTGCGCCATGCTCGCGCCCGAAAGCTTCAGCCGCAGGTCCAGCGCCGCGAGCGCATCGGGCTTGGTCAAAGTGCCTGCGATGTCGATGCGCGTGGTGCCGATCTGCACGCCTGCCTGCAGCGGGTAGGGCTTCTTGTCCTGCTGCAGCGAAAGCACCGCGCCAGCCCGGCCGCTGCCGTGCAGCGGAGTCTGGCGAAAAGTGCCGCCGAGTTTCCAGCCGATGCCGTAGCCCTCCGCGGTTTCGCGGGGCAGGCTTTCGACATCGATCTTGAGATTGAGCTTTGCCTGCGCATCGGCAAGCTTCACGGTGCCGTGGTTCAGTACCAACCGCTGCAGGTCGAGCTTCCAGGCCGATGGCGCCGTGTTGTCGGAGGCCAGCGTCCAGTTGTTCTTGCCGTCCGCAGTGCGTTCGAGCGAAAGAACGGGGCCCGCGAGTTCCAGCGTGGGGATGCGGATCGTGTGATCCAGCAGCGAGAGCGGGTTCAGCGAAAAAGTCAGCTGCTTGATTTCTGCCAGGTGCGGGCCGGTCTTGCTCCAGTCCGCATTGCCCAGGGTGATGTCGTGCGCGCTCAGCCTCGGCCAGGGCACCCAGCGGCGCCAGCCAGTTTCAGTCTCGGGGTTGTTCCACTGCAAGACCAGGTCGCCGCGTATGGCAAACGGGCGCCCGGTCGCTTCGCTCACGCGTTGGTTGATCCACGGCCTCGCGCGATTCCAGTCAAGGCTCAGGACAAGTGCGATGCCAATGGCCGCCAGGCCCAGCAGGAGAAGCAGGGTCCAGGCGGCAGCGCGTGGGATTTTTGATTTCAATAGCGAACGCTATGCGCGCTTGATCAGGCGAACGATGAACAGGAGCACCACGGCGCCCAAGGTGGCAACGATCAGGCTGCCGACAAGGCCGCCACCCATCGACACGCCGAACGTGCTGAACAAAAAGCCTCCAAGAAAAGCACCGACCACGCCCACGATGAGATCGCCGACCAGGCCGAAGCCGCCACCCTTGACCAGAATGCCGGCCAGCCAGCCGGCGACCAGGCCCACAACCAGAAACCACAGAATACTCATTTACCTACTCCCTTGATCGGCCAGGATGGCCTTGGAGCGGCAAGGGTAGCAGTGGTGCAGGCAATGGCCCGGAAACGATCAAGTCGAACTGTGAACTTGTGCTTTGTTGCCGAAAAATCGCAATCGCCGGAGCAGGACGCTTCTTCGTCGCTTCTCAGCCGAGATCCAGCTTCTTGTGTTCGCCCAGTGACGGCGGCTGATCGCCAGTGATGGCCGCCTTGGCCATCTTCAGCAACTGCACCATCTTGCTTTCCTTCACGTCCCAGTACTCGGCGCCGAGGATTTCGACTGCCAGCAGCGCAAGGTTCGGATCGGTCGCGCCGCCGGGAAACCAGGCCTTGGCCGCGGAGTTGAAAAGAGCTTCCTTCTTGGCCTGGTCTTCCCGCAGCGTGGCGCGGCCGGTCACGGACACATAGCTGTCGGCGTCGGTGTTGGCGTAGGCAATGTTCACGCTGGGGTCGCTTGCCACATGGCGCGCAATGTCGCCATTCCTGGGCACGAAGAAGTAGAGCGTCGAGCCTTCTTCGATGTTCTTGCTCTGCGTGGTCAGCGGATGGCTGTGCAGCTGGCCGTCGGCGTGGCGATGGGTCAGCATGCCGTAGCGGGTGTCCTTGATCAGGTCCCAGAGCTTGGCGTGTTCGTCGGTGGTGGTCATGGCTTGGTTGCTCTCCGTTGTTCGTTCGCGTGGTTCGAAGATCGAAGGCACCACCGTAGGCGGCCGAAAGCCGGCGCCATGAGGAAGTTGGGCGCATGCGCGTGTCATCCGATGCCGACGCAGGGCGCGGCACGGCGATCAACGGTGCGCGGAGATCAGTCGGCGATGAGCATGCCGCGCTTCTCGATGAAGGCGACCACCTCGGCCACGCCGGTATGGGTCTTGAGGTTGGTCATCACGTAAGGCCGCTGGCGGCGCATGCGCTGGGTGTCCTGCTCCATCACGTCGAGGTTTGCGCCCACATACGGCGCCAGGTCGGTCTTGTTGATGACGAACAAGTCGCTCTTGGTGATGCCGGGGCCGCCCTTGCGCGGAATCTTCTCGCCGGCCGCCACGTCGATCACGTAGATGGTCAGGTCCGAAAGCTCGGGGCTGAAGGTGGCCGCAAGGTTGTCGCCGCCGGATTCAACGAACACCACGTCGGCATCGGGAAAGTCCTCGAGCATGCGGTCGATGGCCTCGAGGTTGATGGAGGCGTCTTCTCGGATGGCGGTGTGCGGGCAGCCGCCGGTTTCCACGCCCATGATGCGCTCGGCGGGCAAGGCGCCGGCCACGGTAAGCAGGCGCTGGTCTTCCTTGGTGTAGATGTCGTTGGTGATGGCAACAAGGTCGTACTTGTCGCGCATTGCCTTGCAGAGCATTTCGAGCAGGGTGGTCTTGCCCGAGCCGACCGGGCCGCCGATGCCCACGCGCAGCGGCGGAAGTTTCTTGGTGCGATTGGGAATGTGGTGCAGGGCGGAGGTCATGGCAAAGGTCCGGTTCGGTCAGCTTCTGAAGAGGCGCGAGTATTGTGTTTCATGGCGTGCCGACAGCACGGCCAAAAGGGGTGCAAAGGCCTGGCGCTCGTCGTCGCCGAGGTGCATTGCACGCTCGACGGCGGTGGGAATTTCATTGGCAAGCCGCGCAAGAATGCGCTGGCCCGCGCTCTGGCCGAGCGGCACGGCCTTGACTGCGGCGGCGACCATGTTCTCGGCCCAGCCGAAGGCGAAGGCAAGGCAACCGTCGTGCACCGAGGCACCGGTGCGGCTTGCGGCAAAGGCAAACGCGACGGGGTAGCTCGCGGGCAGGTCGGCAAAAACGGCGGCGGTGTCGTCGTGGTGCAGCTTGAGCCATTCGACGAAGGAGCGGCCCATCTGCTCAGTCTGCAAAAAGAACTCGGCCGATTCGCGGGTGGTCATGACCCATTCGTTGAGTTGGTGGATGCGTGCTGCATCGCCTTCGCGCCATGCGGGTATGGCTTGCGCTACCAGTGCAAGGTCGCCGCGCGCGAAGCTCAGGTACAGCTGGTCGGAGAGCCACTCGATGGCTTTGGCTTCCGAATCGATGCCAGCCCATTCGACGGCTGCTTCGACGCCTTCGGAATAGGAGAAGCCGCCTACCGGGAGGGCCGGGGATGCTAGCCAGATGAGCTGCAGGAGGCTTTGTGCGTCGGGCATGTCAGCTGTTCGTTTGGCGCTGTTTGGTGAGGCGCTGCTGTTCGGGGCTTGTGCAAAGGCCACCGGGTACTCCCCTCCGCGAATGTCCCCCGCCTTCGGCTCCTCCTTTATTTCGCTGGTACACCAGCAGCGTGCCCCGGTGCACAGGGCATCGGGTACTCCCCGCAGCGAAATAAAGGAGGAGGCCGCAGGCCGGGGGACATTCGCGGAGTAAGGTACCCCGTCGGCGGGTGCGCGCCCTGAATCAGCCATGGTCGTCAAGAAACTCCGGTGCAAGCACCAGCGGCTTAGGACCCTTCGAATGCGAGTGGCCGTGATCATGCGCATGGTCATGGCTGTGCCCACTGCCATGCGAATGCTCATGCGACCCATAAGCGCCGCCTTCAGGCTCGAACGCTTCCTCGACCGCAACGACGATCAGGTGCATCGAGCGCAGCATGTCGGCCAGCACATGGTCGGGCTCGATCTTCAGGTGGTCGGGCTTGAGCTCGATCGGCACATGCCGGTTGCCCAGGTGATAGGCCGCGCGCGTCAGGTCGAACGGAGTGCCGTGGGCGGTGCAATGCGTGATGCGCAGCACCGGCTGCGGCGCGGCGATGACGCGGACCAGCGAGCCGTCTTCGGCCACCAGCACATCGCCGCCGCGCACCGCCGTGCCGCGCGGCAGGAACACGCCGATCTGCCGGCCTTGCGAATCGGTGGCGTCGAAGCGGCTTTTCTGGCGCACGTCCCAGTCGAGTTCGATGGTGGCGGCGCGCTTCAGCAGCACGGGCGCAAGGCCGCGGCCCTGGGGCATGAGTTTGTTGGCGGTGAGCATGGTGCGAATGGAACGCCAAAGGCGTGAAACGACAGGATGGATACCGTCGAGGATACGCAGCCTGTCAAGCGGGCGCCGGGCCTCTTGTGCAAGACCCTGAAGGCGCCGCTCAGAACAGGAAGTAGCGCTGCGTCAGCGGCAGCTGCACCGCCGGGTCGCAGGTCAGCAGGTGCCCATCGGCGCGCACGGCATAGGTCTGCGCATCAATCTCCATCTTCGGCGCGTAGCTGTTGTGGATCAGGTCCTTCTTGCGCACGTTGCGGATGTTCTTTACTGCGCTCAGGTGCTTGGCCAGGCCGTAGCGCTCCTTGATGCCCGCGGCAAGGCCGGCCTGCGAGACGAAGGTCAGCGAGCTTTTGGCCAGCGAGCCGCCGTAGCTGCCGAACATCGGGCGGTAGTGCACCGGCTGCGGCGTGGGAATGGACGCGTTGGGGTCGCCCATGGCGGCCATGGCGATGGTGCCGCCCTTGATGAGGGTGAAGGGCTTCACGCCGAAGAAGGCCGGTTTCCAGATCACGATGTCGGCCCACTTGCCGACTTCGAGCGAGCCCACCTCGTGCGCAATGCCGTGCGCAATGGCGGGGTTGATTGTGTACTTGGCCACGTAGCGCTTGGCGCGGAAGTTGTCGTTGCGCTCGTTGTCCTGCGGCAGCTTGCCGCGCTGCAGCTTCATCTTGTGCGCCGTTTGCCAGCAGCGCAGCACCACCTCGCCCACACGGCCCATGGCCTGGCTGTCGGAGCTGAACATGCTGATGGCGCCCAGGTCGTGCAGCACGTCTTCGGCGGCAATGGTCTCCTTGCGGATGCGCGACTCGGCAAAGGCCAGGTCTTCGGCAATGCCGGCGTCCAGGTGGTGGCACACCATGAGCATGTCGACGTGTTCGTCGAGCGTGTTCACGGTGTAGGGCATGGTGGGGTTGGTGGAAGAGGGCAGAAAGTTCTCTTCGCCCACCACGCGCAGGATGTCCGGCGCATGCCCGCCGCCGGCGCCTTCGGTATGAAAGGCGCAGATCGAGCGGCCGCCCACGGCGGCGATGGTGTTCTCGACAAAGCCCGATTCGTTGAGCGTGTCGCTGTGGATCGCCACCTGCGTGTCGGTGGCGTCGGCCACGTCCAGGCAGTTGCTGATGGCCGAGGGCGTGGTGCCCCAGTCTTCGTGCAGCTTCAGGCCTATGACGCCGGCGTCGATCTGCTCGTGCAGCGCATCGGGCAGGCTGGCGTTGCCCTTGCCCAGGAAGCCCAGGTTCATGGGGAATGCATCCGCCGCCTGCAGCATGCGCTCGATGTGCCAGGGGCCGGGGGTGGCGGTGGTCGCGAAAGTGCCGGTGGCCGGGCCCGTGCCGCCGCCGAGCATGGTGGTCACGCCGGAAGCCAGCGCTTCCTCGATCTGCTGCGGGCAGATGAAGTGGATGTGGCTGTCGATGCCGCCGGCGGTGACGATGTTGCCCTCGCAGCTGATGATCTCGGTGCCCGGGCCGATGACGATGTCCACGCCCGGTTGCACGTCGGGGTTGCCGGCCTTGCCGATGGCAGCAATGCGGCCGCCCTTCAGGCCGATGTCGGCTTTCACGATGCCCCAGTGGTCGAGGATCAGCGCATTGGTCAGCACGGTGTCGACGGCGCCGCCGGCGGTTGGTCCGCTGCCTTTGCCGTCGCGCGTGCGCTGCGACTGCGCCATGCCGTCGCGAATGGTCTTGCCGCCGCCGAACTTCACCTCTTCGCCGTAGCCGCCGGCGCGCAGCGTGTAGTCGGCCTCGACCTCGATCAGCAGGTCGGTGTCCGCAAGACGTACCCGGTCGCCCACGGTCGGGCCGAATATCTCGGCGTATGCACGCCTTCCAATCGTTGCCATGGCTTAGAGCTTTCCTTGAACGAGGCCGCGAAAGCCGTAGACGACGCGGTCGCCCGAAAAGTCGACCAGCTCGACCGTGCGCTGCTGGCCCGGTTCGAAGCGCACCGCCGCGCCCGAGGCGATGTTCAGCCGCATGCCGCGCGCGGCCTCGCGGTCGAAGCCGAGCGCGCCGTTGGTCTCGGCAAAGTGATAGTGCGAACCGACCTGGATCGGCCGGTCGGCGGTGTTCTGCACCACCAGCGTGAGCGTGCGGCGGCCGGGGTTGAGCGTGTGCTCGCCCTCGTCGGTAAAAAGTTCGCCGGGAATCATGGTGTCGCGGCGCCTTTTCAGACGGCCTGCGAGAGCAGCGTCGCGCCCAGCGCCACCACCGCGGCGCCTGTCACGCGCGGCAGCCAGGCATTGGCATGGCGCAGTGCCCAGCCGAGCCCGATGCCCGCCAGGTGCAGCAGCACGGTGGCGCCCACCATGCCCGCCAGCGTCAGCGCGGCGCCTTGCTCGCTCGCGAGTTCGTGCCCGTGCGCCACGCCGTGGAAGATGGCGAACACGCCTACCACCGCCGCGGCTGCCGCGGCCGGCAGGTGGGTGCGCGTTGCAACCAGCAGGCCCAGCACCAGCAGCGAGGCCGCAATCATCGGTTCGACCGCCGGCAGCTGCACGCCCGCCAGTCCCATCTGCGCGCCCGCGAGCAGCATGCCCGCGAAAGCCAGCGGTGCCCACAGCAGATCGGGCCAGGCGCGGCGCGCGGCCAACGCACTCCAAAGGCCGACTGCCACCATGGCTGCCAGGTGATCGGCGCCGGTCAGCGGGTGCAGAAAACCGGTGGCAAAGCCGTGGTGCACGCCGCCGTCGGCGCCGGTGTGGGCGCTGGCCGCGAGGGGCAGCAGCATCGCAATGAGGGCAAGGGTCTTGGAAACGTTGTGGCGCATGACAGGGCTTTCTTGTTCTGGAAAAGAGTCAGACGATGGGTTGGTGGACGGTGACCAGCTTGGTGCCGTCAGGGAAGGTGGCTTCCACCTGGATGTCCGGGATCATCTCGGCGATGCCGTCCATCACGTCGGCGCGGGTGAGCACGGTGCGGCCCTCGCTCATGAGCGCCGCAACGCTCTTTCCGTCGCGGGCACCTTCCATCACGGCGGCGGAAATCAGCGCGACGGCTTCGGGGTAGTTGAGCTTCAGGCCCCGCGCCTTGCGGCGTTCGGCCAGCAAAGCTGCGGTGAAGATCAGCAGCTTGTCTTTTTCGCGCGGGGTCAGTTCCATGAGGGGGCGGCGTCGGGTGCGTGGAGGTCGGCCATTATTGGGCAGGCTTCGGCTTTGCAACAGTCGTGCCGCTGTTCGCCAAAAGACGTATGGATGGCACGAAAGCTGCACCGAAACGGTGTGAACCCCGCCGAGACTTCCACCAGCCCCGACGACGCGCCGCAGCGCATCGTCAAGGTGCGGCGCGACTACAACAGCTGGGTGGCGAGCGAAACGCTCGAGGACTACGCGCTGCGCTACACGCCGCAGCGCTTTCGCAAATGGTCCGAATGGCGGGTGGCCAACACGGCCTTCGGCGCGGCGTCGTTCCTCATCTTGGAG
This sequence comes from Variovorax paradoxus, assembly GCF_029919115.1. Classification (NCBI taxonomy): domain Bacteria; kingdom Pseudomonadati; phylum Pseudomonadota; class Betaproteobacteria; order Burkholderiales; family Comamonadaceae; genus Variovorax; species Variovorax paradoxus. The sequence continues at coordinate 2,699,843 of NZ_CP123990.1, forward strand.
GCGGTGGGCGCCACGCTGCTGGTGCAGTACGGCTTTGCCAACGCGTTCTGGGCCATCGTTGCCACCGGGCTCATCATCTTTCTGGCGGGCCTGCCCATCAGCGTGTACGCCGCGCGCTACGGCGTCGACATGGACCTGCTCACGCGGGGCGCGGGCTTCGGCTATATCGGCTCCACACTCACCTCGCTGATCTACGCCTCGTTCACGTTCATCTTCTTTGCGCTCGAGGCGGCGGTGATGGCCTATGCGCTGGAGCTGGCGCTGGGCGTGCCGCCCGTCTGGGGCTACCTGGTGTGTGCGCTGGTGGTGATTCCGCTGGTCACCCACGGGGTATCGGCCATCAGCCGGCTGCAGCTGTGGACCCAGCCGCTGTGGCTGGTGATGCTGGTGGTGCCTTTCGTCTTCGTGCTGGTGCGCGATCCTGGTGCATTCGCGGGCATCGTGCACTACAACGGTGTGAAGGCGGGTGCTAAGGGCTTCGATCTGCACCTGTTTGGCGCTGCACTGACGGTCGGCATTGCGTTGATCACCCAAATGGGGGAGCAGGCCGACTACCTGCGCTTCATGCCCGCGCGCACGGCTGTGAGCGCCCGGCGCTGGTGGGCGGGCGTGCTGGCCGGCGGGCCTGGCTGGGTGGTGCTGGGGGTGCTCAAGATGCTGGGCGGCGCGCTGTTGGCCTACCTGGCCATCACGCACATGGTGCCGGTCGAGCGCGCGGTCGATCCCAACCAGATGTACCTGGCGGCCTATGAATACGTGTTTCCGAACTACGGCTGGGCTGTGGCCGCGACCGCGCTGTTCGTGGTGATTTCTCAGCTCAAGATCAACGTGACCAACGCCTACGCGGGCTCGCTGGCGTGGAGCAACTTCTTCTCGCGCGTGGCGCACAGCCACCCGGGGCGGGTGGTCTGGGTGGTGTTCAACGCGCTCATCGCCTTCATGCTGATGGAGATGAACGTGTTCGAGGCGCTGGGCGACGTGCTCGGGCTGTTCGCCAACATCGCCATCGCCTGGATGATGGCCGTGGTGGCCGACCTGGTCATCAACAAGCCGCTGGGCCTTTCGCCGCCGGGCATCGAGTTCAAGCGGGCGCACTTGTGGGACATCAACCCCGTGGGCGTCGGCGCGATGGCGCTGGCTTCGCTGCTTTCCATTACCGCGCACCTCGGCGTCTTCGGGCCGCTGGCACAAGCCTTTTCGGCACTCATCGCGCTCGGCACGGCACTGGTCGTTTCGCCGCTGATTGCCTGGGCGACCGGCGGCAAGTACTACCTGGCGCGGGGTTCGGTCGGCAATGGCCCGGTCGCCTTTGCCCCGGCCGAGGGCCCGCGTGCGGTTCGCTGGGCGCGCGTCGAGAACGATGTGGACGAGCGCGGTGCCGATGGCAGCTACCAGCGCCTCAAGGTGCAGCACTGCGTGATCTGCGAGCGCGAATACGAGGGCCCGGACATGGCTCATTGCCCGGCCTACCAAGGGGCGATCTGCTCGCTGTGCTGCACGCTCGATGCGCGCTGCGGCGATCTGTGCAAGCCGCATGCGAGCCTTTCGTCTCAGTGGTCGTCGGTGCTGCGCTGGCTGCTGCCGCGCCTCAGTTGGCGCTATCTGGACACGGGGCTCGGACACTTCCTGCTGCTGATGCTGATCATCGTGCCGGTGCTGGCGGTGGTGTTCGGCGTGCTCTACCAGCAGGAGCTGCGTGCGCTGGGCGAAAGCGCCCTGCAGCTCGCATCGCAATCGGAGCTCGCCGAGGCGCTGGCAGGTGTGCAGCGCTCGTCGCTGCGCTCGGGCTTTCTCAAGGCGTACATGGCGCTGCTCGTGATTGCGGGTGTGGTGGCCTGGTGGCTGGTGCTGGCGCACCAGAGCCGCAAGGTGGCGCAAGAAGAATCGAACCGCCAGACCCACTTGCTGATGCGCGAGATCGAACTGCACCGTGCCACCGACCGTGCGCTGCAGTCGGCCAAGCAGACTGCGGAAGAGGCGCGCGAAGTCGCCGAGCAGGCCAAGCTCGCGGCCGAAGAGGCCCGCCGCGCCGCCGACCAGGCCAACCAGGCCAAGAGCCGCTACATCAGCGCCATCAGCCACGAGCTGCGCACGCCGCTCAACAGCATTCTTGGTTATGCGCAGCTCATGGGCGAAGACGCATCGGTGCCGCCGCACCGCCAGCAGGCGGTGGCGGTGATCAAGCGCGGCGGCGAGCATCTGCTGTCGCTCATCGAGGGCACGCTCGCCATTGCGCACATCGAGGCCGGCAAGCTCACGCTGCATGCGAGGCCCATGCGCTTCGCCGACACCCTGCGCGAACTGGCCGACATGTTCGAGCTGCAGGCGGCGGAGAAGGGCCTGCGCTTCCGCTTCGAGACGACGGGAGCCTTGCCCGAGGTGGTGCGCGCCGACGAAAAACGGGTCTGCCAGATCCTCATCAACCTGCTGGGCAACGCGATCAAGTTCACCACCGCGGGCGAGGTGACGCTGCGGCTTTCATACGCACGCGAGTTCGCCTCGGTCGAAATAGAAGACACCGGGCCCGGCATGACGGCCGAAGACATCGAACGCATCTTCGAGCCCTTCACGCGCGGCGATGCGGCTGCGGCCGCAACGCCCGGTGCGGGGCTGGGCCTCACCATCGCCAAGATGCTGACCGACCTGATGGGCGGTGAGATGAAGGTGAGCAGCGCGCCTGGGGAGGGCTCGCTCTTCTGCGTGCGGCTCTTCCTGCCGCGCGTGCACGAGACTGCGGGCGCCTTGGGCCGCGCTGCGCCGGCGCAACGCGTGCGGCGCGGCTACGAAGGGCGCCGCCGGCAACTGCTGGTGGTCGACAACGAAGAGGCCGACCGCGACCTGCTCGGCCATGTGCTGGCGCCGCTCGGCTTTGGCCTGCGCACCGCCGCGAGCGGGCACGACGCGCTCGACCTCATCGCGGCCGGCTACCGGCCGGACGCGATGTTCGTCGACCTGGCCATGCCGGGCATCGACGGCTGGGAGACGATTCGCCGTGCGCGCAAGCTGGGACTGGTCGATGCGCCGGTGGCCATCGTTTCGGCCAATGCCTTCGACAAGGGGCTGGAGAACGACGTAGGCATTGCCCCCGAGGATTTCTTCGTCAAGCCGGTGCGGCACACGGAACTGCTCGATTGGCTCGAGCGGCGGCTCGGCCTGCAATGGACGGACACGGCCGCCAAGCCGCAACCAGCCGCCGCACCCCGCGCCGTGCAGGCGCCTTCGCTTTCGCGACTGCGTGCGCTCGACGAAGCCGTGAGCCTGGGCTACTTCCGCGGCATCATGAACCAGCTCGACGAGATCGATGCCGAAGAGCCCGAATGCAAGGCATGGACCGAGGGGCAGCGCGTGCTCGCTCGGCAATTCCAGTTCGAGGCCATGGGCCGTGCGCTTGCCGCGGCCGTGAGCGCGGCCTGAAAATCGCGGCGAACATCAACCCCATGGAAACCACACCGCTCGCCAAAACGCTGCGCGAACAGGGCGCCAACAGCGACCTGGTGCTGATCGTCGACGACGTGCCCGACAACCTTGCGGTGCTGCACGACGCGCTCGACGAATCGGGCTACACGGTGCTCATTGCCACCAACGGCGAACAGGCGCTGCAGCGCGCCGCGCAGGCCCGCCCCGACATCGTGCTGCTCGACGCGATGATGCCGGGCATCGACGGTTTCGAGGTGGCGCGCCGGCTCAAGGCCGATCCCGCGACGGCGCACATTCCCATCGTGTTCATGACCGGGCTCACCGAAACCGAGCACCTGGTGGCCGCACTCGAAGCGGGCGGGGTCGACTACGTCACCAAGCCGATCAAGCCCAAGGAAGTGCTGGCTCGCATGAACGTGCACCTGCAGGGCGCCCGCCGCGCCCGGCAGGACGCGCGCCAGGCCGGGCAGGCGCGCAATGCGCTCGACGCCTTCGGCTACGCCAGCATTACCGTGCGCCTGCCCGAAGGCCGGCTGATCTGGCAGACCGCGCTCGCGCGCGACCTGCTGCAGCGCTACTGCGACACCCGTGCGCCCGAAACACCGCCGGCCATACTGGAATGGCTGCGGCGCCATGCGCCCGATGCCCGGCAACAGGGCATCGAGCCGCCGGCGCTTTCGATTGCCCAGGGGGCAAGCAGTCTCAGCCTGCGCCTGCACCGGCAGACCGGGCAGGACGACGACGGCGATGAATGGATGATCGTCATGCGCGAGATTTCGGACACGGGGGTGATCGAGGCCATGAGCCTGAGCCTGAAGCTCACAGCGCGCGAGGCCGAGGTGCTCTACTGGGTGGTGAAGGGCAAGACCAACAAGGACATCGGCGAGATCCTCGGCAGCAGCCCCGCCACGGCCAAGAAGCATCTCGAAAGGGTGTACGTGAAGCTTGGCGTCGAGACCCGCACGGCGGCCGCCGGCGTGGCGATCAAGCGCATTCGCGAGCTGCAGCCGCAATTCGAGATCTGAGGCAATGCGGGCGCGCCAGCCGCGTCGCCGGGGCGACTTCCGCCGTCCCTAGAATGCGCGATCCCCGGGGATGCAGGCGATGAAAAATAACAGATGCACGGCAACGATTGGATGGTCCCGGCTCGCCTGGCTTCCGTTGGCGGCCTGCGCGCTGGCGAGCGCAGGTGCGCGGGCAGGGGGCCATTTCGATGTGGACGATGCCGGCACGCTCGATGCGGGCCAATGCCAGTACGAAGCCTGGTGGGGCCGCACCGGACCGGAGCCGGTAACCGGGTTGCACCTCGGCCCGTCGTGTCGCGTCGGGCCTGTCGAACTCGGCTTCAGCTTCGACAGGCTTTCAGCAGAGGGCATTCATACAGTCATCGCCGGGCCGCAGCTCAAATGGAACTTCTTGGGGCCGGCGGCCGATGCACCGCTGAGCGCCGCAATTTCACTTGGAGCTGTGTTCGACGTCAGGCGCGGCGGCCGTGCCGGTGGGCAACTGGTGCTGCCCGTCACGTGGCGGCCGTCGGGCAGCCTGCAAATTCATGCCAACATCGGCGCCGACTGGGCCACGGGCACGGGCGCACGCACGCCGCGCGGCGGACTGGCGGTGGAGTGGGCGCTCGACGAAAAGGTTTCGCTCATTGCCGAGCGTAGCCGTGCATCGGGCGTATGGACTTCGCGCATCGGCGGGCGCTTCAGCCTTACGCCGCTGATCAGCGTGGATGTGAGCGCTTCGAGGACGGGGCCACGCGGCGTGAACGGCTTTGTCGTGGGACTTAACCACGAGTTCGGCTGGAAGTAAGCAGAGGCGGGTGCGAATCAGCGCAGGTAGCGCTGAATGCGCTTTTCGTCTTCCGCCAGCTGCCGGCGCATGAGTGAAAGAAAGTCGCGCGCGGTGGTGGAAAGCACCTTGCCCGCCGGCATGGCCAGCACGCACGAAAAGAACACATCGACCGAGAGCCTCCGCACCACGAGTCCGCGTTCAGCGTAGTCGAGCGCGGTGATCGGGTTGACGAGCCCCACGCCCAGGCCGCGCAAAGCCATTTCGCACACGCTGGCCGCGTAGGGCGTCTGCACCATCACCCGCAGCGCTGCGCCGCGCTCGGCAAGCGCGGCTTCGAGGCCGCGGTGCGAAGGGTCTTCGGGGTTCAGGGCCAGGAAAGGCACTTGCGCGAGTTGCTCCGGCTCGATGCGCTTGAAGCGCGCCAGCGCATGGCCCTGCGGCATCACCACGACGCCGGGAAAGCGTGCGAAGGTCGAGTGGTCGATGCCTTCGAGCGACAGTTCATCGGCCATCAGGCCGAAGTCTGAAATGCCCTTGGCCACGCGGTCGCGCACGTCCTTGGAACTGAGCACCTGCAACGAAACCTGCGGCCAGGGGCTGTCACCGCGCTGTTCCTTCAGGCGTTCCAGTGCACGCGGCATGAAGCCGAGCCCAAAAGCCGGATAGCAACTGAGTTCGAGCTGGTTGGTGCCGAAGTCGCGCAGGCTGCGCATGCGGTGCTCTATGGCTTCCATGCCGATGAACACGCGCTCCACCTCCGTCCACAGTGCGCGCGCCTCGGGCGTGGGCACCAGCCGACCGCCCGTGCGCTGGAAAAGGACCATGCCGGCCTGCGCCTCGAGCCGCTTGAGCGACTGGCTGATGGCTGGCTGGGTCACATGCAGCAGCGCCGCGGCCTTGCGGGTGGAGCCGGCGCGCATCAGGGCGCGGAAGGTCTCTATTTCGGTGAAGCGCATCGATAAGTTTTCTTATCGCTTGAGTATTTCAAGCTAGATGATTTTATTTGCAGATGCCTAAGATTTAGGCACGACTTCCACCTCGATACCACCTGTGAACATGCCTGCGCCCGTAATGCACTTCAAGTTCGCCCCGCCACCAGATCCGTTGGCCGATCTGGCGGGCCCTGCGCGCATCCGCCCGCCCCAACCGGTCAGAAACCCCCACTTGCAGGGCTTTCGGTGCCTGCGCTGCGATGCGCCGTATCCGCTTGCGCTGGCGAACGACGGCTGCCCCGCCTGCCGTGCCACGGGCGTCCATGCCGGCTTGCGCGCCAGCTACCTGCCCGACAGCGGCAGCCCGCTGCCCATGCCCTACGTACCAGGGTTCACGCTGGGCGAGGGCGGCACGCCGCTGCTGGAGATGCCGGAGCTGGCGCGCGAGTTCGGCGTGGCGTGCCTTGCGCTCAAGGACGAATCGTCCAACCCCACCGGCTCGCACAAGGACCGCATGACGGCCGTGGGCGTGGCCCAGGCGCTGGACTTCGGTGCCCACACGCTGGTGCTGGCCTCGTCGGGCAATGCCGCGATTTCCGCGGCGCACTACGCCTGGGCTTCGGGCCTGGGCTGCGAAGTGGCAACCTACGAAGGCCTGCCGGCCGCCTATGCACGGCAGCTCGACGCCCTCGGTGCCCGGCGCTACACCTTCGCCGACAACGCCGGCCGCTGGGCATTCGTGCGTGAGCGCTCACAACATCCGGGCTATTTCGCGCTGACGAACTACCGCCTGCCCGCATTGGGCAGCGCGCCGCTGGCGATCGAGGGCTACAAGCCCATCGCCCTGGAGTGCCTGAACGATGGCGGCCTGCCCGATCACATCGTGATTCCGACGGCGCGCGGCGACCTCGCCTGGGGCATCTACGCGGGCTTTCGCGACCTGCTGGCTGCCGGGCGCATCGCGCGCCTGCCGCGGCTCTGGCTGGTGGAGCCTTTTGCGCGCCTCTCGCGCGTGCTGGCCGGCGGCGCACTCAACGGCGCGTATCCCGGCCACACCGCGCAGTTTTCGACCGCGGGATCGACCGTGACCTTCTTGCAGTGGCAGGCCGCCACTGCCTCTGGGGGAGGCGCGGTGGTGGTCAGCGACGACCAGGCCCGCGCCGCGCGGCAGAAGCTCACGGCGGCCGGCGTGAGTGCCGAGCTCTGCGCCGCGGGCGGACTGGACGCCGTGCGCCAGTTGCGCGAACGCGGCGCCATTGCAGGCGACGCCCACGTGGTGCTGATGCTGACCGCCAACGCCTCGCGCGACCCGAGCTGGCCGGACGAGACCGCCTGAGCTCCCTAGTTACCCAAAGGAATCGAAACCATGCAAGCAATTCAACGCCGCGCCTTCCTGGCTGCCGGTTCGGCCGCTCTCTTCGGCGCCACGGCGCAGCGCGCCTGGGCGGCCTATCCCGACAAGCCCATCAAACTGATCGTGCCGTGGGCGGCGGGCGGGAGCACCGACGCCATCGCGCGCGCCATGGCGCAGCGCATGAGCCAGACGCTCGGCAGCACGGTGATCGTCGACAACCGGCCCGGGGCGGCCGGCCAGATCGGCACCGAGGCGGCCGCCAAGGCAACGCCCGACGGCTACACGCTGGCCATTGTCGAGCTGCCGCACGCCATCGCGCCCGCTGTGACTGCACGGTTGCCCTACGACCTGCTGCGCGACTTCACGCCGGTGACGATGATCGGCACCTCCCCGCTCGTCTTCTTTGTGGGCATGGACGACGACAGCCGCGACTTCAAGACCTTCGTCAAGACGGCTGCTGCCCGGCCGATGCCGCCGGCCATTGCGCACAGCGGAGCCGGCACGGTGAGCCATTTGGCGGCCGAGCTGCTGGCGAGCCGCACCAAGATCAAGTTCAACATGGTTCCGTACCGCGGATCGGCGCCAGCCCTTACCGATGTGGCGGCGGGCACGGTGGGCGGGCACTTCGCGACGCTGGCCAGCGGCTCCAGCCTGATGGGTGCCAACCGGATCCGCCCGCTTTTGGTGACGAGCGCGCAACGGGTGAGCCTTCCGGGGCTCAAGGAGGTGCCCGCGCTGGCGGAAAGCGGACTCAAGGGGATGGAGATCGACCAGTGGTGGGCACTGGTGGCGCCCGCCACCACGCCACTGGAAGTGATCGAGCGGCTGCGGCGCGAAGCCATCGCTGCGCTGGACCATCCATCGGTGAGGGAGCGCATGACGTCGCTCGGCGTGCAACTGAAGGGTTCCACCACGGGCGAGCTGCGTGCTTTCATGCGTGCGGAGGCCGAGCGCTGGCAGAAGGTGGCGCACGACATCGGGCTTCAGCCGCAATAGACGGGATAGAGATGGCCGGGGGCCGTGGGCCCGGTCGGCCGCCTTTTTCTTTCAGCGCCCGGATTGGACCTTGATCCGGATCGTGTTCACGTCCCAGCCCCGGTTTCGCAGCCGGGTGACCAGCATGGGCGCCAGCTGGCGCAACTTGGCGGCCGCGGCGCTGCCGTTGACCAGCAGGCACCACACGTCCCCTTCGGCCGGGCCAGCCTGCACGGCCGGGCGCATGGCCGGCGGGATCAATCCCTCCACGGCCCGGAGCCGGTCGCCGGAGTCGCGCGCGCGCGCAATCAGGCTCGCCAGGGTCGGCGAACCTTCGGCGGCCTGGTGCAGCGTGACGGGCGGGACGGAGCGGCGATTCATGGGTAATCCGGAGGGTGGAACAAGGGCAGCTAAAATGCCCGGTTTGCCGACGCTTGCGCCGGCAGATCCGGTCTGAGCCGCTTGCTTTCGAGGCTTGCATTCGAAGAAGGCGCGCCCAACTGCTTTCACCATATCTTAGGGAATCCGGTCGCAGTGCCTGTTGTGTCAGGTGCACGCCCATCTCCACGCCAATGGCAACCAACTTCCTGACCCAGATTTTCGGCAGTCGCAACGACCGGCTCCTCAAGCAGTATCGCAAGACGGTGGAGCGCATCAATGCGCTGGAACCCGAATTCGAGAAGCTCACCGACGACGGGCTGCGCGCCAAGACCCAGGAATTCAAGGACCGCATCGCCAAGGGCGAAACCCTCGATGCCCTGCTGCCCGAAGCTTTTGCCACGGTGCGCGAAGGCTCCAAGCGCGTCATGAAGATGCGCCATTTCGACGTGCAGCTGCTCGGCGGCATGGCGCTTCACAACGGCAAGATCGCCGAAATGCGCACCGGCGAAGGCAAGACCCTGACAGCCACGCTGCCGGTGTACCTGAATGCCCTGTCGGGCAACGGCGTGCACGTGGTCACGGTGAACGACTACCTCGCCAACCGCGACGCCCAGTGGATGGGCCGCCTGTACAACTTCCTGGGTCTTACGGTGGGCATCAACCTGCCGCAGATGCCGCGCGAGGAAAAGCAGCAGGCCTACGCGAGCGACATCACGTACGGCACCAACAACGAATACGGCTTCGACTACCTGCGCGACAACATGGTGTACGAGCCGGGCGACCGGGTTCAGCGCACGCTGAACTACGCCATCGTCGACGAGGTGGACTCCATCCTGATCGACGAGGCCCGCACGCCGCTGATCATCAGCGGCCAGGCCGAAGACCACACCGAGCTCTACCTGGCCATCAACAAGGTGGTGCCCCTGCTGACCAAGCAGGAAGGCGAAGCCGATCCGCGCACGGGCGAGGGCGTCACGGTGCCGGGCGACTTCACGGTCGACGAGAAGACCCACCAGGTGTTCCTGACCGAAGACGGCCACGAGAAGGCCGAGCAGCTGCTGAGCGAATTCAAGCTGCTGCCCGAAGGCGCCTCGCTCTACGACCCGGCGAACATCACGCTGATGCACCACCTGAACGCCGCGCTGCGCGCACGGCACCTGTACCACCGCGACCAGCATTACGTGGTGCAGCAGGGCGAAGTGGTCATCGTCGACGAATTCACTGGCCGCCTGATGACGGGCCGCCGCTGGAGCGACGGCTTGCACCAGGCCGTCGAAGCCAAGGAAGGCGTGCAGATCCAGGCCGAGAACCAGACGCTCGCCTCGATCACCTTCCAGAACTACTTCCGCCTGTACAACAAGCTGGCCGGCATGACCGGCACGGCCGACACCGAGGCCTACGAGTTCCAGGAAATCTACGGTCTCGAGACGGTCATCATTCCGCCGAACCGCATCAGCAAGCGCGAAGACCAGCTCGACCGCGTCTACAAGACCACGCGCGAAAAGTACGAAGCGGCCATTCAGGACATCCGCGAGTGCTACGAGCGCGGCCAGCCGGTGCTGGTGGGCACCTCGTCGATCGAGAACTCCGAAATCATCGACGGCCTGCTCACCAAGGCGGGGCTCCCGCACCAGGTGCTCAACGCCAAGCAGCATGCGCGCGAAGCGGACATCGTGGCGCAGGCCGGCCGCACGAAGATGATCACCATCGCGACCAACATGGCGGGCCGCGGTACCGACATCGTGCTGGGCGGCAACATCGAGAAGATGATCGAGGCGGTCGAGCAGGACGAGTCGCTCGACGAAGCTGCCAAGCAGGCCGAAGTGGCACGCATCCGCGCCGAGTGGACCAAGGACCATGAATTCGTCAAGTCGCTGGGCGGCTTGCGCATCATCGCGACCGAGCGCCATGAGTCGCGCCGCATCGACAACCAGCTGCGCGGCCGTTCGGGCCGCCAGGGCGACCCGGGTTCTTCGCGCTTCTACCTGAGCCTGGACGATCCGCTGATGCGCATCTTTGCGGGCGACCGCGTGAAGGCGATCATGGATCGCCTGAAGATGCCCGACGGCGAAGCCATCGAAGCGGGCATTGTCACGCGCAGCATCGAAAGCGCGCAGCGCAAGGTCGAGGCGCGCAACTTCGACATCCGCAAGCAGCTGCTCGAATACGACGACGTGTCGAACGACCAGCGCAAGGTGATCTACCAGCAGCGCAACGACATTCTCGACGCGGCCGACCTGACGGCGCAGATCGCGGCGCTGCGCGAGGGCTGCTTTGTCGACCTGGTGCGCCAGTACGTGCCGGCCGAATCGGTCGAGGAGCAGTGGGACCTGGCGGGCCTGGAGAAGACGCTCTTCAGCGAATGGGGCATCGACATGCCCCTGAAGAGCGAAGTCGAGGCCGCCGAGGCCGTGAGCGACGAAGACATCGTCGAAAAGGTGGTGAAGGCCGCCAACGACACCTTCGACGCCAAGGTGGCGCTGATCGGCCAGGAGAACTTCACCCAGTTCGAGCGCATGGTGCTGCTGCAGAGCATCGACACGCACTGGCGCGAGCACCTGGCTTCGCTCGACTACCTGCGCCAGGGCATCCACCTGCGCGGCTATGCGCAAAAGCAGCCCAAGCAAGAGTACAAGCGCGAAGCCTTCGAGCTCTTCGGCCAGCTGCTCGATTCGGTCAAGAACGAAGTCACCCGCCAGCTCATGACGGTGCGCGTGCAGTCGGGCGAGCAACTCGAGCAGGCGGCGGATGCGCTCGAGAGCCGCGGCGAAAACGTCTCGAACATCACCTACAGCGCGCCGACCGAAACCGGCGAAGTCGAGGTTCGGCTCGACGAAGAAAACCAGCGCCGCATCGCGGCTGCCGGCTTGGGCCTTGGCACGCTCAGCGCCGAGGCGGCTGCCTTTGCGCGCGTCGGCCGCAACGACCCGTGCCCTTGCGGCAGTGGCAAGAAGTACAAGCAGTGCCACGGCAAGCTCAGCTGACCCAGAACCTCCGGAAGAGAAACCTCCATGCCCGTGAACCTGTCCGCTCCTGATCCTGCCGCCTTGTTCGCGGTGCCCGGCGTCCGCATCGGCGTGGCCGAAGCGGGTGTGCGCAAGGCCAACCGCAAGGACCTGACCGTCGTGCTGATCGACGAAGGCTCGGCGGTTGGAGGCGTGTTTACCCAGAACCGCTTCTGCGCGGCGCCGGTGCAGGTCTGCCGAGACCATCTGGCGGCCAACTACGGCATTCGCGCGATGGTCATCAACACCGGCAACGCGAATGCCGGCACCGGCGAAGACGGCTTGATGCGCACGCGCTCCACCTGCATCGCACTGGCGCGCCACCTCGAAATCGCACCCGAGCAGATCCTGCCGTTCTCGACCGGCGTGATCATGGAGCCGCTGCCGGTGGACCGCATCGAAGCCGGCCTGCCCGCCGCGCTGGCCGACGCCTCGGAGAACCACTGGGCGCGTGCTGCCGAAGGCATCATGACTACCGACACGATTCCGAAGGCCTTCAGCCAGCAGATTCAGGTCGGCGGCGCCACGGTCACCATCACCGGCATCAGCAAGGGCGCCGGCATGATCCGCCCGAACATGGCCACCATGCTGGGCTTCATGGCCACCGACGCGAAGATCGATCCGTCGTTGATCCAGCCGCTGGCCAAGCGCTTGGCCGATGCCTCGTTCAACCGCGTGACCATCGACGGCGACACCTCGACCAACGACTCCTTCGTGGTCATCGCCACGCAGAAGGCCGCGCACGCAACCATCACCTCGCTCGAATCGGCAGAGGGCCAGGCACTTGTGGCCGCCATGCAGGACGTGGCACGCAAGCTGGCGCAGGCCATCGTGCGCGACGGCGAAGGTGCCACCAAGTTCATCACCATCCAGGTCGATGGCGGCCGCAATCCGGAAGAATGCAAGCAAGTGGCCTATGCCGTGGCGCATTCGCCGCTGGTCAAGACGGCTTTCTTTGCGAGCGACCCGAACCTGGGCCGCATCCTGGCGGCCGTGGGCTACGCCGGCATTGCCGATCTCGACCAGACCGGCATCGACCTGTTCCTGGACGACGTGCACGTCGCGGTGAAGGGCGGGCGCAATCCGTCGTACCGCGAGGAAGACGGCCAACGCGTGATGAAGCAGAGCGAGATCACGGTGCGCATCGGCCTGGGCCGCGGCAACGCGAGCGAAACGGTGTGGACCTGCGACCTGAGCCACGACTACGTGACCATCAACGCCGACTACAGGTCATGAATGAGCAGTTCCAGAAGCTGATCGAGCGCGCCGAGCAGCTGATCGGCCGCATCGAATCGATCTTGCCGCAGCCGCTGGCTGCACCTGCCGACTGGAACGCGTCGATCGCTTGGCGCTATCGGCGCCGCAGCTCGGGCCATGGCGTGCTCGAGCCGGTGAAGCATGTGGCCGCAATGGCGCTCGATTCGCTCAAGGAAATCGACATCCAGAAGGAAAAGATCGAGCGCAACACGCGCCAGTTCGTCGAAGGCAAGCCGGCCAACAACGTGCTGCTGACCGGCGCGCGCGGCACGGGCAAGTCGTCGCTCATTCGCGCCTGCCTGCAGGCCTATGCACCGCAGGGGCTGCGCCTGATCGAAGTCGACAAGGCCGAACTGACCGACCTGCCGGACATCGTCGAGGTGGTGTCGCAGCGGCCCGAGAAATTCATCGTGTTCAGCGACGACCTGAGCTTTGACGAAGGCGAGCCGGGCTACAAGGCGCTGAAGTCGATTCTCGATGGCTCGATTGCGGCGGCCACGCCCAACGTGCTGATCTATGCGACCAGCAACCGGCGCCACCTGTTGCCCGAATACATGAAGGACAACCTTTCGTACACCCACACCGAGGACGGCGAAGTGCACCCCGGCGAGGTGATCGAAGAGAAGATCTCGCTGTCGGAGCGCTTCGGCCTGTGGGTCAGCTTCTATCCGTTCAGCCAGAACGAATACCTGGCCATCGTTGCGCAGTGGCTCTCGTCCTTTGGCGTTGGTCAGGCGGCGATCGAGGCGGCGCGGCCCGAGGCGCTGGTGTGGGCACTCGAGCGCGGTTCACGCAGCGGTCGCGTCGCCTACCAGTTTGCGCGCGACTACGCCGGGCGGGCCGGCGCATGAGCGCACAGCCGCAACCACAGGGCCGCAAGCACACCGAGGTGGCTGTCGGCGTGCTGATCCGTTCGGCCGACGACGCGCTGCTGCTGTCGACCCGTCCGGCAGGCAAGGCATACGCCGGCTTCTGGGAGTTTCCGGGCGGCAAGATCGAGGCCGGCGAAACGGTCGAGCAAGCGCTGCGGCGAGAACTGCAGGAAGAGCTCGGCATCACCATCGCGGGGGCAGAGGTCTGGAAGGTCACTGAGCACGACTATCCGCACGCGCTGGTGCGGCTGCATTGGTGCAAGGTCACGGCGTGGAGCGGCGAGTTCGAAATGTGCGAAGGGCAGGAAATGCGTTGGCAGCAGCTGCCGCTGGATGTGACGCCCGTGCTGCCCGGCGCCATGCCGGTGCTCGAATGGCTGGCCCAGGAGCGCGGTCTTCCTCATGCTGCCGGGTCGGCGGCGTAGGCTCCCAAAAATAATCAGAACCGCCACACGCGTTCAACGACCCGACTAGATGCTGCATCCCAAGTACCGACCGGACATAGACGGCCTGCGTGCCATTGCCGTGGCCTCCGTGGTGATCTATCACGCCTTTCCCGGCGTGCTGCCCGGCGGTTTCATCGGTGTGGACATCTTCTTCGTGATCTCGGGCTTCCTGATCTCGACCATTCTCCTGCAGAGCCAGGTGGCGGGCGATTTCAGCTACCGCGACTTCTACGCACGGCGCATCAGGCGCATTTTCCCGGCGCTCATCCTGGTGCTCTTGGCTACCTTGTGCTTCGGCTGGTACATGCTGCTGTCCGACGAGTTTGCGCAACTGGGCAAGCAGGTGACGGGCGGTGCGGCCTTCTTTGCCAATTTCGTGTTCTGGGCCGACGCGGGTTATTTCGATTCGGCCGCCGAAACCAAGCCGCTGCTGCATCTGTGGTCGTTGGGTATCGAGGAGCAGTTCTACATTTTCTGGCCGGTGCTGCTGGGTGTGGCCTGGCGCCGCCGCTGGCCGATGATCCGCGTGATCCTGGCGATTGCGGTGGTGTCGTTCCTGGTCAATGTGCTCACGATCCATCCGTTTCGCACGGCGGCTTTCTATTCGCCGGCTTCGCGCTTCTGGGAGCTGATGGTGGGCGGCATCCTGGCGTGCATGCGGCTGAAGCCGGCGGCGCCGAGCCGTTTGCGCAGCCATGTGCAGTCCTTCGTCGGCGTGGGCCTGC